>CAZCDJ010000047.1:0-13006 GCA_964497655.1 uncultured Oscillospiraceae bacterium | reverse complement strand
GGCGCGGACTTCATCTACACCGACGTGTGGTACGGCCTCTACGAGAGCGAGATGCCCAAGGAGGAGCGGGTGCGCGTGTTCCACGACTATCAGGTGAACAGGGAGCTGATGCAGCTGGGCAACATCGGCTGCAAGTTCCTGCACTGCCTGCCCTGCACCCGGGGCGAGGACGTGACCGACGAGGTTGCCGATTCCACCAGCTCCCTGTGCTGGGAGGAGGCGGGCAACCGGCTCACCGCCATGCGGGGTCTGCTGGTGTACTTCACCCGGGGCCGGGCAAAGCACAGCGAGCTTCAGATCGCCGCCGCCCGGGAGGAGCTGGACGCCGTCCTCTCCGGCATGGGCATCAAGTAAGTTTTCCCCAAACAGACAGAGCTCCCCCGGCGGAATGATTCCGCCGGGGGAGTTCTATTTTGACGGTGAGGGTCTGCAAGGGGTCAGGATTCGTCCTCCTCTTCCTCGAAGATCATCAGCTCCTCCTCATCCTCGTCCTCGTCCGCAGGAGGGGGCTTTTGCGCTCCGTCCTTCTTCTTTTTTCCCGGGCCAAACCATCTCATTCCAGCTCGCCTCCCTTTCCACTGTCCCCCCGGGCCTTGCCGGGCATCCCCCGGAAGCCGGAGGAAATGGCGCTTACCGGACAGGCCTGCGTGCACGCGCCGCAGCGGATGCACTCGGCGCTGTTGCTGTTTTTCGTGGGACACACGCCCATCTTGCAGACGCGCTCGCACTTGCCGCAGCCGATACACTTGTCCGCGTCCACCTCCATGTGGTAGATGCTAAACCGGTTTAAGAGCCCGTAGAAGGCTCCCAGCGGACAGAGATACTTGCAAAACGGACGGTAGATCAGCACGCTGAGCACCACCACCGCCACCAAAATCGCCATTTTCCATGAGAACAGGAAGCCCGCCGCCGCCCGCAGGGACGGGTCGGCGATGAGCAGGGGGATGCCCCCCTCCAGCGTGCCCGCCGGGCACACATACTTGCAGAAATAGGGCGCGCCGATGCCGTAAGCGTCCCGCAGCAGGGCGGGCAGAATGAGCACCGCCGCCAGAGACACATATTTGCCCCAGCGCAGGGGCTTATCCAGCCGCTCCGGCACCTTTGGCTTGGGTGAGGGGATTTTATGGAGCAAGTCCTGCACAAAGCCGAAGGGACAGAGAAAGCCGCAGATCAGCCGCCCGAACAGCGTGCCAAACAGCAGCACCAGGCCGAACACATAATAGGAAACACTTCTCTCCCGCCCGCCGATCACCGCCTGCAGGGAGCCAATGGGGCAGGCCCCCACCGCACCGGGGCAGGAATAGCAATTCAGCCCCGGCACGCACAGGTGCTTGCCCGCGCCCTGATAGATTTTTCCGGTGAAGAAGCCGGCAAGGTTCGCGTTAGTGAGCAGCGTGGCCGCCGCCTGAATCAGATGCCGTTTCCCCTGCTTCATCAGCCCACCCCAATGCACTCAAAGCAGACGCTGACAGCCTTCTGGGCCACCTGCTCCGGCTCTCCGGTATAGATTCCCAGCCCGATCAGGGCCACCGCCGCCGCCAGGAGGGCGGCGGCGACCCAGCGTCTGCCCCTCACAGGGCAAAGAGGTCGTTAAGGGCCTCGGTCATGGTGGGGTGGGTGTATACCTGATCCCGCAGCGCGGCGGCGGGGATGCCGTAGTCCATAGCCAGCTTAATCAGGTTGATGACCTCGTAGCTCTCGGGGCACAGCAGGGCCGCGCCCAGAATCAGGCCGGTCTCCCCGTGAACCACGGCCTTCAAAAAGCCGCGGGTCTGACCCAGCACCTGCGCCTTTGGCACCGCGGCGGTGGGCAGCTTCAGCACCCGGATGGGCAGCCCCTGCTCCAGTGCCTCCGCCTCGGTAAGCCCCACGCGGGCCAGAGGCGTGGCCATAAACACACTGTTGGGCACGTTTTTCCGCTTGCTCAGCGCCCGCTCCCCGCCGGTCAGGTCGGAGAGCACGATGCGGTAGTCGTCCAGAGAGGTGAAGGTGAACTGCGCGCCCCCGGTGACATCGCCCATGGCCCAGATATTCGGCGCGGTGGTACGCAGATGGTCGTCCACCTGCACCGCGCCCCGGGATGTGAGGGCAACCCCCGCCTTTTCGCAGCCCAGACCTTCCGTGTTGGGCTTGCGTCCGGTGGCAAGCAGGATGGCGTCGCCCTCTACCGTGCCCTCCTCATCCCCCTGCTGATAGATCACGTTGCCGCCCTCCACCCGGAGGGTTTTCGCGCCCAGCAGGAACCGAACGCCCTGGGCCTCCAGATTTTCACGCACCGCGTCCGCCACGTCCCGATCCTCCCGGGGCAGGAACACATCCCCCCGCTGCAGCACGGTGACCGCGCTGCCGAAGGCGGCGTACAGGGAGGCGAACTCCATGCCGATGTAGCCCGCGCCGATGAGGGTGAGCCGCCGGGGCAGCGTCTCCTCGTCCATCAGCGTCTCGCTGCCGTAGACCCGGGGATTGCCCTCCATGCCGGGCAGCGTCTCGGTCATGGCCACGGCGCCGGTGTTAATGAACAGCTTTTCGGCCTCCAGCGTTTCCGTGCCGCCGGCGGTGAGCCGCACCTCCACCTGCGTGGGGGAAACAAAGCTCCCCAGCCCGTCCACAATCCGCACATTGGGCAGATCGGCCAGCTTGTGATAATTCTTGCCCCGGAGCAGCGACGTGACGCGCCGCTTCTCCCCGATGGCGGCAGCATAGCGCTCCGCCTTCCGCTCAAAGCTCTCCTCCCCGTGACGGGCGGACTCCGCCGCGCTGGTGACAAGGGACTTGGAGGGGATGCAGCCCACATTGATGCAGGTGCCGCCGTACATGGCGCTGCTCTTCTCCACCAGCGCCACCTGCTGCCCCTGCTTTGCCAGCGCCGCCGCCAGCGTTTTGCCGCCTTTGCCGAAGCCGATGATGATCGCGTCGAATTTCATATGTTTGACCCTTCCTTTCAATTCACTTCCCTGCACACAAGACCCTGAAAAGGAACGGTCATCATGTGCGGATTTGACGGCTTCCCGCAAGCGGCGGGAAAAATGCGCTTACATGAAATGAAGCTTGAACTCGTTTCAAACTTTTCCCTCCTGAAACAGGTCCGCGCTGATGGAGCCGATGGTCACCTTCTCCAGCGAGCGCAAACAGTCCTCGTTCAACTCGTCGTATAACCGATCCATCTCCCGGCCCATGCCGGAGCAGATGGGACAGGCCTGCTTCTCATCGCCGCTGCTCCAGCTCATGCTGAGGGGCCGCTCGGAAAGCGCCTCCATGACCGCGCGCAGGGTGATGCACTCCCCGTCGGGCCGGGGGAAATAGCCGCTGCTCTTACCCTGACGGCAGCCCGCCAGACCCGCCCGGCACAGCATTGCCATCACCTTCCGTACCCGGGCGGGATTGGTGCAGATATTGGCAGCCAGCTTTTCGCTGGAGGTCAGCTCCCCCTTATGCAGCAGGAACACCAGCGCGTGCACCGCCACGGGGAATTGCGCGGTCACACCGCCACTCCTTCCAGCGTCTCGTCAATAATCTCGGTCCACGCGTCCTTGCTGCGCGCGCCCAGATATTCCTTCCCCACAATTTGTCCCTGGCTGTCTACAAATATGGTGTAGGGCACGCCGTTCAGGCTGCCCAGCTTGGCCTTCACCAGATCGTAGGAGCCCAGCAGGTGGGGATAGGCCGCGCCGGTCTGCTCCACCAGCTCCCGGGCGTTTTCCAACTTGCTCTGCCGGAAACTGCCGTCGGCCTGCTGCTGTACATCGCTGACCACGCCCACAATCTGCACGCCCTTTTCGGCATATTCGGCGGCCAGCTCGCCCAGCTCGGGCATCTCCTTCAGGCACGGGCCGCAGTAGGTGCCCCAGAAGTTCAGCATGGTCAGCTTATAGTCGGCAAACACGCTCTCGTCCACCGACACGCCGTTCAGGTCGTAGGAGAGGAAGGAGGCAAGCGTGCCGTCCTTTTCGGCGGCGGCATAGGCGCCGGTCTCGGTGTCGTAGGGCCAGTCGTTGATGCCGCCGAAGTCGTACACCTTGGTGTAACCCATGGCGGCAAGCTTCTCCGCGGCCTGAGCGCTGCGGTTGCCGCTGCGGCAATAAACCAGAATCTCGGTGTCCAGCACCGGCAGGCTGACAGGGCGCTGGGTGCCGATCTCCTCATTGGGCAGCAGCACCGCGCCGGGGATATGCCCCGCCTCGTACTCCTCCGCGGTACGCACGTCCAAAATCACAATGGGGTCGCCGCTTTCCATTCGCTCATGGGCCTCCTCGGCGGTGAGCAGCCCGGCTTCCCCGGGCGCAGCGGTGGCGTCGGAGCCGGCAGGGGCGGAAGCGCCGGTGCCGCAGGCGCTGAGCACCAGCAGCGCGGCCAGGGTCAGGGATAATACAGTCTTTTTCATGGAACCTCCTAAGTTCACGGGCGGTTAATGTTACTAACACAGTTACATTAACACGAATGCTCCCCTTTTGCAATAGTATTTTTCGGAGGAATTGTAAATAATCCGTGAAGTGGGCGGTTTCGCGGGGAAAGATCCTTCGCTGCGCTCAGGATGACAAGGAAAAGTGCTCAGGATGACAAGGAAAAACGCGCAGGTTGACAGGGACGCACGCAGGTGGACGGGGAAGTGCGCAGGTTGACAGGGACGCACGCAGGCGGACGGGGAAGCGCGCAGGTGGACGGGTGCGGAAAGGGACGCGGCGAGCCGCGTCCCTTTTGCCTATTTCCGTTCGCCGCAGGGGTGGTGCTCATCCTCCCGCACGCCGCTGTCGCCGCTGGCCAGCTCGTAGAACCGCCAGCCGCCGGAGAGATTGGAGCAGGCAAAGCCGTGGCCCGCGAGGATGCGGCAGGCGATATAGCTGCGCATGCCGCTGTAACAGTTCACATACAGCTTCTTGCTTTTATCCAGCTCGCCCAGCCGCTCCCGCAGCTCCGGCAGGGGGAGGTTCACCGCGCCGGGGATGTGCCCCCGGGCAAATTCCTCCCCGCCGCGCACGTCCAGCAGCACTACGCTGCCGTCCCGGGGCAGGGCCGCCACGTCGTCCCAGTGGTGCTGCGCCACCAGACCGCTGCGCACGTTCTCGATGGCGAAGCCCGCCATATTCACCGCGTCCTTGGCGGAGGAGAAGGGCGGCGCGTAGGCCAGCTCCAGCGCCGAGAGATCCTCGCCGGTCATATGGGCCTGAATGGCGGTGGAGAGCACGTCAATGCGCTTATCCACGCCGTCAAAGCCGGTGATCTGGGCGCCCAGAATCCTCCCGGTGTCCGGGTCGAACAGGGTCTTGAGGGTCATGTTGTGCCCGCCGGGGTAATAGGTGGCGTGGGAAGCGGAATAGTTGACCACCTTGTCATAGGGGATGCCCGCGGCCTTGGCCGTCTTTTCGTTCAGACCCACGCAGGCGGCGGTCATGTCGAACACCTTCACCACACTGGCGCCCAGCGTGCCCTTGTACTCGCTTTCAATGCCGCACAGGTTGTCGGCGATGATGCGCCCCTGCCGGTTGGCGGGGCCCGCCAGAGGGATGAGCACCCGGCCGCCGGTGAGGGGCTGGATCACCTCCACCGCGTCCCCCGCGGCGTAGATATCCGGGTCGGAGGTACGCAGGTGGCTGTCCACCACGATGGCCCCCTTCTGCCCCAGCGCAAGCCCTGCCCGGGCCGCCAGTGCGGTGTCCGGCGTGACGCCTACGGCCAGCAGCACCATGCCGCAGTCGATGCTCTCGCCGTCCGCCAGCTGTACCCGCACGCCGTCCTCCGTGGCTTCGTAGCCGGTGATGGACTGGTGAAAGCGCAAATCCACGCCCTTCGCCCGCAGGTGGGCGTGCAGCTCGGCGGCCATGTCCCCGTCCAGCGGCGGCATCACCTGGGCGCTGCGCTGCAGCAGCGTCACCTCCACGCCCGCGTCCATCAGGTTCTCCGCCATCTCCAGCCCGATGAAGCCGCCGCCCACAATGACGGCCCGCTCCGGGGTCTCCCGGTCCAGAAAGTCCTTGATGCGGAAGGTGTCCTCCACGGTACGCAGGGTGAACACCCGCTCCCCGTCCTCCCCGGGCAGACCGGGACGCTGGGCGTCCGCGCCGGGGGACAGAATCAGCTTGTCGTAGCTCTCGGTGTACTCCCGGCCCGTGTCCAGCTCCCGCACGGTGACGGTCTTTTCCCCCCGGCGTATCTCCGTCACCTCGCTGCGTACCCGCACGTCGATGTTGAAGCGGGCGCGAAAGCTCTGGGGGGTCTGAAGGGTCAGCGCCGCCGGGCGCTGAATGCTGCCGCCGATGAAATAGGGCTCGCCGCAGTTGGCGTAGCTCACATAACCGGTGCGCTCGAACATGATGATTTGGGCGTCCTCGTCCAGACGCCGCAGACGGGCGGCGGCAGTGGCCCCTCCGGCCACACCGCCCACAATCAGAATTTTACGCATAGAGCTCCTCCTTGCAATATTCTCCGCCCTCACAGGCAGAGCCGATAAATTTCTTCCGCCTGGGTCTTGCCCATGTGGGCGAACAGGTCGCGGCTGCTGTCGGCGGCGTAGCGCTGGGCCATCACGCCGATGCTCTCCTCCCCCAGCCCCAGCTCTCCCAGCGTGGCGGGCATTCCCAGCAGTTTGAAGTAGTCGCGGCAGGCGTCAATGCCCGCCTTCGCGGTCTTTTCCGGGTGGGCGAAGTCCATGGGGCAGCCCCAGATATTCACCGCCATACGGGTGAGCCGCTCCGTGGCAAGGCCCCGCTGCCACAGCCAGGTGAGGTAAGCCGGCCAGACCACCGCAAGCCCCGCGCCGTGGGCCACGCTGTCCTTGTAGCCGCCCATCTCATGCTCCAGCGGGTGAGCCATCATCTTCACGCCCCGCCCCGCGCCGGTAATTCCGTTATGGGAAAGGCTGGCGGCAAACATCAGCGTGGAGCGGGCCTCGTAGTCATCCGGGGTCTCCCTCACCACCCGCCCGGCGGCGATCACGCTGCGGCACAGACCCTCGGCGATCTGATCCACCAGCTCGTTGTCCTGACTCTGGCACAGGTAGCGCTCCAGCGTGTGCATCAGGATGTCCACGGTGCCGCAGGCGGTCTGGTAATCGGGCAGGGAGAAGGTGAGCTCCGGGTTCATAATGGCAAAGGCAGGCCGGTTGGCGTCAAAATTCACGCCCCGCTTCAGCCCCAGCGCGGTGTTGGTGAGCACGGCGCTGTCGCTGGTCTCGCTGCCGGTGGCGGCAATGGTGACAATCACGCCCACAGTCAGGCTGTCGGTGGGGACGGCCTTTTTGGTGGAGAACTCCCAGGGGTCCCGGCCCGTTCGGACGCAGTGAGCCGCAATCTTGGCGCTGTCCATCACGCTGCCGCCGCCCACGGCGAGAATCATATCGCAGCCCTGGGCGCGGATGAAGTCCACGGTCTCCCGGCAGAATTCCACAGTGGGGTTGGGCTGCACGCCGCCCAGCTCCGCGAAGGTAAGCCCCGCCTGCGTGACGGAGTCCTCCACCGCGCCAAGCAGTCCGGTGCGCCGGGCGCTGCCGCCGCCAAAGTAGATCAGCGGCCGGCGAACGCCCATTCCCGCCAGAATCGCGCCCACCTCCCGCTCCCGGCCCCGGCCAAAGTAGATTCTTGTGGGGGTATATAACTCAAAGTTTTTCATGGCGCAGCCTCTTTTCAAATCCTATTTGTACAGATAAATATAACGCATTTCCGTGATCTTGTCACGCCCATCCCGCAGCGCGGCAGCAGATTATTTGTCATTTGACAGCCACGGCGGCATACGTTACAATTATCACGATCACGGAGGTGAGCCATGAAAACGAAAAGACCCATATCCTTCCTGCTTATTCTTGTGCTGGTGGCCTCGCTGCTGTCCGGCTGCGGCACGCCCGGCGTGCTGCCCCCGCAAAGCGAGAGCGTCACCGCACGCAAAACCAGCTTTTTTGCCGATGTCTGGCGGGGCGACACGCCCTATGGCGACATGGAATACGAGCACTACAAGGCCGAGTGGTTCGACGAGTACACGCAGCCGCTCTACGACTTTGCCCGCACCGGCGGCAGCCAGCAGGACTTTAGCGATGTGAACTTTGACCTGACGGATCATCTGTACTATGTCTACACCCTGCAAAACCTCATTGACCTGCAATACAGCGCCGACCCCACGGACGCCTACGCCGCGGAGGAGCTGGCCTACACCCAGGAGCTTTACTACACCCTCAACGACGAGTACTGGGCGGCGCTGCATGAGGTAGCCGTGTCGGCCCACGCGGACGCCATGAAGGGCGACTACGCCGACTGGCAGATTCAGTCCTTCGCGGACTGGGAGCGCGCCGGCGACGAGGAGCTGACCGGCTTCAACAAAGAAAACGCGCTGGTGAAGGAGTACTACACCCATGTGGCTGAGAAGGCCCCGGGCTATCAGGACGCGGCCGCGGATGTATTCGCGGAGCTGGTGGCCCTGCGCCGCCCCTCCGCCGCCGCCAACGGCTACGCAAGCTACGCGGACTACTGCTATGAGTACGACTACAACCGGGACTACACCCCCGCCGACGCGCAGGCCCTGTGGCAAAGCGCCAAGACCTACTTTGCCCCCCTGATTCAAAATTACGCCCAGTCGGTGTACGACCGGGCAGCCGGCGCGTGGAGCACCCCGGACATCGACTGCTCGCCGGAGGCCATCCTCTCCGCCATGGGTCGCACCCTGCCCAAAATGTCCTCGGAGCTGTCCGCCGCCTTCACCTATATGACCGACAACGGTCTGTGCGACATCGCCCCCAGCGACGCCAAGGCCAACACCGGCTTCACCCTCACCCTGAACTACTGGAATGAGCCCTTCATCTTCAACTGTCCCCGGGGCAACTACTACGACTACACCGATATGTTCCACGAGTTTGGTCACTACGCCAACGCCTTCTATACCCAGAGCGACCTTGTGTTCGGCGCGGCGGACAACGATCTGGCGGAGCTGCAGTCCCAGGGCATGGAGATGATGTTTACCCCCTTCTTTGACGACATCTTCGGCGAGAAATACGGGCAGGCGGTAAAGAATAACGCGCTGCTCAATCTGGTGTACAGCGTGGTGGACGGCGCCATGTACGACGAGTTCCAGCGCCGCTGCTACGACGAGGAGGGTCTCACGGGGGCGCGGGCCTGCCAGATCTACCGGGAGGTGTACGCCGACTACGGCTATGAGCCCTACGACGGCTGCGAATATGAGTGGATCAGCGTGGTGCACAACTTTGAAAATCCCTTCTATTATATCAGCTACGCCGTCAGCGCCCTCAGCGCGCTGGAGCTGTACGACGAGCTGCAAACGGACTGGGCAAGCGGCGCGGACCGGTACCTGACCGTGGCCGCTATGGACTGCGAGCAGTACTACTTCTCCGAGGCTCTCACCCAGGCAGGCCTTGCCGACGTGTTCGACCCCGGCGCGGGCGAGGACATCGCCGCCGCGCTGGAGCGGAGCTTCGCGTAGAAAAGACGTTGCGCGGCGGCGGCGTTGGGATTATACTGTACCCAGACAATAGCTGCGAAAAGGGGTCATTCCTATGATAAAATTCGGCACCGGCGGCTGGCGCGCCGAGATCGGCAAGGACTTCTACATGGCAAACCTTCAGCTTGTGGCTCAGGCGCTGGCCCAGACCATTTTTGAGGAGGGCAAGCAGGACAAAAGCGTGGTGATCGGCTACGACCGCCGCTTCCTCTCCGCCGAGGCCGCCCGGTGGATGGCCGAGACGCTGACCGCAAACGGCATTAGCGTCTGGTTCATGCAGCGCAGCGTGCCCACCCCCCTTGTGATGTATCTGGTGAAGGAGCACGCCCTGCACTACGGCGTGGAGATCACCGCCAGCCACAACCCCTCCAACTACAACGGCGTGAAAATCATCGTGGACGAGGGGCGGGACGCCCCCGTGGAGGTGACAGACGCGCTGGAGCGGCACATTGCGGCGCTGACAGAGGGCGGCGTGAAGTCCATGCCCCTGGACGCGGCCCAGCGCGCCGGGCTGCTCACCTATTTGCGAAATCCCTTCAACGGCTTCATTGACGCGGTGCTCTCCGTGCTGGATACCGACGCCATCCGTCAGCGGGGCCCCCGCATCCTCTTTGACTCCATGCACGGCTCCTCCACCTACCCCCTCACCGTGATTCTGAACACCACCCGCTGCACCCTTGACCAGATTCACGGGGACAAGGACGCCTTCTTCGGCGGCATGATGCCCGCCCCCTCCGAGAGCACCATGGGCGAGCTTCGCAACCGGGTGATCTACGGCGGCTACGATCTGGGCATCGCCGTGGACGGCGACGGGGACCGGCTGGGCGTGATCGACGGCAACGGACAGTACATCAGCGCCAACGAAATTTTGGTGCTGCTGTACTGGTATCTCCACGAGTACAAGGGCTGGAAGGGTCCGGTGGTTCGCAATATGTCCACCACCCACCTGCTGGACGCGGTGGCCCGCTCCTTTGGAGAGACCTGCTATGAGGTGCCCGTGGGCTTCAAGTACATCTCCTCCAAGATTGATGAGGTGGACGCGGTGCTGGGCGGCGAGAGCAGCGGCGGCCTCACCGTGCGGGGCCATATCCACGGCAAGGACAGCGTGTATTCCTCCGCCCTGTTTGTGGAGATGATCTGCAAAACCGGCAGGCATCCCAGCGAGATGATGGCGGAGCTCACCGAGAAATTCGGAAAATATGTTATGAAGGAATGCAACATCGCCTTTCCGCCGGAGAAAAAGGCGGAGCTGCAAAGCGACATCCTCACCCGACGGCTGATGCCGGACTTCGGCTTTGCTCCGGCGCGGGTGAGCTACGAGGACGGCTGCAAGGTCTACTTTGCCGACGACAGCTTTGTGGTCTGCCGCTTCAGCGGCACCGAGCCGCTGCTGCGTATCTTCGCCGAGGGCCACAGCGACGCCCAGCCCCTGGGCTACATCGCCGCCTGGAAAAGCCTGCTGGGGCTTTGACCGGCCGCCCCCACGCCTTACGGCGGGACAGACAGTCCCGCCGTAAGTTTTTTTGCGCTTTTCGGCCTTGACAAATCCGCCCGCGCCGCTATAATAGTTGCTATTGCAAACTGTTCACTAACAGAACTAATTTTCAGGGAGGCGAGGACATGAGCTTTGACGCTGAGACTCTGCGCCGCGTCCGGGGCATCACCCGCTTTTTCGACTACTGCGAGCGGGAGGTGTGCGTCCAAAGCGGGCTGACCCAGACGGAGGCGGATATTTTGGCCTATCTGGGCAACAATCCCGACAGGGACACCGCCAGCGACATTGTGGACTACCGGGGCATTCCCAAGGGCTATGTGAGCAAGGCGGTGGACGCCCTTATGAGCCGCGGTTATCTCCACCGGGAGAAGGACGAAGCCGACCGGCGGCGCATCCACCTCACCCCCACGGACGCCGCCGCGCCGGTGCTGGGGGAGATTCTGCGGTGCAGGGAGGAATTTCAGCGCCGGCTGTTCCAGGGCTTCACCCCGGAGGAGCGGGAGCGCTACGACGCTCTGTCCCTTCGCATCTATCAAAACGCCGTGGAGGCCATGAAAGGAAGAAGCAGCGCAAATCATGAATAGCAACTTAAGCAGCAACGAATTTTTAGGCCGGGAGCCGGTAAACAAGCTCCTGTTCCGGCTGGCCCTTCCCACCGTGGCGGCCCAGCTCATCAATATGCTCTACAACATTGTGGACCGCATCTACATCGGGCACATCCCGGTGAATGGGGATCTGGCCCTCACGGGTGTGGGCGTGTGTATGTCCATCATCCTCATCGTCTCCGCCTTCGCGGCCTTCTGCTCCACCGGCGGCGCCACCCGCGCCTCCATCTTCATGGGCGGCGGCGACCGGGAGAGCGCGGAAAAGACGCTGGGAAACTGCTTTGCCCTGCAGCTCATCATCTCTGCCGTGCTCACCGCCGTGCTGCTCCTGTGGAACCGGGACCTGCTGCTGGCCTTTGGCGCCAGCGAAAACACCATCGACTACGCGGTGAGCTATATGAACATCTACGCGCTGGGCACCGTGTTCGTGCAGCTCACGCTGGGCATGAACGCCTTCATCACCGCCCAGGGCTTCGCCCGCACGGGGATGCTCTCGGTGCTCATCGGCGCGGTGTGCAACATCATTCTGGACCCCATTTTCATCTTCACGCTTCACATGGGCGTGGCCGGCGCGGCGCTGGCCACCATCCTCTCCCAGGCGGTAAGCTGCGTGTGGGTGGTGTCCTTCCTGCTGGGCAGGAGCACCATTTTGCGGCTGCGGCGGCAAAACATCCGGCTGCGGGCGCACATCGTCCTGCCCTGTTTGGGGCTGGGCGCCGCCACCTTCATCATGCAGGGCAGCGAGAGCGTCATCGCCATCTGCTTCAACGCCTCCCTGCTCAGCTATGGGGGAGACCTTGCCGTGGGCGCCATGACCATCCTCGCAAGCTGTATGCAGTTCGCCATGCTGCCCCTGCAGGGACTGGCCCAGGGGGCGCAGCCCATCATCAGCTTCAACTACGGCGCGCGCAACGCCGACCGGGTGCGGCAGGCCTTCTGGCTGCTGCTGAAGGTGAGTCTGGGCTATTCCCTCACCCTGTGGGCGCTGTTCATGGCCTTGCCCCGGGTGTTCGCCGGCATCTTCACCCCCAACGCCGCCCTGCTGGACTTCACGGAGAACGCGCTGCGGGTCTATGCCGCCGCGCTGGGTCTGTTCGGCATCCAAATCGCCTGCCAGATGACCTTCGGGGCGCTGGGCAAGGCCCGGGAGAGCGCCATTGTGGCCGTGGTACGGAAGTTCGTGCTGCTGGTGCCGCTGATCTATCTGCTGCCCCGAATCTTCCCCGCCGACCAGGTCACGGCGGTGTACATGGCGGAGCCGGCGGCGGACATTGTCGCCATCACCTTCACCGTGATTCTCTTTTCCATCACCTTCCGAAAAACCCTGCGAAGCATGGAGGCGGAGGTGTGAGGAGAACGTGACAAACGGCCTTTGTCACCACAATTCTCTATTCTCTATATCTGTCACCACACTTCTTCTATTATCTATGGCTATATCACCCCATTTCTCTTTGCAATATTTCCGCCCCCA
>CAZCDJ010000046.1:12958-13447 GCA_964497655.1 uncultured Oscillospiraceae bacterium | reverse complement strand
GAGTCGCCCTCCACGATGTAAATTTCCCGCTTGTCCGCGTCCCGGCTGCGGCAGTCCACAAACTTCTGCACCCGGTTCACCAGATCCATGGTGCCGGTGAGCTTCTTTTTAATGTTCAGCCGGGCCTTCTCCGCCTGCTCCCGGCTACGCTTGTTGATGAGCACCTGATCGGCAATCCGGTCGGCCTCGGCCTTGTGCTCGATGAAGAAAATCTCCAGCTTCTCCCGGAAAAATTCGGTCATGGCCTCCTGAATGAAGCGGTTGGTGATGGCCTTCTTGGTCTGGTTTTCATAGCTGGTCTGGGTGGAGAAGCAGTTGGTCACCAGCACAAGACAGTCCTGAATGTCCTGAAAGGAGATTTTGGACTCGTTCTTCTGGTACTTGCCCAGCTTTTTAATGTAGGCGTCCACCGCGGAGACAAAGGCGCTCTTGGTGGCCTTCTCCGGCGCGCCGCCATGCTCCAGATAGGAGCTGTTGTGGTAGTACTCA
>CAZCDJ010000046.1:0-12948 GCA_964497655.1 uncultured Oscillospiraceae bacterium | reverse complement strand
TGGCGCAGACCTTGTTGGAGAAGCAGAACGCGGCGGAGAGCTTCACCTTGTACTCGCTCTTGTCCGCCCGGTCCCTGCCCCGACGCTCCGCCTGAATGAACTGGGGCGCGGAGAGGACCTCCTCCCCCGCGATTTCGGACACATAGTCCAAAATGCCGTTCTCGTAGCGGAAATCGGTCACGTTGAATTTGCCCTTGGCCGTTTCGCTGCGGAGGCGGAAGGTGACCCCGGCGTTCACCACCGCCTGCCGCCGGAGGACATCGGTAAAGTACTCCTCCGGGATGCTCACATCCGTGAACACCTCCATATCCGGCTTCCAGCGGATGGTGGAGCCGGTCTTTTTCCGGTCGGCGGGCTCAATGAGCAGCTCCTGCCCCTTCTTGCCGCAGGGCTTGCCCTGCCGGAAGTGGATGGTGTACTTTTTCTCGTCCCGCCAGACGGTGACATCCATATATTCGGAGGCATATTGGGTGGCACAGGTGCCCAGACCGTTCAGACCCAGAGAGTACTCGTAGTCGCCGCCCTCGTTGTTTTTGTACTTGCCGCCGGCGTACAGCTCGCAGAACACCAGCTCCCAGTTGAAGCGTTTTTCCGCGCTGTTCCAGTCCACCGGGCAGCCCCGGCCGAAATCTTCGCACTCAATGCTCTTGTCCAAAAAGCGGGTAAGTGTTATAATATCGCCGTTTCCGGCGCGAGCCTCGTCGATGGAGTTGGACAAAATCTCGAACACGGCGTGCTCGCAGCCCTCCAGTCCGTCGCTGCCGAAGATGACGGCAGGACGCTTGCGAACCCTGTCCTCCCCCTTCAGCTGGGAGATGCTCTCGTTACCGTAGGTTTCACGGGAAGATTGTGCCATCAGTGTTTTTCCCTCACATATCACAATATATTGTAGCGCTGTCACGCATAATTTTACTTATATAGTATATCGTAGAAACAGGGAAAAAGCAATAGAAAAAGCGGGAGGCGCATCAAGCGCACCCCCCGCCGCGCCCCGCGGTAAACCGCTTCGGCGCTGAACCTACTCCCCGTAACCAACGAGCTCTTATCCCTTGGGACAAGTTTTTTCGTCGCTGTCGCTGTCCGCCGCCCACGCGCGGCAGACGACCATTCGCCTAAGGCGCTTTCACGCGCCGGCACCGGCCTTGGGCTTTTTTCTCTCTCCCTGCGGCAGACGGTTTTCTGTCTGGCTTTATTATGACCGGACAGGCGCGGGTCATGCGAGACAATTTTTCGCTATTCTGGTTAAATTCCGCAGGCTTTGAATAGAATATAGGGACATAGGAGAGTGATTTTCCATGTCCAAAAAATCAAAGCTGCGAAAGCAACAGCAAAATGACTATCAGAAGGCGCTAAGTGAGCTGAGCGACATTCGCGGCTCGCTGGGCGAGGCCTATTGCCGCTTCGACGGCATGACGGATAAGAGTATGATGGACGCCTGCATTCTGGAAATCAGCGCCCTGCGCGCCCGCTACGACTATGCCGTGAAAAACATCAAATCTCTTTTCTTTTAGGAGGACACCATGCTTACCACCCTCACACTGCTGATTCTTGTCATCTGCGGACTGCTGGTCGGGCTGCTGCTGAAGCTGCTGAAGGCGCCGCTGCGATGGTTCATGAAGCTGCTGCTGAACATGGCCATCGGCATCGTGATGCTGTTCGTGTTCAACTTCATCGGCGGCTTCTTCGACTTTTCCCTTGGCATCAACGCGCTGAACGCGCTGGTAGCAGGAATTCTGGGCATCCCCGGCGTCATCCTGCTGGTGCTGGTGAAGCTGTTCCTGTGAATACATAAATCCCCCGCTCCCAAAGGAGCGGGGGATTATAGCGTCAGTCGGCAAAAATCAGGCCGTCGATGGCCTCGCCGCCGTAGACAGCGCCGGAAGTGGTCTCCACCTCACAGCAGCCCACGGTGTGCAGCCAGCCCTGTGCCAGCTCCGAGGTCTCAATGAGCACCCACTCGGCCCCGTCGGTGGCGAGGGTGGTGAACTGGGTACCGGCGGTGAGTGTGGTCACGTCGGCAAGCTCTGCCTTATCGGCGTACAGATGCAAATCCTTCAGCGCGGTCAGCTCCTGGGAGCCGTTGGGATAATAGAGTCCGTCGTCACCCATGGGCTCCGCCCGGAAATTGCCGTACTCGGCGCTTTCATCGTACACCCAGCGGGCAGGGGCGAACCAGGTCTGGAAATTGTACAGGCGCGTCCAGCTCTCCACCGTGTTGTCCCCGGGGAAAGACATCTTGTCGCCATTTTCATCCGGATAGCCGTACACCCGGCCCAGCAGAGTCAGCTTGCCATCCGCGTAGCGGAAGAAGATTGTGTTGGCATCGCTGCTGGGGCCGTCGTCGAAGATGGCGATCTCCCGATAGCTGTCGCTTGTGTCCAGATCCACCACGGCCCAGTAGTCCAGAACGTTCTCGCAGTAGTAACCGATATCCTCAAGGCTGCCGGCAAATTCCGTACCGTTCACGGTGAGGGTCTGGTCGTATGCCCAGCTGCCGTCAGTGCGCAGCTCCGCATTCCAGAGGATCGTCTCCTCCGTGCCGTCGCCGTCCAGATCGGCGGATATGTCCTTGCCCAGCGGGGCGAATATCGGGTCAACCGCGTTTTCCGGCTCCGCCGTGGGTACGGCGGTGGGCACGGGCGTCTCGGTGGCCTCCGCAGCGGTGGGCGCGGGCGCGTCCGTGGGCTTTGGGACACCGCCGCAGGCCGCCATGGTCAGGCACAGCGACAGGGAAATTGCAAGCGCAAAAAGCTTTTTCATTTCTGTTCCTTTCCGAATACGCTTAGAGGGTCAGCGTTTTCAGGTACTCGGACACCTGCTCGAAGGCCATGGAATGGGAGGCCTTCACCAGCACCGTGTCCCCCTGCTGTAAAAGACGGGGAAGCGCGGCGATAAGTTCCTCTTTTGTGTCAAAATGGGTGCCGCCCATGTGTTTGGAGAGCTCCCCTACGGTGAGCAGCAGCGCGCCCCGCTCCCGCGCCAGCGCGCCGGTCTGGGCGTGGAGCGCGGCGGAGGTGTCCCCCAGCTCCAGCATATCCCCCAGAATGCACACCAGACGGCCGCCCAGCGCGGCGGCGGACTGGATGGCGGCGGCGCAGGAATCCGGGTTGGAGTTGTAGCAGTCGTCCACAATGCGGAGACACGGCGTCTCGATGACGCTGGCCCGGCGGCCCACACTCTCGTAGGCGCCGATGCCCGCCGCCACCTCATTGGCGGTGAGGCCAAGGGTCAGCCCCACGCAGGCGGCGGCCAGCGCGGCATACACCAGATGTCCGCCGTACGCGTTCACCACCACGGGAACGCGCACGCCCATGCCGTTGAGCACAAAGCGGGTGCCGCCCTCAGGCAGCGCAGTGACCTCCTCGGCTCGCACGTGGCAGCTCTCGCCCAGACCGTAGGTAAGCTTCTCCTGCCGGCAGGTGAGGGCGGAGAGCTTGTCGTCATCCCCGTTTACGAACACGGTAGCGTCCGGGCTCATCACCTCCAGCAGCTCACCCTTGGCTTGCAGCACTCCGTCCCGGTCGTGGAGAAACTCCAGATGCGCCCGGCCGATGACGGTGTACACCGCCATGGTGGGCATGGCCATGCGCGCAAGCTCCCGCATCTCGCCGAAGTGGGAGATGCCCAGCTCCACCACCGCGGCCTGATGCTCCTCGCCCAGACGCAGCAGCGTGAGGGGCACGCCCAGCTGATTGTTCAGATTCTTCTCTGTCTTAAGGGTGTTATAGCGCTGGCTCAGCACCGAGGCGATCATTTCCTTGGTGGTGGTCTTGCCAACGCTGCCGGTGACGCCGATCACTGGGATGTTCTTCGTCCCCCGGTAGGCGGCGGCCAGATCGGCCATGGCCTTTTCCACGTCCGGCACCAGCACCACGCTGCCGCTCACCCCCTCCGGGATGTGGGTGGCAAGGCAGCAGGCCGCGCCGGCGGCAAAGGCTCTGGCCATATAGTCGTGTCCGTCCGCCCGCTCGCCGGGCAGCGCCGCGAACAGATCGCCTGGGCGCACCATGCGGCTGTCAATCGCCGCGCCGGTGACGGGTTCGTCTCCCTCCCCTGCCAGCGCGCCGCCGGTCATGGCGGCGATATCCTTTCCCGTGACGCCGGTCATTCGTACTTCTCCAGAGATGCCGCGACGATCTTCTCGCACAAATCGGCGTAGCTGTAACCCACCACGGCGGCCTCCTGAGGCACCAGACTGGTGGGGGTCATGCCCGGCAGGGTGTTGATCTCCAGAAACCAGAACTCGCCCTGCTCGTCGTAGATGTAGTCCGCCCGGGAATAGGCCCTGAGCCCCAGCGCGTTGTAGACCCTGAGAGCGCTTTCGGCGATGCGCGCCTCGGCCTCCGCCGGGATGGGGGCGGGGGTAATCTCCTCTGCCGCGCCGGGCTGGTACTTATTTTTATAGTCATAGAAGCCCACCTTGGGACGTATCTCTATGCTGGGCAGAGGCTTGCCGTCCAGAATGCCGATCTGAATCTCCCGCCCGGACACATAGCGCTCGATGACCACACTGCTGCTCTCGTGGGCAGCGGAGGCCAGCGCCTCCCGCAGCTCCCGCTCCGTGCGGGCGATGGAGACGCCGATGCTTGAGCCGCTGTCGTCCGGCTTCACCACGCAGGGCAGCGCGGTGGCGGCGCAGACCGCGTCCACCTCCATGCCCTTGCAGGCCCAGGTGCGCCACTCCGGCGTTTTCACGCCCAGGGGGGCTACCACCCGCTTGGTCAGATCCTTATCCATGGCGATGGCGCTGCCCAGAAAGCCCGCGCCGGTGTATCGAATTCCCATCAGGTCGAAGGCCGCCTGCACCCGTCCGTCCTCGCCGCACTGGCCGTGGAGAGCCAGAAATACGATGTCCGCCATCTGGCACAGCTCAATCACCCGGTCGCCGAACTGGTTGGGGCTTTGGAGCTTTCTGGACGCGCGCACCGCCGCAAGGTCGGGGGCAATCTCGTCGATGCGCGTGCCGCCCAGCGGCGGAGGGGCATCGAATATATCCGCAAGCTCCCCGGGCCAGTCCTCCAGACCGAAGAACAGATCCGCCAGAACCACCTGATGTCCGCGCTCACGGAGAGCGCCGGCAATCTTGGCGCCGGAGGAGAGGGAAACGTTGCGTTCCGGGCTGAGCCCGCCGCAAAGCACTACTATTTTCACTGCAAAAACACCCCTTTCAAAACAGTAGCAGTATACCATAGGAAAAGAGCATTTGAAAGAGAATTGTTTGCTATCCGAATAAGTCTATGATATAATCAAAAATCAGTTTGACGAGTTGAAGAAAAGGGGACGAGCTTGCATATGAATTATGTTGTGGTGGACTTGGAGTGGAATCAGGCGATGAGCTCCAAATCCTCCGTATTCAACAAACTGCCCATCCATCTGCGGGGAGAAATCATCCAAATCGGCGCGGTGAAGCTCCGGGAGGATATGACCCCCGGCGAGGAGTTTCAGGTGGATGTGAAGCCTGTTTATTTCAGGCGGATGCACTACAAGGTGAAGAAGCTCACAGGCTTTGACAAGGAGCGGCTGTCTCACGGAGAGCTGTTCCCGGACGCGTTTGCCGCCTTCCGGGAATGGTGCGGCGAGGAGGTCACCTTCCTCACCTGGGGCTACGACGATCAGGGCATCATGGAGCAGAACATCATTATCCACGATCTGGACTGGGACTGGATCGCCGGCTGGGTGAACCTGCAGCTCATCTATAATGTGCAGACCGGCGGCGACAAGAACCAGAAGGCTCTGAGCACCGCCATGGAGCACTTTGAGATCGAGCAGACCCGGGTGGCGCACGACGCGCTGGGCGACGCCTTTAACACCGCGCTGGTGTGCTCCCATATGGACATGGAACAGGGACTTGCTCAGTACGCGGAGGCGGCCCAGATTCTGGCCAACCGCACGCCCAAGGAGAGAAATTCCCCTCAGGAGGGGCCGGATCCCATGGCGCACGCCGCCTTCTGCGGCATTGCCAGCAAGGGCGAGGCCTTTGCCAGCGGGGAAATCGCAAAGCCCGTCTGTCCGGTGTGCGCAGGTGAGATGTCCTTCCGCCGATGGCTCAATCAGGGCGACCAGCGCTACATGAATCTGGGGGAATGCCCCCAGTGCGGCAAAGTGCTCATCCGCCTGAAATTCAAGAAGGCGGAGGACGGCAGCTACTGCGCCACCCGCCTGATCTACGCCGCAGACGACGGGATGCAGAACTATTACGAGGCCAAGCTGGCCCAGCCGCGCAAACGGGGCAGCGGCCGCGGACGGCGCAAAAAGTCTTCCAAATAAATATTATTATATAATTAATCGCGAGGCTTTAGGAAAATGAACATAGTCGTTATTGGGGCCGGCAGGATCGGAATGTCACTGGCCTCCCGGCTGACCAACGAGGGTCACAGCATCACCGTGATCGATAACAGCGAGGAACGTCTTTCTTATGTTTCCAACAACCTTGACGTCATGGGCGTTCTGGGCAACGGAGCGGATTACAATGTACAGAACCGGGCGGAGGTCTCCACCGCCGATCTTCTGATCGCCGTGACCAACGATGACGCGGTGAATATGCTGTGCTGTCTTACCGGCAAGAAGCTGGGGGTCAAGAACACCGTGGCCCGGGTGAGCACCATGGAATATTACCGGCAGATGGTATTTCTGAAGGACGAGCTGGGTCTCTCTCTGGTGTTCAACCCGGAGCGGGCCGCGGCGGACGAGATCAGCCGCATTCTGCGCTTCCCCTCCGCCGAGAAGGTGAACTCCTTCGCCAAGGGCAGAGCGGAGATCGTGGAATACACGATTCCCCCGGAGAGCTGCCTTGCCGGCATGGCCATGACCCATTACCGGCGCAAATTTGGCAGCGGCACGCTGGTGTGCGCCGCCGTGCGCGGCGGCATGATCGCCATCCCCCGGGGGGACTATGTGATGGCCGAGGGCGACACGGTGTATATCGTGGGTGCGCCCGCCGAAGTCACCAGCATGTTCAAATCCGCCGGCATCTACAAGCGCGGCGTACACACTGTTTTGATGGTGGGCGGCAGCCGCATCGCCCTATATCTGGCCAGCCAGCTGCAGGACATTGGCATCCGCGTGAAGATTATTGACCATAAGAGTGACCACTGCGAGGAGCTCTCCAAGCTGCTCAGCCGGGTCAGCATCATCCACGGCGACGGCACCAATCCCCGGCTTCTGGAGGAGGAGGGCGTGCGGGATGTGGACGCCTTTGTGTCCCTCACCGGCAGCGACCAGAACAACATCATCACCTCCATGTTCGCCTCCCGGGCCGGCGCCCGCAAGGTCATCACCAAAGTGAACGACGACAGTATCGTGAGCATGATCGACGCCCAGGGTCTGGGCAGCTGCATCACCCCCAAGAGCATCGCGGCGGACTTCATCGTCCAGTATGTCCGCGCCATGCAAAATTCTCTGGGCAGCAGCGGTATCGAATCCCTCCATGAGATTGCCGACGGTCGGGCCGAGACACTGGAATTCACCGTGACCGATACCGACGCCAACATCGGCAAGCCGCTGAAAAGCCTGCACATCCGGCCGGACACCCTGCTGGCCGCCATCATTCGCAATAACCGCTGCATCATCCCCACCGGGGAGGACTGCGTCATGGCCGGAGACAGCTGTCTCGCGGTGACCAGCAAGTTCGGAATGCAGCGCTTTGGCGACATTTTTGAGGAACAGCAGAAGATATGAACTACCGTATGATCGCAAAAATTCTCAGCAGGGTCATGGAACTGGAAGTCCTGCTGATGATTCCACCCATGGTGGTGGCTATGTTCTACCGGGAGAGCGTCGTCTGCTATCTGGGGACCATGCTGGTGGCCGCCGTGCTGGCGGTCGCCTTCGCCCTGCTCCGTCCCCGCCGCACCGACATCTACGCCCGGGAGGGCTTTGTGAGCGTGGCGCTCAGCTGGATTCTCATGTCTCTGGTGGGCGCGCTCCCCTATGTGCTCAGCGGGGAGGTTGCCAGCTATGTGGACGCCGTGTTCGAGACCGTTTCCGGCTTCACCACCACCGGCTCCAGCATCCTGCCCAACGTGGAGCTGATCAGCCGGGGGCTGCTGTTCTGGCGCAGCCTGTCCCAGTGGATCGGCGGCATGGGCGTGCTGGTGTTCATCATGGCGGTGCTCCCCCTCAGCGAGAACCAGTCCATGCACATCATGCGCGCGGAGGTGCCCGGCCCCATGGTGGGCAAGCTGGTGCCCCGTGTGCGAACCAGCAGCGCCATCACCTACCTGATCTATGTGGCTCTCACCGCCCTGCTCATCATCCTGCTGTGCTGCGGCGGGATGCCCCTGTACGACTCCTTTATCCACGCCATGAGCGCCGCCTCCACCGGCGGTTACAGCTGCAAGGCGCTGTCCGTGGGCTTCTACAACAGCGTCTATATCGACGTGGTGACAGCCGTTTTCATGCTGCTGTTCGGCGTGAACTTCAGCCTCTATTTTCTGCTGCTCATGCGGAAGTTCCGGCAGGCCCTCACCAACAGCGAGCTGATCTGGTACTTCCTCATCGTGGCCTTCGCCACCGTCACCATCGCCGTGGACATCTACAACATCTATGGCACGGTGGGACAGTCCCTGCGTTACTCCTTCTTCCAGGTGAGCACCATCATCACCACCACCGGCTTCGCCACCGCGGACTTTAACCAGTGGCCGGCCTACTCCAAGTGGATGTTGATTTTGCTCATGTTCATCGGCGCCAGCAGCGGCAGCACCGGCGGCGGCATCAAGGTGTCCCGCATGATTATCCTGTGCAAGACCGCCCGGCAGGAGTGTCTCAGACTGTTCAGTCCCAGACGCACCACGGCGCTGACCATGGACGGACAGCTTCTGGATCTTGGCACCATCCGGGCCACGCTGGTGTTCTTTGCCCTCTACATCTTCACCACTTTGGGCTCTGTGCTGCTGGTATCGCTGGACGGCTTCGATCTGGAAACCAACTTCTCCGGCGTGGTGGCCTGTATCTCCAACATCGGCCCCGGCCTGGGACTTGTGGGCCCGGCGGGCAACTTCTCGGCGTATTCCGATTTTTCCAAGATTGTACTCAGCATGGATATGCTGATCGGCAGGCTGGAGGTATTCCCCATGCTGATGCTGTTCATGCCCTCCGTCTGGCGCAAAAACTAAGTGCGGCGGGAGAGAGCCTCTCCCCCGCTTTCTTCTGACAAAACACGGCGGCAGTCAAAGTGACTGCCGCCGTGTTTTATTCATTTTCGTCGAAATAGGCTCTGGTTTCCTGGGCGTCTTGAAGAATCTGGGCCTTCAGCTCCTCCGGGGACGCAAACTTGCGCTCGCTTCGCAGGAACTTGTGGAACTCCACCCGCACCCGGCAGTCGTACAAATCTCCGCTGAAGTCCAGAATGTAGCTCTCCACCGTGACCCGGTCGCCCCCAAAGGTGGGGCGCACCCCCACGTTGGTGACAGCCATATGCTCCCGTCCGTCGGCGGTGAACACCTTGGCGGCGTAGACCCCGTGGCGGGGCTCCAGTACCCCGTCGGCAAACTGCATATTAATGGTGGGCGTGCCCATCTTGCCCCCCAGCTGGTAGCCGTAGCGCACAATGTCCACCAGACAGTGGGGATGCCCCAGCATCCGGTTGGCCTTTTCCATATCCCCGGCGGCAATCAGCCCACGGATGGCGGTGGAGCTCACCACTTCCCCGCAAAGCGTCACGGGGGCAATGATGTCGCAGCCCATGCCGTGGGAAAGACAGTAGTCCCGCAGCTTCAGGGCGGTGCCCTCCCCCTTCCAGCCGAAGCAGAAGTCCTGCCCCACCACGAAATGCGCCACATTCAGCTCTCTCGTCAGGTTGGCGATGAACTCCTCCCAGGGCATATGCATCACGGTCTGGTTGAAGTGGATGAACACCACACTCTCAATGCCGGCGACCCGGCGAATCAAATCCACACGACCCTCGGCGGTGCACAGCAGCGGCACATCCACGCCAAACACCAGCGTGTCCGGGTGCACGTCGAAGCTGAGCACGGTGGGGACGGCGCTCAGCTCTGCCGCCCGTTCTTTGGTGGCGCGCATCAGCGCGGCGTGTCCCACATGGACGCCGTCGAAAAATCCAAGGGCGACGACCCTTTTTCTCTCTGACATGGCTATACCTCAAAAAAACTTTTGATCACGGTCATACTGTCGCCGTCACAGCGGCCCAGCATTAAAAACTCACCGGCGGCGGAATACACCCGGTAGCTGCCCTTGGGAAGCCGGCAGGGATAGTCCGCGCCCACGCGGATGCGCTTCTCCTCCGCCTGTTCCGCCGTGGCGGCGGGATAGTCCGCAAAAAGCCGGTCGGTGGGCAGAAGAAAACGCTCCGGTCCCTCCCGCTCAAGCTCCGCCAGTGTGTGGGCATCCTCCACGGAGAAGGCCCCGGCCCGGGTACGGCGCAGCGCGGCCATGCAGCCGCCCACGCCCAGCGCAGCACCGATGTCGGCGCAGAGGGTGCGGATGTAGGTGCCCTTGGAGCAGCGCACGTCCAGCACCATGTCGCCCCCCTCCTGTCCCAGACAGGTCAGGCGTTCAATGCAGATCCTCCGGGGCGAGCGCTCCACCTCTCCGCCACGGCGGGCGATGTCGCAGAGCTTTTTGCCGTTCACCTTGATGGCGCTGTACATGGGCGGAATCTGCTCCTGCTCCCCCAGAAACCGGGGCAGCACGCCCTCCAGCTCCTGTGGGGACACCGGGGTATCGCAGACGGTGAGGGTCTCCCCGGTCACGTCCTCCGTATCCGTGGTGAGACCCAGACGCAGGGCAGCGCGGTATTCCTTCCAGTCCGCCTCGGCGAACTCCACCGCCCGGGTGGCTCGACCCAGAAACGCCACCAGAAGCCCGGTGGCCATGGGGTCCAGAGTGCCGCTGTGGCCGATGCGCCGCTCGCACGCCACCCGCCGCAGCTTTGCCACCGCGTCGTGGCTGGTCCAATCAGGCTCTTTATCAATGAGAATAATCCCGGTCATACGGGCCAACGCTCCTCTATGGCGGCCACCACCCGGCGGACGGTCTCCTCCGGGGTGCAGCTCAGGGTGCAGCCGGAGGCCATACGGTGTCCCCCGCCGCCGAACACGGCACAGATGGCGCTGCTGTCGATCTCCGCCTTGCTTCGCATGGAGACCTTGCATTTCTCCGCTTCCAGCTGCCGCACGGTAACTGAGATACGGTTGCCCGCGGCCTTGCCGGCGATGCCGGCCAGATCCTCGCAGTCATCCTCCGTGGCCCCGCTTTGCTCCATCATTTCCCGGGTGATACAGGCCACCGAAATCTCGCCTCCGCGGAAAAATTGCAGGGAGCTGAGAATCATGCCCTCCAGCTTCATCCGGGCCGGCGACAGGGTGCGAAACAGCGCCACGTTCAGCGTCTGATTCTCCGCGCCCAGCTCCAGCAGCTCCGCCGCCGCGCGCAGAGCGTGGGCATTGGTGTTCCCATACTGGAAGCAGCCGGTGTCGGTGCTGACGGCAATGTAGAGCAGGTCGGCCTCGTCCTTGGTGACGCCGCCGCCCAGCGCACGGATCACATCCAGCACCAGCTCGCCGCAGGCGGCGCGGCTGGCGTCCAGCAGGAGCTCCGCCGCGTAACCGGTGTTGGAGGGATGGTGGTCAATGCACAGCGACGGCGACGCGCTTACCCCCACGGGTAAAAGCTGCGCGTCCGCCACATCCACCGCGACGGTGACGGAGGGCGAATAGTCCTCCGGCGCGTCGAAGGGCGCGACGAACGCGGCATAAGTCCCGGTGGTCTCCGGGTTGGGAATACAGAAGGCCGTTTTCCCCGCCCGGCGCAGGGCGCTGCACAGAGCGGCGCCCGAGCCGAGAGTATCTCCGTCCGGGCGCTGATGGCTGATGATGAGATAGCGGTCATGGAGCGCGAGATAGCGCGCGCACTCAGTTATCGTCATGTGTTTCCTCCGGCTGTGCCTTGTCGTCCAGCTCCGAGAGCAGCTTGCTGATATGCGCGCCGTACTCGATGGAGTGGTCGATCTCGAACACCAGCTCCGGTGTGTTTCGCAGGCTGAGCCTGCCGCCCAGCTCATGCCGCAGCCAGCCGGACGCGGACTTCAGTCCCTTGCGGAACTGCTTCTCATCCAGCTGACCCAGGACACTGAGCCAGATTTTGGCGTATTTCAGGTCGCCGGTGGCCTCCACGCGGGTCACGCTGATCATCCCCTGCTGCACTCTGGGGTCCTTAATCTGGCGCAGAAGATCGCTCATCACCCGCTGGATATCGTCGTTTGTCCTTCCAATGCGGTTCGATGCCATAGTTATCCCTCGATTTGTTTCATCACGAAGGCCTCGATCACGTCGCCCTCGCGCTCGTCATTGAATCTCTCCACCTGCATACCGCACTCGTAGCCGGCGGCGACCTCCTTCACGTCGTCCTTGAAGCGACGCAGAGAGGCAAGCTCACCCTCGAACAGCACGATGCCGTCCCGCACGATGCGAACCTGGCTGCCCCGGCCGATCTTGCCGTCCAGCACATAGCAGCCGCAGACAGTGCCCACCTTGGAGACCTTGTACAGCTGGCGAATCTCGGCGTGGCCGGTGACCACTTCCTCGAACTTGGGAGCCAGCATCCCCTTCATGGCGGCCTCAATCTCGTTGATGCAGTCGTAAATGACCCGGTACATCCGCATCTCCACGCCGCTTCTGGCGGCATTGTCCCGGGCGGCGTTATCCGGCCGCACGTTGAAGCCCACGATCAGCGCGCCGCTGGTGGCGGCAAGCATCACGTCACTCTCGGTGATGGCGCCCACGCCGCCGTGGATCACGTTCACGCGCACCTCGTCGTTGGAAATCTTGAGCAGAGAGGTTTTGACCGCCTCGGCGCTGATGATTTCGACACTGCTCGGAATCGGGCTGATCGGTCACCTGATATTCTGGCGACGGGTCGAAAAGGGCGCGGTCGAGCTTCTTGAGGCGAAGTCGCTCCAGGTCCTCCGGGGAAGGCATCCGCTCGATGCGG
>CAZCDJ010000045.1:0-13549 GCA_964497655.1 uncultured Oscillospiraceae bacterium | reverse complement strand
GCGCCGCCCAGCGCAATCCACAGCTTTTTGCCCATGCGGGTGCTCAGCCCCCGCAGTCCGCCCTTGCCCTCGTCGGGCCCGGGGGTGGGAGTCGGCACCGGCGCAAGGCCGGGGACATAGGGAGGGCCGCTGCTCTCCGTGAGCGCCGAGAGCAGCTCACCCATGGAGCGCAGGCGCTTATCCGGCTGCACCGCCATGCCCCGCAGCAGAGCCTTCTCCTGCCGGGGCGTGAGGGCGGCGCCCGCCGCCGAGGGGGCGATCAGGGGATCGGCGGAGATCCGGTCGATGGACTCATAGGGGAGCTGCCCGGTGACGCAGTAGTACAGCGTGGCGGACATGGCGTACACATCCGTCCACGGGCCCTGCTCCCCGGTCTGGGAGTACTGCTCCACCGGCGAGAAGCCCCGCTTCAGCGTCATGGTGGTGGTAGCTCCTCCGCCCAGCTCGAAGCTCTTGGCCGCGCCGAAGTCCAGAATCCGGGCCTCCCCGGTGGACATGACCATGATGTTGTCCGGGCTGATGTCCCGGTGGATAAGCCCCGCCTCGTGCACCTTTTCCAGGGCGGTCATCACCGGGCGCAGCAGGTCCAGCGCGTCGGTCATGGAGAGGCGGCCCCCGTGGGCGGTCACATAGTCCTTCAGGGTGACGCCCTCCACAAAGTCCATGATGATGTAGGCGGTGTTGTTGGCAAGGAAGTAATCCCGCACCCGCACCACCTCCCGAAGCTCATCCAGCTTCGCCATGGTCTTGGCCTCGTTCATGCACTTTTGCTTGCCGTTTTCAAACATATTTCCGCCGCCGGGCACGGTGACGCTGCTGACAAAGTGGGTGGCGTTCACGTCCCGGCTGACAAAGCCGGCGGGGTAGTACTCCTTGATGGCCACCTTCAGCTCCAGCGCCAGATCAAAGCCCATGTAGGTGATGCCAAAGCCGCCCTCCCCCAGCACCCGGCCCACCAGATAGCGATTGTTCAGGATGCTGCCCGGGGGGAGCTGATGGGGCAGGGACACAAGGTCGCCGTTATCCCCGCCGCAGCGGGGGCAGCGCCCGTCCTCCCCCAGCGGCGCCATGCACCGGAGACACAGATCAAGCTTCATGCTATGTTCCTCTCTTTCTCAGCTTAACAGCTCATCCAGCATCCCGCTGTTCACCTCATCGCCGGTGACAGCCAGGGCGTAGTGGCAGAACTGCCCGGTTTTGTCCATGGCAATGTAGTTGAGGAACAGGGTGTCCCCCACCGCGCACAGGGACAGCGCGTAGGGCACGCTGGATGCGTCCGCCGCCAGAAATTCGCAGTCCGAAAGGCTGTTCACCGGGATGCGGCTCACGCCGTTGAGCTCCTGCACGTTGCAGTACAGGTAGCCGTCGTAGGCGTTTAAGTAGGTGGTGTGGAAATCGTACTCCGCGTAGTCGATGCCCTCGCCGGTCAGGGCGTCGTACTGGATAATCCAGTCTCCGCCGCACAGGTACAGATACCCGTCCAGCGCCGTGAGGAAATACACCGGCTCGTCCGAGGTGAACATGGTGGATTCCCCGCCCCCGTCCAGATCGATGTAGTTGATGTAGTAGACGTTGTCCGTCTCCCCCTGGGTGATGAAGAACAGGCGATCGTCCGCAAGGGTCATGGCATAGGGATAGTAGGCCTCCGCCAAATCCCGCACCTTCCCGGTGGAGAGATCGTACTCGCTAATGCAGCCGCTGGTGACGAACAGCAGCCGATCCTCATAGCAGCACATCCCGTAAATTCAGCTGCCGTTATCAAACAGCTCCTGCTTGTTGCTGAACATCACGTTGTTCACGCAGATCACGTTGCCCACGGTGTAGTAGATGGCGTTATCATAGTACAGCATATTCTGGCAGTAGTCGTCGGTGGCGTGGTAGACCCCATCCGCAGTCATGCAGTAGGTGCCGCCCATGCCGCCGGTATCCTTGTTGGAGAGGTACAGGTAGTCATGTCCCCCCGCGTCCTCCACCGCAAGGCACAGGCCGCTGTTGGCGGAATTGTTGATGGAGTTGTCCACGTCCCCCCGGGGCTCCGGCGCCTCGGTGGGGGCGGCGGTGGGCTTGGGCGTCGCAGAGGGGGCGGCGGTGGCCTCCGTGCGGTTTTGCAGCTTGCCCGTGCTCCCGCTCTCGCCGCCGGCGCTTCCGCAGGCAGCCAGGGGCAGGACAAGGGACAGGGTGAGTAGCAGCGCCAGGAGCTTTTGAAGCCGTTTCATACCATTCCCTCCCATTATAATGTCACCCGGAAGCGGTTTCCGCCCTGGGCAAGGTAAAATTCCTGACCCGCGCGCAGCGCCGTGGCCGTGCCGGGCTGGAGCTTTGTCCCGTCGGACAGGTAGGTGCCGTAGGTGGAGCCCGCGTCCGTGAGCAGCAGCGCGCCGGCGCGCATTTCCACCCGGCAATGGTGCCCGCTGACGCCGGGGGCGCTCTCCCCGAAGCGCACCGCGCAGTCGGCCGCCCGGCCCAGCGTCAGGACCACGCCCTCCCCCAGCGGATAGCTTCGCCCGGCAAGTTCCCCCTCCACGCAGGCAAGGGCGGCGGCGCGGACAGGTGCGGCGGGTCGGGGCGCGGCGCTCTCTCCGCCCAGCACGGTGAGGGCCACCACCTGCTGCACGCTGCGGCGCAGCACCACCAGCAGCACGGCCCAGGCCACCGCGATCAGGAGCAGATAGTAGAACCAGTAGTTAAACAGCAGCTTATAGAGGCTCACCACGAACTGGCTGCCGCTGTACGCATACTGCACCTGAAGCACGGTATCCACGGTGCCGGCGCTGTTCCAGGTGAAGTGGAGCAGAATGGAGGTGGCGATGGTGATGATCACCAGCGGGTTTGCGAAGTGCTTGACCTCCAGCTTGCCGCGGCCCTTGGCAAGCGCCAGCGCGCCGCCGTACAGCGCCGCCCAAACCGTGTGCCCGCCGATGGACAGCAGCCCCCGGGTGATGAAGCTGGAATTGACGGCGGCGATGCTGCCCTGCTCCAGCAGGCCGTAGTAGATGGCGTAGCCCTCGGACTCCATGATGGCAAAGCCCGCGCCCACCGCGCCGCCGATGAGGATGCCGTTCAGGCCGTAGCACCGGTCGCTTTTCCGTAGGCAGATGCACACCAGCACCAGCTTGGCGATCTCCTCGGGAAAGCAGGCCACGTTGGCGTTGTCAATGGCGTCCAGCCCCAGCACCTCGTTTAAGAAGGTGGTGATGAGGAAGGTGACCACGCTGCCGAACAGCAGGATATACATAATTTCCCCGAAGGAGATGTTACGGGGAATGTTCAGCTCCCAGAAGAAAATCACCGTCGCCAGAGGCACCACGGCGGCGGGCACCATGCACAAAATGCCCAGCGTGCCCATGTTCAGCCCCTGCAGCGCGATGCTGAGATAGGTGAGGAAAAACAGCAGCGCCCCAAGACCCAGCACCCGGGCGAACAGCCAGGGCTTCTGCCACGCGGAGAGCATCTCGCTGCCGTCGGGGATGCAGCCGGTGAGCCCGGCGGACATGGTGGCGTCCCTCTGGGCGCGGGTGTGGGGCTTGAACACGTCGGAAAAGACGTCCTTCCAGCTCCATTTTGCCGAGGTGTTCACCGCGTTCGCGTAAAAGGTTCTGTTTTCAGACATGGCAACTGCCTTCCTTTCTTACATTGCGCCCTGCCGGGTGAGCAGGAAGCTGTTCTCCGGCGCACCCAGAGTAAAGCTGTCCCCCTCCCGCAGGGACACGGGGGTGTTGGGCGCGACCCGCGCCCCGTTCACAAAGGTGCCGCAGCTTGAGCCAAGGTCGGTCAGCTCCGCGCCCACGCCCAGGGGGCGGAGTACACAGTGGGTGGCGCTGACGCCCTGAGCCCCGGCACTGTACACAAGCTGGCAGCTTGGCGCCCTGCCGATGGCCACCTGACCCTCCAGCGGGACGCACATCCCCGCGAACTCCCCGCCGGTGCAGCGCAGGGCAAGTCGGGGGGCGGTCTCCGGCGTGGCCAGAGGCTCCACCAGCTCCCGGGCGGAAAAGGCTCTGCGCTTTCGGTAGGAGGTGATGCCGAACACCAGCGCCGCCGCCACCAGCACAATGGCAATGCCAAAGATGATCTGCGGGGCGCTCCCGCCGCCGGCCGCGGCCCCGCCGGAGGGAACGCTCCCCTCCCCACCCGAGCTGCCTGAGCCGTCCGAGCCGCCTGAGCCGCCCGACGTGTCGCCGCCGGTCTCATAGCCCAGATAGGCCAGCACATAGTCCATGGGGAAAAACTGCTTCATATCCTCCGTGGCAAGCAGCATCCCCACCGCGCCCCGTGACGAGAGCACCACGGCGCTTTCCCAGTCGCCGGAGGGCGCGGCGTCGGCAAGGGTAAAGACGGTGTAACCGCCGGTCTCCTGCGCGCCGCTTACGGTGGTCTCATAGCTGCCCAGCAGATCCGCCACCGTGTTGAATTTCTTTGACCAGTCGAAGCCCAGCACCGTCACCGCGTCCCCTGATGAGAGGGTGGCGGCCTCCGCCATGGGAATGGGGGTAAGCCCGTCGCTATTCTCCGCCCGCAGCAGGCAGAACAGGCCGTCCTCGTCCGCCGCCTCGGGGGTGCACAGGGCGGAGGCCTTGTCGTTAAAGGCGTAGTAATCGGCAGCGGAGACATTCACGCCGTCCTGATAGCAGTAGTAGCCGGTCATCACATAGAGCTGCCCGTCCGGCCCCTCCACGGCAAAGCCGTTCCAGTAGTTCTCCGTCACCTTCTCCCCCGCCGAGTCCACCCCCACCACCACCAGCAGGCCCTCCTGCGCCGAGTCGGCGTGGGCCCGGGCGGCGGGCAGAGCGGCAAACAGCAGCAGGCAGACCGCGAGGACGGCAAGCGCCCGTTTCCGCATGGCTGATCTCCCCTTCCCCCCAAAAAAATTTCACGGCAATTTATATAAAGACATCATACTATCCCGTGTATAATTTATTACATTTCTCTGTTGGAGCCAATGACTATTGCCACAGCTTGGAAATTATTTCCCTTGCCGCTCCGGGGAGAAAACCAATAAATATGCCGTGCTTTCTTGCAAATACCGTGCGTGTATGTATAATGGAATCATCTGACGAAGTTTAGCGCATCACGGGAGCGCCGGGGGATTACCGACCCCGCGATGCCCCAAAAAAGGAGAGTGTCCCATGAAAAAAAGCCTTTCGTTCCTACTGGTCGCCGCTTTGGTCTTTTCCCTGCTGCCCGGCGCGGTGCTGGCCGCCTCCGCCCCGGAGAAATCCGCCGATACCGCCGGAATCAATTTCCAATTCTTATGACAAGTCCGGCGAGCTTTTGTCGTCTCTTGGCATTCTTGACGAAGATGCCAGCGGATACTTTAGGTCTGAGGACGTTATCACCCGGGAGGAGATGGGCAAAATGGTGGCCATCACTGCCGGGATGCCCACCAGAGATGTCAGTCTATTACCCAGCCCCTTCATCGATACCATGGGAAGGTGGTCGGATGCGTATATTACGTATCTTGCCGACTCTGGTATTGTCTGCGGCAAGGGTGCCGGCAGATTTGACCCCACGGGAGTAGTCTCTTTCGGTGAATCCGCGGCCATGGCGATGCGAACCTTGGGTTACAACAACGTCTCCGTGAACGGGAACGGCAGCACGGCTTACAGCGGAGAGAAGTACCTGCGGGCCGCGGAGAAGCTGGGCGTGATGGACGGCGTCAGCATCGTCAGCGCCGCCGAGCCCGTCCTTCGGGGTGATGCGTTTCAGATGGTGAGTAACACTCTGCTTCTGGAAACCGTGACGGTGGATGACAGCGGCACGGCCCACGGCACCGGGAAAACGCTGGCCGAAAGTACTCTGAACATTGACGTGCTTACGTTCACCGTCACCTTGGAAAAGGTGAGAGAGTGGGCGCCGGCAATCGATCTGTCGGGACATCTCTATGACACCGTGGAGCTCTGTGTGAAAAAGAACTTGGAGCTGACGGCTCCCGAAAAAATCGTCTCCTGCATTTCCATGAATTACTACCTCATGGGCTCCCTGGCTGCGAAGCAGCCGTCCGGGAGCGACAAACTTACGGTTGCGGGGATCAATGGCGCTTCTGTAATCTACGATTTGCCCTCCTCCCGGACGGTTCCCGTGTACCAAAGCGGCGCGGAGACGCGGATGACAAGGGATCAGCTTGCGGCGCTGGAGGGGGAGCTTCTGTTCTTCCATGACAAATACGATCAGCTCACCGGCGTGATTTGCACCCGGTGCGCCCCGCCGGTGCAGGCGAATGGAGCCTACAAGGATGGCATGGAGACCTTCTGCGGGTACCGTCTGCCCACAAGGGACGGAACACCGGATACCGCCGGCATCGCCGTGCGTGGGGATGAATCCAGACTGACCTGTATCCGTGCCGACGACATTGTGGAGTGGTCTGTGGCGGACGGGATCCGTTCCCATTGTTGGGTCACCCGCCAGTCCTTCACCGGCAAGGTGACCGCTGCGGACGCCGAAGCGCAGACCTGCCAGGTCGGCGGCAAGACCTATCAGCTCAACGGCGCGGAGCCGGCGGTGGGCGATGAGGGCACCTTCTATCTGGATCACCTGGGGCGCATCGCCGCCTTCCGCAGCAGCAGTCTCTGCGCCATCCTGCTGGGCACGGAAAGCGGCAGCTACACCTCCTCCGGCATCATCAACGCCTATCCCAAGTTGAAGCTCATGGGCATGGACGGGACAGCGCGGGAGCTTGAGGTAAACGTCACCGGCAGCATGGCGGGCGCGGCGGGCCTGACCATCTTCTTCTCCGGCGGGAGCATTGAGGTGTCCCTCCAGAGGAGCAGCTCCTACCTTTTTGAGCCGGCCCATATACTGGTGCAGCTCACGCTGGACGGGAACGGCAGGGTAAGCGCCGTGACACCCATGACGGTGACCTCCGCCACGATGAAAGCCACAGACGCCCTTTTCCTCGCGGACAAGGACACCGCCATTCTGGATTACAGCAACGGCAGCTACACGTCGGTGAGCGCAGACCGGCTCACGGAGGATGCGTTTTCCCTGTTCTACGCCGAGGAAAACGGCAAATGGGTGGCGGCGGTCACCGGGGACGCGCTGTCCCGCGTAAGTCAGGTGGGCATAATCACCGGCCGGGAGTTGGTGCAGGAGGATTTCTTCAGTAATGTCCCCGAGTATACGCTGCTGCGCGGCGACGGGGCACAAAAGTTCCGTGCCGCCCCCGGAGGCTATCTGGGGGACTCGGACGTGTATCGTTGCAAGCTGACGGAGCTGAAGCTGGACGAGAACGGCAGGGTGGCCGGCTTATCCAACTACACCGGCCCCGTGAAGCGCTACGCCGTTCTCACCTCCCTTACCGACAGCTCGCTGACCCTGCGGGGCGATGACACACGCTACTCCCTTTCCGGCGCGCTGGTGGTCTATCAGTGCGACACGCAGGGCGGCGTCACGCTGGGCAGCCGGGCGAACGCGGCGCTTGCGGTGATGAACGGCAATGTGGACGTGTACCTGCTCCCCGACGGGCAGGTGGGCTATCTGGTGATCGCGCCCAAGTACTATGTGCCCCCCTATGTCTCCCCCGTCGAGACGACCCATTACGGCCTGCTGGTGGGCGTGGATTCGCAGAAAAAGGAGCTGTCCTTCGCGTCAGCCGGCGAGCCGACCACTCTCACATACAGCATGAGTGATCTCCCAGACGTTGAAACGCCACGGTATGTGAAATACACCATGCAGAGCGGCGCGGTGACATCTGTGACAGGGCTGACGCGTCAATCTGCCACGATAAAAATTGAAGGAGATATAAAATTTGCTGTGATAGGAAAAACGGATAGCGTGGTTGGCAAAGCGTATCTCCTCCAGAGTAACATACCGGTTTTCAGCTATATCGACTCCGTGTTGACAAATCTTTCAGTCGAAAATCTGACAACAGACCAAGCTGTCTCCCTCTACTTTGACGGCGAAACCCCGGTTGCTGTTCAGGTTCTGACGGCAGCAGTAGTCCAGACCACCTGACCTTTACAGCAAAACCGCCCCGCAGCCTTTGGCTGCGGGGCGGTTCCTATTTTACCCGGAGGGCGCGGCAGAAGGCGTCGTCCAACTGATAGCCGCCCAGCTGGGTCAGCTCCTCCGCCGTCAGAAGGAAGTGACCGCTCATGCCGCCCCGGTCGGCGGTGGGGTCGCAGTAGTAGCCCTCCCCGTCCAGCACCACATAGTTCCAGGCGTGGTACTCCCCGTGGGACACGCCGGACACGGTGTAGTTTTCGATGCCGCACAAATCCAGCAGGGTCTCCAGCGCGTGGGCGTAGCCGCCGCAGATTGCAAGCTTGTCCCGCAGGGCGCCCAGCGCCACGGTGGAGGTGAAGGGCATATCGTTCTTGCCGGAATAGTAGCGGAAGTCGTAGGCCACGCCGCCCACCAGCCAGTCGTAGGCGCTTTGCGCCTTCTCCCGCTGGGTCATGCCCTCCGTCAGCAGGCCGGAGAGCGCCTCCTGTGCCAGACGGAAGCTCTCGCTGATCGCCTCCCGGCATTGGGCCATGGTGTAGCCGGTGGCGGGAGCCGATTGAATTTCCGTGCCGTCCCGACTGAGGGTGTAGACAATCCAGCCGTAGCCCGCCTGCCCCAGCGCCCGCTGCAGCTCGTCCACCGTGAGGGACGGCTCCGTGAGGGCGATGGACAGCGTATCCCCGCCGCGCAGCATACTTTGCGCCATGGCGTCCGCGTCGTGGAGGCTGCCAACGGTGTGGCTGCCCTTGGGCGGGACGTAGCCCGGCAGCTTGTAGGGCATATAGAGGAAGGTGCAGGACGCGCTGTCGCCGCTGACCGTGGCGGTCATATCATAGGCGTATTTCAGCTCCGGATGGTCGGAAAGCACCGCGTAATAGAGGTTTTTCAGGTCACATTCCGCCCCGTATTTCCACTCCCTGCCGCCCACGCTCAGGGTGACGCTGCCCCGCAGGGCAGTGATGGTCTCCGTGAAGGCTGCAATGATCTCCCCATCCGTGAGGGGCGCGGCGGGGGTCGGCTTCGCCGTGGGCACGGGGGTCGGCTTTGCCGTGGGCACGGGGGTCGGCTTTGATGTGGGTGCAGGGGTCGGCTTTGATGTTGGTGCGGGAGATTCGGCGCTTGCCGGCGTTGCCGTGGGCGCGGGGGGCTCCAAGGGGCTCGCGGCGGCGGGCGGATCGGTGGGCACCGGCGTGGCGACACTCCCTCCCCCGGCGCAGGAGGCGAGACACGCAAGGGAAAGCAGCAGCGCAAGCGTGGTGGTGAGCCGTTTTCTCATGCCCGCGCCTCCAGTACTCCGTGGAGCAAAATATCAAGCTGCCGGTGACATTCCTCCTCGTGGAGGCGCAGCGCCTCCTGCGGAGACCGCCCCTCCCCAACCGAACGGTAGCGCAGATTGAAGAAATCCATGTACGCCCGGAAGGCCTCCACCACCCCCGCCACCGTCAGGCCGGGGCGCAGGGGGCGGCTCTCCAGCAGCGCGGAGAGAACGCGGATATTCAGCCGGTCGAAGGCGGCGCGGCATTGCAGCACCTGCTCCCGCAGCCCCTCCGGCGGACGCAGCGCCGCGTCGCAGAAAAGGCCCAGATATCCGGGCTTCTCCGCGAAAAAGCGCAGTCTGGCGTCAAAATAGTCTCTGGCGCGCTGCTCCGGCGCGCCGCTGAGGGTCTCCGCCGCCTGCTCCAGATAGGCGGTGAGGGCGTCAAAGCACTCCCCCACGCACAGCAGATAGAGCTGATCCTTGTCCTTAAAATAGTGGTACACATTTCCCTTGGAGATGCCGTTTTCCGCCCACACCGTGTTCAGCGACGCGCCGTCGTAGCCGTGCGCGGAGAACTCTCCCAGCGCCGCGTCCAGAATCTTTCGCCGGGACTGGGCGTTTTTATCCTCTTGCTTCATGTTTCACCCTCCATAACAGACCGGTCGGTCTATTATGAATAGCATACCACAAGCAGACCGGCCGGTCAATCTTTTTTGTGCGCACAAAAACGGAGCGCTGCGGTCAGCTCCGCCTGTCACTCCCGGAAGGCGGAGTGCCCAAAATATTGCTTCCGTATCTCATGCTGATCCATTTCCCGCGCCCTATCCCTCCACGGGGAAAGAGTCCCCCCTCGGCAGACCGGCCGAGGGGGGACTGGTTGTTTCTTTCTTTGCCCCGTCACCGCCCCATGCCGCAGGACCTGCCGGGGCTGAGAAGGCCGGGGGCTGCTGACTGCGCCGCCCTCAAGTGGCAAGGGGCAGCATGAGCCGCAGCATGAACACGCCGTCCGCCGTTTCAAAGGAATAGAGGCCGCCGCGCCGCTCCGTGATGGACACCATGCTCCTGACCCCAAGGCCATGCCCCGGCTCCCGACTCTGGGTTTGGGGCAGCTCCCCCTCCCACTGAATCCGGCCGGAATAGGCGTTTTCGGTGGAAATCAGCAGCTTGTTCCCCGCCACCAAGGCCCGGAAATACACCCGGCGGAGCTTCTCGTCCTCCACCTGCGCGGCGGCGGCAACGGCGTTTTCCAGCGCGTTGCTAAGCAGGGAGCACAGCTCCGTATCGCTCACCGGCAGGGTCTCCGGCAGCTGGGCGCTCAGCTTGTCCAAATCGCCCTCGTCCAGAAAGCTTTTCAGCAGGGACAGGTGGTGCCGCAGGTCGTGCCGGTAGGTGGCGGCCTGCTGCTGGGACGCGCGCAGGGCGCTGAGCTGATCCTTGGCCGCCTCCATTTGCAGGTGCAGCTCCGACTGCTCTCTGTGCATCCGCTCCAGCTCCCGGGAGCGGCGCAGCACCCGCAGCAGCAGAAAAAACACGCCCATGGCGCTGACGAAAAGCACAATCCGCAGGGGCTGCGCGCAGGTTCCGTAGCCGTATTTCCCCAGCTCATAAACCAGAATGTTATAGCCGATGGGCACCAGACAAAACCGCGCGGTTTCGCCGGAGGAGACTGTCTCCATCACATAGGCGAAGTCCGGCTGCAAAAAGCGTTTGAGAAACAGCAGCACCAGAGCGCAGGACAGCGCCGCCGTCAGCAGCTCCGTCACAGGGCCCGGGGAAGCCCACTTCATCAGCAGCTCGTCCGCCAAGGCGGGCGGATAGCTGAGAAAAACCGTGGTGAGCAGCACAAAGAGCACCTTCGCAAGTCCCCGCTGGGACACCACGCAGAAAATTACCACCAGCGGCAGATGCACCAGCAGCGGGTAGAGCGCCGCAAAGCGTCCTGAGTGCTGCAGCATCAGCACGATGCTGGCGGCAATCACAAAGACCATGGCCGCAAAAAACGCAAATCGCCTGCCCCGGGGCAGACGCAGGGGGTTCAGGTTCAAAAGCATGGTCATGCCGATGATGGCAAAGATCAGAATCAGCGTGGCGTAACACATCTTCACCATCATATCATCCCGCCTCCCGAAAGCAGCGCCTTCATATAGGCGGCCTTGACGCGGGCAAAGGAGTCCCGCGCCACCGGCACCCGCTTGCCCGACGGGGTGGTAAAGCCGTCCTTGTCCAGTCCCGTGGCCAGAGCGAGGTTGACGAGATAAGCCCGGTGGGGCTTGCAGAAGGCCGGGTGGGCGAGCAGCTTCTCCTCAAAGTCCGCCAGATTGCCGTAGGTCTCCCGCACTGTGCCGTCCGCCAGAGTAAACGCCACCATGCGGTTGCGTACCTCCACGGAGACAATCCGGGACAAGGGCAGGCGAATAATGCTGCCCTCGGTTTTCAGCGTCAGGTACGGATCCTCCTGGCACAGCCGGGCAAACAGCCGGTCCAACAAGGAAAAAATTGTATCCTGCCGGGCGGGCTTGAGCAGATAGTCCTCCGCGTTCACCCGGTAGCTCTCCACGGCAAATTCCCGGGAGGAGGTGAGAAATACAATGGGCAGCTCCCCATCTGTCAGGCGGATTTCGCCGGCGGCCTCCATTCCGGTGACGCCGGGCATGAAAATATCCAGCAGCAGCAGGTCATATCGCCGGGAACGCATGGTTTCCAGAAGCTCGGTGGCGCTGTGAAAGGTTTCGTATGTCAGGTATCCCCCGCGCTCTCTGCGGTAGTCCTCCAACAGTGAGGATACGCGGGATAGCTCATTTTGATCGTCGTCGCAGACCGCGATGTGCATTGCTGTACCTCCGTGTAACGTGTCTATGGGCATTTTACCACAACGGGCGCATCCGCACAAGAGGTTACATAACGGTTCGCGCTGTATAAAACACGGTTCCCGCTGTAACCCGCCACAGGCGGCGCGGCTGTGTTATGCTGTCACCATGGGGATTCCCAGTAAAGGAGGTTGGTACTATGCCGTCTGGCGCGATTCCCTGGCTGATCGCGGGGCTATGCGTTGCCGTGACCCTGACGCTTTGGTTTTCGGTCAGCTACCGGGAGCTGCGGGGAAAGCGGAAAGCTCTTGACTTTCTCGCAGAGGAGGTGCGGTTCCACCGCAGACTTCATATGCAGGAGCGGGGCGGCGAGCACGACACACGGGCGGAAAACATTTTAGCCAGCAAGCTGCTGGTGTATCGAAAGCTGGCACGGGAGTACAACGCTCTGCTGAAACGCCCCCTGCACCGCATCCCCGGCCTTCTGCTGGGCTTCCGCCCGGAGTCGGAGGGGCATGACAGCGAGCTCTGACCGGACAAGAGATCATTAAATTATTTGATACAGGAGAATGAAAGATGAAAAAAAGACTGCTCGGCACCCTTCTCGCGCTTTGCATGATCCTCTCCCTGCTGCCCACGGCGGCAATGGCGGCCTTCGATGTGGGAAGCGCGCCTGTCGCCGGCAAAAACAGCGCCGAAAAAACGGCGCAGGTAGTCCTGCTTGCCGAGAATGGGCTTGCGAAATCAGCTAAGCCGGAGACGGAGGATACCATAGGATACAGAGCCTCCGCAACAGCCACAAGCGTGGTGTTCACACTGACCAATATGCCCGCAGGCGAGTATAAGGCGTACGCCGACAACGGTAAAACCACCGTGGCCACCAACGTCAGCTTTGACCAGAACAACAAAACCGTCACCTTCACCGGCGCCCCGGTGCCTCCGGGTGTCTTTTATATCACCGTCACCGAGCCCGATAAAGCGGAGTCGGATACGCTGGAGCTGAGAGTCAGGAAAGCGAGCGGGTATGAGGTCAAAGCCGGCGAACCGGCTGGCGTTACGAAAAACGGCACCACGGCCCGGGTGGAACCCCCGATGGATTCAGGCAACCCCGTGCCCCAGGAGCCCGGAAGTGAGGTCAATGTGCAGATTCCCTTTGCCGGCACGCCGGTGGGCAGCGGCAGACACAGCGTCGCCCTCACCGGCGAGGGCGTGAGCACCCCCGCCCAGACCGTCACCGTACAGACGAACGTTGCGGTTGACAAAACCCTCACCTTCAAGTTCACCATGCCCGCGAAGGAGGTAACGCTGAATATTACGCACACCTTTATTCCGATGTATGAATATACCCTGCCCATGGATTTCTCCAAGCCTGCCGGGACTGGGGATGACAATGGTAATTGGGTCGAGAACGCGACTCTGGCGACCCACGGCTACCACTGGGATGCCGCCAGCCAAACCCTCCAGCTGAAGGACATCATCTTCTCCTGCGCGGACACTGATACGGCGCTGACCCTCCCTGCCGGCGCAACGCTGGTTCTGGCTG
>CAZCDJ010000044.1:0-13657 GCA_964497655.1 uncultured Oscillospiraceae bacterium | reverse complement strand
CGGTCAGTATTTGTAACTGCCTGTCTTTTAGCTACCTGTCCTACAAGACGTTCGCCTGTTTTGCTGAAAGCAACAACTGAAGGGGTAGTTCTTGCTCCCTCAGCATTTGCGATTACAACAGCCTCGCCGCCTTCCATGACGGCTACGCAGGAGTTCGTGGTTCCAAGATCTATACCGATGATTTTTCCCATAATTAATTTCCTCCTATATGAAAGGTTTCGTTTACATCATATATGAAACGGTCAGTTGACCGTTTTCACCATTGAAAAGCGGATGACCTTGTCACCCATTTTGAAGCCCTTTTGCAGCTCCAGCACGATTTCGTTCTCGCCCTTGGTCTCGTCGGTCTCGTGCATCACGGCGTTGTGCAGGGCGGGGTCGAACTGCTTGCCCACGGCCTCGATGGGGGCGACGCCCAGCTTGGAGATCACCTCGTTGAACTGGGCCATAATAAGCTCCACGCCCTTGCGGTAGGCCGCGTCCTCGGTGGATTGCTCCAGTGCCCGGGCCAGATTGTCGTAAACCGGCAGGAAGCGGGTCACGGTGTCGGCTTTCACCTCGGCGTAGATGCTGTCCCGCTCCCGGGTGGAACGCTTGCGGTAGTTATCGTATTCCGCCATCAGGCGCAGGTACCTGTCCTTCTCGGCGCTGAGCAGCTCCTCGGGGGTGGGGCCCTTCTTTTCCTCCGGAGCCGGCTGGGCGGGCTGCTCCGCCGTCTGCTGGGCAGCGGGGTCGTCCTGGACGGGAATATCCGTATTCAGCTTTTCGTCCGCCTTTTCGGCGGCATCCCCGGGGGTGCGGGGCGCTTTATTCTTATTGCTCATTCGTATCTCCCTTTATGATCAATTTGTTGTCAAGACCCCTTGGCGGCGGTGCGGAGGAGCCGCCCAGGCGCTTGGAAAGGGTGTCCGCAATCAGGGCAAGCTTGGCGGCCACCTTGGAATAGTCCATTCGGGTGGGGCCGACTACGCCGATCAGGCCCCGGGTGTTATCCCCCGCGTCGTAGCTTGCCACCACAACGCTGGAGTCCTTCAGCTCGTCTGCCAGAGTTTCCGGCCCAATCAGCACCTTCACATCCCCGTCCCCGCTCAGCTCCTGCACCGGCAGATCCTTCAGGTGGCTGCCGTCGGAGAGGAAGCTCATCAGGGCGTGGGCCTTGCCGGGGTCCCTGAATTCCGGCAGACCCAGCAGCCGGTTCGCGCCGGTCACATAGGTCTCGTTGGCCTGGGATTCGGAGAGAATCTCAATGGCGAAGGAGGCGATCACCGCGGTGAGCCCCATGGTGTCGTCCGCGGCCCGCTCGGCGGCGCGGATAATGAGGGGGGTGATGCGATCCTCGGTGATGTCGGTAAAGTTGGCGTTGGCAATGGAGGAGAGCTTCTGAATCATATCCTGCCCAACGGAAACGGGCAGATGCACCAGCTTATTTTTCACCGTGTTGCCCGAGAGCATGGCCACGATGATGAAGGTGTTGGCGTCAATGTAAATCAGGTCGAAGCGCCGGATGGTGGCGGGTGCGGGGGCGGCCAGAGTCAGCGCCGGGTAATCGGTAAGCTGGGAGGCGAGGGTGCCGATGTTGGCCACCAGATGATCCAGCTGGGTGAGCTTCTCGCTCATGTTGCGGTTGATCTCCTCGGTCTCCTCGATGGAGAGCTTCTGCCGCTCCATCAGCTCGTTCACATAGATGCGGTAGCCCTGGGGTGTGGGGACGCGGCCGGCGGAGGTGTGGGGCTGCTCCAGATAGCCCAGGGTGGTCAGCTCGCTCAGCTCGTTGCGGATGGTGGCGCTGGAGCAGCTGAGCTCCGCCACGTCCACGATGGTCTTGCTGCCCACCGGCTCCGCGGAGCGGATGTATTCCTCCACCACGGCGGCGAGTATTTTCTTTTTTCTCTGGCTCAGTTCCATCGTTTGTCCTCGTTTGGCACTCGGCGCCGTCCCATGCTGGCACTCTCTTTGTACGAGTGCTAATATAGCACCCCCGCCCCGCTGTGTCAAGAGAAGGCGAGAAAGAATTGACAGATTGTTCATAAAATATATAATATAATGTAAACCTGCAAAAAAGGCATATACCACTCAGGAGGATACTGATGAAAAAACTCATTCCGGCAATGCTGATTTTCGCTTTGCTTTTCACGGGCTGCGGCATTTTGGCGCCCGCGCAGACCGTCGCGCCGGCGGAGGAGGCGGGGGAGCCTTTTGTGTTTTCCGGCGAGAGCTTCCCGGTGCTGGCAGTGGGCTCCGCGCTCCGGCCGCTGGCCGAGGGGGCCGCGTCCCTGCTGCTGGGCGGCGACGCCGCGACGGCGGACATCCGAGACGGAGCCACGGACGAGGCCTACCGCGCCCTGATGGATGGGGAGGCGGCTGTGGTGCTGGCCAGCTCTCCGTCGGAAGCCATGGTGAGAGAGATGGCGGAGCGGGGCTTCACCTACGACGCGGCCCCCATCGCCTTGGACGCGCTGGTGTTTCTGGTGAGCGAGGATAACCCGGTGGACGGGCTGACCACCCAGCAGCTCCGCGATATTTACAGCGGGAAAATTACCAACTGGAAGCAGTTGGGCGGGCGCAGCGAGGAGATCACAGCCTTCCAGCGCAGCGCAGCCTCCGGCAGCCAGACGGCAATGGAGGAGCTGGTGATGAACGGCACCGCCATGGCGGACGCCCCGTCCCGGCAGGTGCTGGACAATATGGCCGGCCCCACCCGTGTGCTGGACAGCTTTGACGGCAGCAGCGGCGCCATCGGCTACACCTTCCTCTATTATGCCCAGACCATGAGCGTGGGGGAGGGAATGAAGATTCTCGCCGTGGACGGCGTGACCCCCGGCAGCGACACCGTCACCTCGGACGCGTACCCCTTCCTTGTGACCTACTGCGCGGCCGTTGCCACGGACGCGGCGGAGGAGAGCCCGGAGCGGGTGCTTTGGGACTGGATACAGGCCGCCAACGGACGCAAGCTGCTGCTGGGCTGCGGCTATGTGCCGCTGCGGTGAGGAGAGACACATGAAAAAACTGATTCCCATTCTGATCATCCTGACGCTTGCACTTAGCGGCTGCGGCCTTACGGAGCAGGCAAAGACGGTGAACGAAAAATACATCGCCCCCGCGCTGGCTGAGGCCAACGGCGAGAGCGTGTCAGGCGGAGAGTTTGCCGCCGGCCCCAACGTGAAGGCGGACTGGTCGGCGCTCAGCGCCTGGGTCGCGCCGGAGACGGTGGGCAGCCGGGGCGGCGACCAGCGCATCGCGGAGTTTGTCCCCTCGGGCAGCTACGGCTTTGTGACCCCCTTCCGGGGCGAGCGGCTGAGCGACGACTCCGGCGAGCTTCGCAGCGGCCTCTACGGGCTGGTGACAGGCGGCGGACAGGTGGTGCTGGACCCCATTCTCACGGATTGCTGGAGCGCCGTGTGGTATGGCGCCGACGGCAGCGCCAATTACCTGCCGGTGTATGTGGCGGAGACGCTGGCGGAGGACGAGACAGCCGAGGGCGGCTACGCCCCCCGTTACGCCCTGATTGCCATGGATGGAAGCTGGGCCACGGACTTTCTGTTTTCCCGGGTGATGGCCACGGAGCTGGGCTGCGTCTGCGTGTACGACGGGGCAAAAAATCTGGCCACGTGCTTCGCCGCCGACGGCAGCGCGGTGTTTGACACCTCCTCCTGGTCCCGGCTGGGGGAGCTGGCCCCCGGCAGCATCGAAACGCTGGGCAGCAGCGGCAGCGCCATGATGAGCATCAACTATGCCAACGGCCAAAAGGGCTTTATGGATAAAAACGGCACCGTCTTGAACCGCGCGGGAGATCTGCCCAGCTTTTTTGACGACGCACGGGGCTTTTCCGAGGGTCTTGCCGCCGTGTGCAACTACGGCCAGTGGGGCTATCTGGCGCTGGACGGCAGCTTTGCCGTGGAGCGGCAGTACAGCTACGCCGGGGACTTTATGAACGGCATTGCCGTGGTGAAGAAGGACGGCGTGTATCAGGCCATCAATCCCTCCGGGGAGACGGTGAAGCAGTTCGCCGCCGGGGACGAGGTGGTGAACGAGGGCGGCTACCTGAAGGTGACCACCGCCGCGCAGGCGGAGAAATACTACCTGAGCCCCTCCATGAACGAGGCCAACATCTATGACAAGGAGCTGCACATGGCGTCCTACGGCTACTGGGTGCAGGGAGACACCGGCGTGCGACTGCGGGAATACAGCGGCGCGGAGCACTATTTCTCCGGCGCGGTGAGCTGCGACGGCTGGAGCGGCGGCGGGCTGTGGCTGGTGACACTGGCGGACGGCACCATGGCTGCCGCGGACGCGGACGGGCGTGTGGTGCTCACCGGCAGCACGCTGGAGCTGTATACCGACGTGTTCACCGGTGAGGTGTACCTGTACGACACGGAGTCTGATCTGGGCGAGATGAAGGTCTACGACGCCAAGGGGGCCTTTGTGGCGGACGGCGTCACCCAGCTGGGCTCGGCGGGAGGACTGTTCCTCTGCGGCGACAGCTATACCACCGGGGTGAAGAACCTGCAAAACCAGTGGGTGCTGCGCCTTCGCACCGCCGCCATCGACTGAGATAGATGATAAAGAGCGGACAGCCCAATGGCTGTCCGCTCTTTTCAGCTTGTCAAAGAAGCCCAAGGACTTCTTTGACAAAGGGGTCGCGCTGCGCTTCGCGCCTCGGCTTGCCGCCTGCGGCGGAAAACGGGATTTGACTCTATTTCGCCGCTGCGGCGGGGACGGGGAACTCCGGCGCGTCCTCCGGCAGACGGCACAGCACGCTGCGCCGGTAGGAGACGGTCATCAGCAGGCTGCACAGCACCCAGCCCACCGGATAGGCCAGAGCCACGGGCACAAAGCCCATGCCCAGATGGCGGAACACATAGAGGTAGATCTGGCGGAACACCACGAAGGAGCACAGCATGATTATTGTGGGCGTCACGGACTTGCCCACGCCCCGCAGCGCCCCGGCGTAGATCTGGTTGAAGCAGATGGTCACATAGAAGGGGCCGATGTAGGAGATGAACAGGGCGCCGTAGCGGATCACCTCCGGGTCGGTGTTGAACAGCATCAGCATGGGCCGGTCGAAGGCAATCAGCGCCGCCGAGCACAGGGCGGTGATGACCAGGGACATCCACATGGCGTTTTTGACGCCGTCGTGGGCCCGGCGCAGCTTGCCCGCGCCGAAGCACTGGCCGACAAAGGTGGTGGAGGCCATGGAGATGCTCATGACCGGAATGAGAATGAATACGTCCAGCTTGTTGTAGCTGCTCCACCCGGCCATACAGTTGGAGCCGAAGGCGTTGATGTAGCCCTGCACGAACACGTTGGAGAAGGCGGTAATGGCCTGCTGCAGCGCCGAGGGCGCACCGATGAGGAAGATGCGCTTGAGCATCCCCCGGTTCACCGCCAGCTCCTTCAGGTGTACGCCGTAGGGCGCGTCGGTGCGGCACAGCGTCCACATCACCAGAATGGCGGAGAGAAACTGGCTGAGAATGGTGGCGTAGGCCACGCCCGCCACGCCCAGATGAAATACCAGGACAAAGACCAGATCGAACACGATGTTGGTGAGGGCGGAGAAAACCAGAAAATACAGGGGGTGCAGGCTGTCGCCCACCGCCCGGAGGATGCCGCTGCCCATGTTGTACACCAGCAGCCCGCTGATGCCGGCGAAATAAATGGTCAGGTAGGTTCTGGCGCTTTCAAACACATCGGCGGGGGTGTCCATCAGCCGCAGCATGGGGGGCACGATCACGATGCCAAGCCCGGTGGTGACAAGCCCCATCACAAAGGTGAGGGCAATGGTGGTGTGCACACTGTCGTGCAGGGCCTTGTCGTCGTGGGTGCCGAAGGCCTGGGAGATTACCACACTGGCGCCGGTGGAAAGTCCCGCGCACAGCCCCACCAGCATATTGATGATGCTGCCGGTGCTGCCCACGGCGGCCAGCGCCTGCTTGCTGACGAAGCGGCCCACCACCACCGCGTCCACCGTGTTATAGAGCTGCTGGAACAGCAGCCCGATGGCAAGAGGGATGGAAAACTGTACAAGCTGCTTCCAAATCACGCCCTCGGTCATATCCATATCCTGGCGCCGCGCGCGCTTTTCGCCCCTGCTCGTTTTCCTCACCACTCACTTGTTCGCTACCGTATCAGAGAGTTACTAATATATCACATTCAAGGAGAAGAAGATAGCCAAAAATCGACGGTTTTTCCGAGGAAAAACCGTCGATTATGGATAAAAGGGGCAATCAAAACCACTTTTTGTGCTTGAACCACAGCAGCAGACCGGCACACACCGCCGCGCTGAGGCCGATGACCAGTGGATAGCCGTAGCGCCAGCCCAGCTCCGGCATATTGAAGTTCATGCCGTACCAGCCCACAATCAGCGTCAGGGGCAGGAACACGGCGGTGATCACGGTGAACACACGCATCAGGTTGTTCTGCTCCAAATCCAGCTGGGCCTGACAGGCCTCCCGCATCTGCGTCACATATTCCCGCAGGTGCAGCACGTCGGAGAGGAAGCGCTCCAGCCGGTTGCCCACAATGGCAAAGTAGCGCACGCCCGCCTTGGAGAACAGGCCGTTGTCGTTGGCGGTCAGGTTGTCCACAATGTAGCGCAGCTGCTCGTAATAGCGCTTCATGCGAAGCAGCTCCCGCCGGTAGTCCCGGATTTCCTTCAGGTAATCGCCCTGGGGCCGGTCCAGCGCCGCGTCCTCCGCGTCGGTGACGCAGCTCTCAAAGGCGTCCAGCCGGGACATATCGTTTTTCAGCAGCCCCACAAAGAACAGGTACAGTGCCCGCTCGTTGCTCTGCCCCTGGCTGAGCAGAGGCTGCACACGCAGCAGGGAGCGCTGGTCCTCGCAGAAGAAAAACAGGTCCTCCCGGTCGATGTAGATCAGGATTTTGGACAGCTCCGTCTCGTCGGAGCTCACGTCGTACCAGTCAAAGGCCATCAGGTCAAAGTTTTCAAAGCCCTCAAAGGCCTCGGTCTGCCCCTGGGAGATGTATTCAATCATTTTCGGCTCCAGGTACTGGGCGTATTCCCCAATCTGGCCGGTCAAAAGAACTTCCTGCATATCGTCCCTCCTCTAAGAAAGAATTATAGCACCATGAAATGAAATATGGTACAATAAATCCACAGAACATAAACTTCGGAGGCGCGCCATGAAATCCATTCTTGAAATCTACCGGATCGGACGGGGGCCCAGCAGCTCCCACACCATGGGACCCCAGAAGGCGGCGGAGCTGTTCCGCGCCGAAAACCCCACAGCGGAGCGGGTGCGCGTCACCCTGCGCGGCTCTCTGGCCATGACCGGCCGGGGGCATCAAACCGACCGGGCCGTGCGGGAGGCCTTTGATCCCATCGACTGTCAGGTGGTGTTCGACACCGCCGACGGCGCCGGGCTGCCCCATCCCAACACCATGGACTTTGAGGCGCTGCAAGGGGAGAGTGTCACCGCCTCCATGCGGGTGCTCAGCACCGGCGGCGGCGCCATCCGGGTGGTGGGCCGGCCGGAGATGGACACGCCGGAGGTGTACCCGGAGCGCTCCTTCCACGAGATCAGCGAGTACTGCAAGCACCACAACATCCGCATCAGCGACTATGTGGAGCAGCGGGAGGGAGCCGCAATCTGGGACTACCTGCTCACCGTCTGGCAGGCCATGAAGAAAAGCATTTACGAGGGGCTTACCACCTCCGGCATCCTGCCCGGCGGGCTGGGCGTGGAGCGGAAGGCCCAGTACCTCTATAACCAGCGGCACATTGACGAGAGCGAGGCCACCCGGGAAAACCGCGTGGTGTGCGCCTACGCCTTCGCCGCCAGCGAGCAGAACGCGGACGCGGGCACCATCGTCACCGCCCCCACCTGCGGCAGCTGCGGCGTGGTGCCGGCCGCCCTGCTGTATATGCAGGAGAAGCGGGGCTTTCAGGACGCCGCCGTGCTGCGTGCGCTGGCCGTGGGCGGGGTCATCGGCAATCTCATCAAGACCAACGCCTCCATCTCCGGCGCGGAGTGCGGCTGTCAGGCGGAGGTGGGCGCGGCCTGCTCCATGGCTGCCGCCGCTCTGGGCGAGCTGTACGGCATGGGCGTGGATCAGATCGAGTACGCGGCGGAGGTGGCCATGGAGCATCATCTGGGGCTCACCTGCGACCCCATCCGGGGTCTGGTGCAGATTCCCTGCATCGAGCGCAACGCGGTGGCCGCCATGCGGGCCATCAACGCCCTGAGCCTTGCGAATTTCCTGTCCTCCAGCCGGAAAATCTCCTTTGACATGGTGGTCAAAACCATGTACGAGACGGGGCGGGACATGGGCAGCCGCTACCGGGAGACCTCCGAGGGCGGACTGGCCCAGCAGTACGGGAAGAAATAAAAGGTCAGCCGGTTTTGTGCCCCTCCAATATGGATGCTTACGCAGCCACCCCACGAGCTTTCGCGGTTCGTGGGGTGGCGTTCTTATTGAGAGGATCGGATTATCTTGGAAGGGTGCATGGTTATTTGATACCCTGTTAAATGCTCATTTGGCGTCTGCCGGATCTTTTATGTTAGAATACATTTTCATGTCAATCACCTGACCGTTTTTGACCGCATTGTTTCTCAGCGTACCCTCACAAATAAAGCCGGCCTTTTCAAGAATACGGCATGACGCTGTATTGAAGGCGAAAGGCTCCGCAAATATCCGGAGGATGTCCGTATGCTCAAAAATATACGCGCAGGTTTGCTTAACAGCGCTTGTTCCAAGTCCTTTTCCCCAAAACGGCTCCGCGAGATAGTAGCCCATTTCGGCAGTCCGAGCATGGATGTTATCTTTCCGAAAAACACCGATGCTGCCAATCGCTTTATCCTCAACGGTTATTGCAAAGGCGTAGGTTGTGTGCTTGTCGGCTTGCAGCATTGCGGTAATATAATCCTTTGCATCATTTTCGGTGTATGGATAGGGCAATCCGTCTCTTAAATGATCGTGGATTTTTTTGTTGTTCAGGGCTGCCGCAAGGTCAGCGGCATCTTCCATTCTCCAGCTGCGAATCAGACACTCCATACGGTTTCTCCTTTGCATGACAAATAAGATTTACGTCTCCCACACCTGCGGCAGAAGCCGGCTGACTTTTTATTGGAAGAAGCGGCGGGCACGGGTGGCGTCCTGAAAGACAAAGCGGTGATCAAGTGCCCGGGAAATGCCCCCGATAAGGGTGCCGTTCAGCAGGGCGCAGGCAATGGTGCCCGCCTTGACGCCCTCAAAGTGGCCGAAGCCGAAGAAGGCAAAGGACATGGCAATGGCCAGCGCGCAGCTCACGCAGTCGTACACGGTTTTCACCGTGCTCAGCTTCCAGCCCCGCTGGGCCGCCAGCTCCTTCACAAACAGCTCGTAGACCTCCGGCGCGATGTAGGTGTGAAACATCATGGAAACGCCCAGCGCGCACAGCCCAAAGCCCAGCAGGAAGGCAATCAGCCGGGAGACCGTGTCCACAATGGGGATCAGCCCCACCATGAGCAGGAATAAGTCCAGCAGAAAGCCGTAAAACACGGCGGAGACAAAGGAAAACAGATAGGAGAGCTTGAAGCTCCGCAGAACCAGCGTCAGCAGGAGCAGCAGACAGGCCTGAAAGATGTATTCCGCCATGCCGAAGGAGAAAAAGGGGAGGGTCTCCGACAGCTTCAGGTGGAGCAGATAGGCCGGAGCCACCACCATGGAGAGCCCCAGGTCGGCGAACTTCATAAAGGCCGTCCCCAGCGCCAGTGACGCAATTCCGATCAGATATGCCATCTCCGTGTAGAAAGTTTTTTTCATGCAGCCTCCGTTTTGGCCAAAAAAATAGCCTTTTTCGTTTGGTACAGAAACGAAAAAAGCTGCCAGCTCCGCGCCCCGGCGAAGTTCTGTATGAAAGAATACCATATTCCCGGCAAAAATACAACCCCCGGGAATTTGTGCGCGAAATAATTCAGTCAAATGACAACCAGCAGCAACCAAAGGAAGAAAAAACCGTCTGTAATGGTGTAGGCAAAAGCGCCTGCTATCATGCATGATAATAAATGGAGTAAACCATGAACGACGAAGAAATTATTGACCTTTACTGGAGGCGAAACGAAGCAGCCATCCAGGAAACCAGCCAAAAATACAACGCCCTGTGTCGCTCCGTCGCCCGGCGGGTGTTGCGGGATGAGCGGGACACCGACGAGTGCGTCAGCGACGCGTTGATGCGTCTTTGGAACGCCATTCCGCCGGAGCGCCCTGCCTCCCTGCGCGCCTATCTTGTCCGGATTGTGCGTAATCTGGCTTTGGACAAGCTGTTTTACAACGGGGCGGGAAAGCGCGCCAGCGCGTTGGAGACCTCCTTTGAGGAGCTGGAGCCCTTCCTGGCGGGGGATGACCCTGCCGATCGGATAGTTGAGCGGGAGGAGCTGCAAGAGTTTTTGCGCCGCTTTCTTGCCGCGCAAAGCAAGGAAAATCGCGTGATTTTTGTGCGGCGGTATTGGTACGGCGAGAGTATGCAGGAGATTGCGCGGGCCGTGCGGGTCAGCCAGGGAGCGGTGAAATCCTCCCTGTTCCGCACACGGGACAAACTGCGTGAGAGCATGAGAAAGGAAGGAATCTCATTATGAATGAGCAGCGATTTGAAAAGTTTCAGTATTCGGCTGATGAGAAATTTTTGGAAGAAGCGCAGACAAGCAGCGCCGGGAAGCCCGGCTACGGGCGGATTTTGGCGCTTGCGGCCTGCTTCTGCGCGGTGGTGCTGGCGGCGGCAATTTGGAAGCCCTGGGGACAGGCGCAGGTCACATCTCCGGTGGAGGAGGTCAGTGCCGCGGAGCTGCAAACGCTGGGCTATCAGATGGAGCTGCCGGAGAACGCGCAAAACGTGGTGTACAGCGCGGTTCGTCTGTCAGAGGCGTCCCAGGTGCCAATGGCGCAGGTGGATTATGTTCTGGAGGGTCAGGCTTACGCCTATCGGGCGCTGAAAACAAGCCAAAGCGAGGACATCTCCGGCATCAATCAGACCTGGACGGAGGATCTCTCCTGGAACAGCGGAGATACCCAGCTGCGTCTTTGCTCCAACGGATCCGACGCCTGGGTGGGTTGGTATTCCCCGGGAAATGGCACGCAGTGGTGCCTCAGCGGCGGGAGCGACGCCCAGTCGCTTTTGAATCAGGCGCTGGCGCTGGCGGGGGATTTGGGCATTGACTTTTCCACCGCGCCGGACAACGCGGAGAATGTGCGTGTCAGCGCTTTTGAGCAGGACGGATTGACGGTGGCTGAAACGCGGTTTACACTAAGCGGTATCAGCTATGCTTACCGAACGGCAGCCACCCCGGAGGTCACCCTCACCGATATCTCCGGCGAGAGCGGGGAATACGCCGAACACGCGCAGGCTCAGGTCTCCTGGTGTGACGCGCAGCTGTCCTTCACGCAGGGTGGCAGCGGAAAAATTCTGTGGCTGGATGTTGTGCCCGGCCTTGTGTATAGTCTCAGCGTGGAAAGCGGCGCTTCCCAGGAGCTGCTCTCTACGATGGCAAACACCCTGTTTGTCCCGGCGCAGGGCGACGTGGGCTGACGGAAAGACCCCGGAAAAACGAACCCCCAACAAAAGAAAAGAGGCTCAATCTTATGAAAAAAATCATGACCATACTTCTGGCGCTGACGCTGCTGCTTGCCGTCACGGGCTGCGCTTCCAATCCGACCCCCTCCGCCACTCCCGTGGTGGAGAGTGCCCGCCCCTCCGATCTGGAGCAGGAGCGGCCACAGGACAGCGGACAGGGGACGGCCACTCCCGCCCCGTCCTACGACCAGCTGCTGAGAAATTACCGGCTGGCGCTCTCGGAAAAATGGGATGGGGAAACCCTGATTGAGAACGATATGAGTCTGCTTCTGCTGGAGAAAAGCGAGGCTGAGGTGGGGTATTGTCTGCTGGATATAAATGCCGACGGCACAGACGAGCTGTTGGTGGGGGCGCGCACGGGCGAGGCCTATCCGGAGCAAATGATTTTTGACCTTTATACCATGCAAAACGGTGTGCCCGTCCATGTGTTCAGCGGGCAGGAACGGGACCGCTACTATCTCTATCAGGACGAGGCAGCGCCGGATTCCTATTTCTTTTATAATGAAAACTCCTCCGGCGCCTCTCACAGCGGGTATCTCTCCCTTCATCAGGAGGGGGAGAAGCTGGTGGTAGATCAGGCGGTTCTTTACGATGCGGAGGCGGACAGCCAGAAGCCGTGGTTTTCCGGCGCTGAACTCGACGGGGTGCTTTCCAACGACCACCCCATGGAGGAGTCGCTGGCGCGGAGCATCATTGAATCCATTCAGGCAATGGTTGTAGCGCCGCCCTTTGCAGCCTTCCCGGAAAAGTGACAGCCGGCGCGAGGGAGCTGCTTGTATGCCGGCAGCCTCCCGATTTCCGCAAACAGCCGTGATCTTCCCCCCTGTCTTGAAAAAATACAGATAGTTGGATTTAATTTCCCTGTCAGCTTGTGTCTGCCGGCGGAGAGCCGCGCGGGCCATACCGGACGGACGAGCCATGAGAAGGCAGGGGGTGAGAGCAACACCGAAGCTAAACCGTCATGAAGCGCGAACGCTGTTTGCAGTTGTGCTTTTGATGATGTTCGCAATTTTTCTGCGCAATTCCGTCCCCCTGACAGGCCACGGGCCATTGGAGCTTGCGGCGGGGATAGCACGCCCTCTTATTTATATCGGGTTGTTTTCCGCATGGGGCATTTCCCTTCGTCGGCGTATTATTCAGGTACAGGCGAGCGCTTCGGTCGGCTTGTGGCGCTCCAAAGTACAGGCCGTTCGCAAAATAATAGCATGATTTGGCTCTGGAAATGCGACTGCGGAAAGACCGTTGCATCGCCGCTGGATCGTGTGCTCTGGGGGGACAAGCGCTCCTGCGGCTGTCTTGCTGCGGAGACAAAAGCAGCGCAGGCCAAAGCCATGCAGAAAAAGGTGCTCCGCGCCGAAGGCACGAACATCCGACGGATTGAGAGCGCCAAGCTGCAAAGCAATAACCCCTCTGGCTTCCGAGGCGTAAGCTGGCACAAAGGTCAGCGGGCGTGGATGGTCAACATTGGATTCAAAGGGAAAACCTATTACCTTGGATATCGCGATACCATAGAAGAAGCGGCGCAGCTCCGGCGCGAGGCCGAGGCGCGAATTTACGGCGAGTTTCTGGATTGGTATTATGCCGAGCACCCGGAGCGCAAAAAAACAATTTAGAGTTTCCAAGCCGTCCGGTACTCCCGGGCGGCTCTTTTTGCACCTGTTTGCCGCTTAATATGTCCGTGAGCAAATCAGTGAGCAAATTAGTGAGCAAATTGGTTTTTTTAAGGCGTGTTTTTGTGTTTTCAAACGCACATTTTAACGCCGGAATAAACACCATCCAAACCCGCAAAGCCCTGATAACACAAAGAAAAACCCCAGAGCCGTTGAAGCTCCGGGGTTTTGCGTTTTGGTGACCCAGCGGGGATTCGAACCCCGGACACCCTGCTTAAAAGGCAGGTGCTCTGCCTACTGAGCTACTGGGTCACATGGTTTTTCGCCCTGTTGCCGCCGCGCCGCACGGTGCCAAAAATTCTCGACCTTGGATGGCGCGGAAGGGAAAAGCGGAGGGTACGGCGGGGCGCGCCAATCGCCCCGCCGTGGCTGGGATGGCGCGGATCGAACGCGCGAATGCGGGAGTCAAAGTCCCGTGCCT
>CAZCDJ010000043.1:0-13680 GCA_964497655.1 uncultured Oscillospiraceae bacterium | reverse complement strand
TCTACGACAACGTGGTCATTGACACGGAGAGCGCCGGCTATCTGTTCCGCTCCAATTACAGCGAGCAGCGCTTCGCCGGCTACACCGCGGTGTACGAGGAGGCCAAGGACGAGGAGGGGGAGACCGCCCGCCGTCCTCTGCCCGGTCTGGCCGAGGGCGAGGAGGTGGCGCTGAAGTCCACCTCCGGGGAGCAGCAGTTCACCCAGCCCCCCGCCCACTATACCGACGCCACCCTCATCCGCGCCATGGAGGAGAAGGGCATCGGACGCCCCTCCACCTACGCTCCCACCATCTCCACCATCATCGACCGGGAGTATGTGGTGAAGGACGGCAAATATTTGAGAACCACGCCCTTGGGCGAGGTGGTCACCGGCCTGATGGAGCAGCGCTTCCCGGACATTGTGGATTTGAAGTTCACCGCCCGGATGGAGGACGAGCTGGACGGCGTGGAGGCCGGAAAGACCGACTGGCATAAGGTTCTGGGGGATTTTTACGCGAATTTTGACGGGGAGCTTACCGCCGCCGAGAAGGCCATGGAGGGCGAGCGAATCAAGGTGCCCGACGAGGTCAGCGAGGAGATCTGCCCTGTGTGCGGCAGAAACATGGTGGTCAAGTCCGGGCGCTTCGGTCGTTTTCTGGCCTGCCCCGGCTACCCGGAGTGCACCTTCACCAAGCCTCTGGTGGTGGAGATGCCCGGCAAATGCCCCCTGTGCGGCGGCCGCATCCTCAAGCGCACCAGCCGCAACGGCTACACCTTCTACGCCTGCGAAAACGGCGGCAGGAAGCGGCCCGTGGCCGATGAAAACGGCGCACCCGCCGTGGACCCGGAAACCGGCGAGGTGCGGGAGGAGCGGGTCTGCGGCTTCATGACCTGGGATGTGCCCACCAAGGATAACTGCCCCCAGTGCGGCAAGACCATGTTCAAGCGCAGCGGCAAGGGCGCGCGCAAGCCCTACTGCATCAATCCCGAGTGTCCCAACTTCCTGCCGGAGGATAAGCGGGGCTACCGCAAGAAGGCCGCGGGGGACGCGGTGAAGGCCGAGGGCGAGGACGCCCAGCCCGCCGGCGAGCAGCCGGAGGTGAAGAAGCCCGCCGCTGAGAAGGCTGCCGTGACCCGGAAGAGCGGGGCGAAAAAGACCACCGCTGCCGCAAAGAAGCCGGCGGCGAAGAAGCCCGCCGCAAAGCCGGCGGCAAAGAAACCCGCCGCCAAGCCGGCGGCGAAGAAACCCGCCGCAAAGAAACCGGCGGCTCCCAAGTCCTGACGGTGACGGGGATGGAACAGGTTACTGTCATCGGCGCGGGGCTTGCCGGCAGCGAGTGCGCCTATCAGCTGGCCAGACGGGGCATCCCCGTGCGGCTGATTGAAATGAAGCCCGAAAAAAGGAGCCCCGCCCACACGGCGGACGGCTTTGCGGAGCTGGTATGCTCCAATTCCCTTCGCAGCGACGAGATGTCCAACGCCGTGGGACTTCTCAAGGAGGAGATGCGGCGCTGCGGCAGTCTCGTGATGGAGAGCGCCGACAAAAACCGGGTGGCCGCCGGCGGCGCGTTGGCGGTGGATCGGGAGGGGTTCTCCCGGTACATCACGGAAAAACTCTCCGTCATGCCCGGCGTTGTGATTGAGCACCGGGAGGCCACGGACATCCCGGAGGGACAGGTGGTCATCGCCACCGGCCCCCTCACCTCCGACGCCATGGCGGAGCGGATCAAGACCCTCTGCCCGGAGTTCGACCTGCACTTTTACGACGCAGTGGCGCCCATCGTCACCATTGAGAGCGTGGACATGGATAGCGCCTACCTGGCCTCCCGCTACGGCAAGGGCACGGCGGATTATGTAAACTGCCCCATGAGCCGGGAGGAGTACGACGCCTTTATCCGGGAGCTGGTGTCCGCAAAGGAAGCCCCCGTCCACGGCTTTGACGATGGCGGCGTGTTTGAGGGCTGTATGCCCGTGGAGGTGATGGCCCGCCGGGGACTTGATACCCTGCGCTACGGCCCCATGAAGCCGGTGGGTCTCCTGAACCCCCATACCGGCGGCGAGGACTACGCGGTGGTGCAGCTTCGGCGGGACAACGCGGAGGGCACGCTCTATAACATTGTGGGCTTCCAGACCCACCTGACCTTTGGCGAGCAGAAACGGGTGTTCTCCATGATTCCGGCTTTGCGAGAGGCGGAGTTTGTGCGCTACGGCGTGATGCACCGCAATACTTATCTGGACTCGCCCCGTCTGCTGGACCGGTATTACCGGCTGCGCGGGCAGGAGCGGATTGCCTTCGCCGGACAGATGACCGGCGTGGAGGGCTATGTGGAGTCCGCCGCCAGCGGAATGCTGGTGGGCATTGAGACGGCGGCCCGTCTGCTGGGGCTGCCCCCGGTGGATTTCCCCCAGGAAACGGCCACCGGCGCTCTGTCCCTCTATGTGAGCGGCGGCAGCGTGGGGGATTTCCAGCCCATGAACGTGAATTTCGGTATTATTCCCACCCTGGGCCATCGGGTGAAGGGGAAGCGGAATAAGAATGCGGAGATCTCCGCCCGAGCGCTGGAGATCTTGGAAAATTTGAAAACCAGGGAGGTCTTGTGCCCGTGAAGATAATTATAGATGCGATGGGCGGAGACAACGCACCCCAGGCGCCGGTTCTGGGCGCGCTGCGGGCGCGGCGGGAGCTGGGCGTGGAGATCGCCCTTGTGGGACAAAGAGCGGTCATCGAGCCGCTGCTGGGCGGCGACGCCGCCGGGATCGAGATCGTGGAGGCCAGTGAGGTCATCACCATGGACGACGACCCCTCCACCGCCACCCGCCGGAAGAAGGATTCCTCCATGTCCGTGGCGCTCACCCTGCTGCGGGAGGGACGGGGCGACGCGGTGGTATCCGCCGGCAGCACCGGCGCGCTGCTCACGGGGGCGACCCTCACCGTGAAGCGGGTGCGGGGCATCCGTCGAGCGGCGCTGGCGCCTGTGCTGCCCAACGGCGGCCGGGGCGTGCTGCTCATCGACTGCGGGGCCAATGTGGAGTGCACCGCCGAATACCTGCTGCAATTTGCCTTTATGGGCAGCTTTTACGCCAGAAAAATCATGGGCTGCTACAATCCTCGGGTGGGGCTTCTCAATAACGGCACCGAGCCTCACAAGGGCGGCGAGCTGCAGCATCAGGCCTACGCGCTGCTCACCAAGGCCAGCGATGAGGGGCGCATCAATTTCATCGGCAACGTGGAGGCGTCCCAGACCCTCGCCGGTGAGGTGGATGTGCTGGTCACCGATGGCTTTGCCGGCAATGTTCTTCTCAAGACCTGCGAGGGGGTCGCCCGCTTCATGGTGGGCAATTTGAAGGATATTTTTTACAAAAGCACAAAGAATAAACTGGCCGCGTCGGTGCTGAAGAAGGACTTTGTCTCCTTCAAGGACACGCTGAACGTGGACAAGGTGGGCGGCACCGCCCTGCTGGGAATTTCCAGACCCGTCATCAAGGCACACGGCTCCTCCAACGAGGAGGCCCTATTCAGCGCGATCCGTCAGGCCAAGGTCTTTGCCGAGGCCGGCGTGATCTCCGAGATCGAGGAGAATATAGACTATATGCGACTCCCGGTGGGGAGCGCGAACGCGGAGGAATGAATCAAATGACAGCAGAAAAAATTATGGCCATGGTGGCCGAGCAGTTTGCAGTGGACAAGGACGAGCTGAGCCGCGACACCTGCTTTGTGGAATCCCTGGGCGCCGACAGTCTGGACATCGTGGAGCTGACCATGGCGGTGGAGGAGGAGTTCGATCTGGAGGAGGTCAGCGAGGAAAACCTGCAGAAGATCTCCACCATCGGCGACCTGATCGACTACGTCGAGACCCGCGTGGGAGAATAATGGAAAGCCTTGAGAGCAAGCTGGGCTACGCCTTCCGGGATCGGGCGCTGCTGCAAAACGCCCTGACCCACAGCTCCTACGCCAACGAGAACCGGGGCCGCAGCTGCGACAGTAACGAGCGGCTGGAATTCGTGGGCGACAGCGTGCTGGGCATGGTGGTGGCCACGCGGCTTTATGAGCGCTATCCGGAGATGCCCGAGGGGCGCATGACCCGTCTGCGGGCGCAGCTGGTGTGCGAGGAGAGCTTGCACGGCATTGCGCTGGAGCTGGAGCTGGGCAGGTACATCCGTCTGGGCCGGGGCGAGGAGCACAGCGGCGGACGTACCCGCACCTCCATTCTGGCGGACGCGGTGGAGGCGGTGATCGCCGCCCTGTATCTGGACGGCGGACTGGAGGTGGCGCGGCAGTTCATATCCCAGCGGCTGCTCAGCGACCTGGCCGACGAGGAATGCGCCGGAGCTGACAGCAAGACCCGCCTGCAGGAGCTTGTGCAGCGAAAAAGCGGCCAGAGCCTTACTTACGAGATGTTGGGCGAATCCGGCCCCGACCACGACAAGGTGTTCACCGCCCGGGTGCTCTTAAATGGCGACACCCTGGGGGAGGGCAGCGGCCGCACCAAGAAGGAGGCGGAGCAGTCCGCCGCCCGCGAGGCGCTGGAGCGTCTGAGCTGATGGGTGCGCGGGAGTGCATCATCCCGGTTTTTGTGCCCAATCTGGGCTGCCCGAATGAGTGCGTGTTCTGCAATCAGCGCCGCATTTCGGGCAGCCTCCGCAGCGCTGCGCCGGAGGATGTGCGTAAGGAAATAGAGGATTCAGCCGCCTTGGCCCCATCTGGGACAAAGCGGCAGCTCGCGTTTTATGGGGGCAGCTTCACAGCCATCCCCGCAGAGCAGCAGGAGGCGCTTCTGGGGGCTGCCCAGCCCTATCTGAAAAGCGGCTTCCTCTCCGCCATCCGCCTTTCCACCCGGCCGGACGCCATTGACGGCGCGGTGCTCTCCCGCCTTCGCCGCTTCGGCGTGGAGACGGTGGAGCTGGGCGCTCAGTCCATGGACGACGGGGTGCTGGCGCTCTCCGGCCGGGGACACACCGCCGGGGACGTGGAGGTGGCGGCGCGGCAGGTGAAAGCCGCGGGCTTCCAACTGATTTTGCAGATGATGACCGGCCTGCCCGGCAGCACGGACGCCTCGGACGTGGAAACCGCGCGGCGCATCGCGGCGCTGCACCCGGACGGCGTGCGAATTTACCCCACCGTCATCGTGCGGGACACGGTGCTGTACGACCAGTGGCGGGCGGGACTGTACCGGGAGCATACGGTGGAGGACGCGGTGCGGGTCTGCGCGGCGCTTGTGCCCATCTTCCGCGTGGCAGGCATCCCCATCATCCGTCTGGGGCTGAACCCCACCGACGAGTTGAGCGGGGGCGACGCGGCGGCGGGCGCTTACCACCCGGCGCTGGGGGAGCTGGTGCGCTCCCGCATTCTGCTGCACCGGGCGGAGGAGCTGCTCTCGCCGGTTGCGCCGGGCAGCGCCGTCACCATCACCGTGGCCCGGGGGCTCACCTCCCAGATGATCGGTCAGCACGGCTGCAACCGTCGGGCGCTGACGGAGCGGTTTGGGCTGGCAAGCCTGAAAATCGTTGAAAAAGACAGTATTTCCGGCGAGGATGAGATACTTTCCGTTGCAATATCGGGAAAAATGTAATATACTATATGTCGCGTTTTTTCACAAATCTAACCACAGAATGAGGTAGCCGCATTGTACTTAAAGGCGCTGGAAATTCAGGGCTTCAAGTCCTTCCCCGATAAGACCAGACTCACCTTTGACCGTCCCATCACGGCCATTGTGGGTCCCAACGGCTCGGGCAAATCGAATATTTCCGACGCGGTGCTGTGGGTCATGGGCGAGCAGAGCAGCAAGACCCTGCGGGGCGGCAAGATGCAGGACGTGATCTTCGGCGGCACCGCCAGCCGGGGAGCCATGGGCTGGGCGCAGGTGTCGCTGGTGCTGGATAACTCCGAGGGCCTGTTCGACGTGGACAGCGGCGAGGTCACCATCACCCGCAAGTACTACCGCTCCGGCGAGAGCGAGTACCGCATCAACGGCGAGCAGGTGAGGCTTAAGGACGTGTGCGAGCTTTTGATGGACACGGGTCTGGGCCGGGACGGCTATTCCATCATCGGGCAGGGCCGCATCGCCGAGATTGTAAACGGCAAGAGCGAGGAGCGCCGGGAGGCGTTGGAGGAGGCCGCGGGCATCGCCCGCTACCGCAGCCGCAAGGAGGAGTCCCAGCGGCGGCTGGCCCGCACCGACGAAAATCTGGTGCGAATTAACGATAAAATCGCCGAGCTGGAGCTGCAGGTGGGCCCCTTGAAGCAGCAGTCGGAGACGGCGAAGAAGTTTCTGGTGCTGCGGGACGAGCTGCGCGTGGAGGAGGTCAGCGTATGGATGGCCACGCTGGACAAGCTGCACGAGCAGGCCGAGGCGGTGAACGCGGACTATGAGCAATCCCGCGCCGGACTGGAAACCGCCAAGCGGGAGCTGCAGGAGCTGTACGCGAAAAGTGAGAGTCTGGCAGAGCGGATGCGCCGGAAGGACGTGGAGACCGAGACGGCCCGGGGCGAGCTGAGCTCTCTTTCCGCCGCCGAGGCGGAGGCGGAGAGCGCCGCCGCCGTGCTGCGGGCCAATATGCAAAACAGCGCCGAGCGTCTTTCCCGAATGCGCGCCGAGGCCATGGAGCAGCGCAGCCGGGAGGACGGGGTGTCCGCCCAGATCGACGCCAAGCGCGCCCGGATCGGGGAGATTGACGCCCGGGACAGCGAGCTGAGCGCCGCCGAGACGGAGGCCCGGAACATCATCGAGGGTCGCCGTCTGGGCATGGAAAACACCGCGCAGGAGTCCCAGCGCACGGCGGACGAGCTGACGCGGCAGCTCATCGAGCTGAAAAATACCGACAGCCGCATCGCCATGCTCTCCGCCATGGAGAAGGAGTATGAGGGCTTCGCCGGCGCGGTGAAGACCGTGATGCGGGAGGCCCGTCACGGGGCGCTGCGGGGCGTCCACGGCACGGTGGCGGAGCTGATCAGCACCGAGCAGCGCTGCGCGCTCGCGGTGGAGACCGCGCTGGGCGCCGCCATCCAGAACGTGGTGGTGGACAGCCAGAGCGACGGCCGCGCCGCCATTGAGCTATTGAAGCGCCGGGACGCGGGCCGGGCCACCTTCCTGCCGCTGGATACCATCCGGGGCGGACGGCTGGAGCGCATCCCCTCGGAGGACGAGGGCTGCGTGGGGCTGGCCGCCGATCTGGTGCGCTGCGACTCCAAATATGACAGCATCATTGAAAACCTGCTGGGCCGCACGGTGGTGGCGGAGACCCTGCAGGACGCCATCGCCATCTCCCGCCGCAGCGGAAACCGGCTGCGGATTGTCACGCTGGACGGGCAGCTGATCCATTCCGGCGGCAGCATGACCGGCGGCAGCGCCGCCCGGGGCACCGGCATCCTCAGCCGACGCAGCGAGCTGGAGCAGCTGCAAAATCAGCGGGGGGCCGTGGCAAAGGCACGGGACGAGCTGCTGCGCCGCAGCGACGAGCTGAAGCGCGCCCTCCAGAGCAAGCAGTACGAGCTGGACATGGCGGGAGAGGATCTCACCGCCGTTCGCAGCGAGCGCACGGCACTTTTAAGCGAGCGCCGCGCCACGGAGGACGCGGCACGGGAGCTGCAGCTTTTGCTGGGCAGTATGTCCGCCGACCGGGCCACCCGGGAGAAGGCGGCGGAGGACATCGCCTCCGGCGCGGACAGCTTCCAGCGGGAGCTGGACGGACGGGAGGCACGGGTTCGGGAGCTGAAGGGGCAGATTGAAGCCAAGCGGGCCCAGCTCAGCGCCATGACGGAAAAGCGGCTGGAGACCGAGGGCGAGCGCACCCGCACGGACAAGGCCGTGCAGGAGAAGAACGCCCGGCTGCTGGATATGGAGCGCACCTGCTCCCGCTTTGAGCAGAAGAAGCTCTCCGCCGACATGGAGGAGAAGCAGATCATTGACAAGCTGTGGGACAGCTACGAGCTGAGCCACAGCGCCGCCCAGGAGACCCGCCGCCCGGTGGAGAACATGGCCGCCGCCAACCGGCGCATCGCCGAGCTGAAGCGGAGCATCGGCGCGCTGGGCACCCCCAATCTGGGCGCCATCGACGAATACGCCCGGGTCAGCGAGCGGTATGAATTTCTCTCCTCCCAGCGGGATGACGTGGAGAAGGCCAGAGGCGAGCTGCTGGGCATCATCGGGGAGATTACCGGCGAGATGCGTACCATCTTCGCCCGGGAATTTGCCGCCATCAACGCGTGCTTCGCCGTCACCTTCACCGAGCTGTTCGGCGGGGGCAAGGCCGCGCTGGTGCTGGAGGACGAAACGGACGTGCTGGAAAGCGACATCGACATCCGGGTGCAGCCCCCCGGCAAGGCGCTGAGCACATTGTCGCTGCTCTCCGGCGGCGAGATGGCCTTCGTTGCCATCGCGCTGTATTTTGCCATTATCAAGGTGCGTCCCACGCCGTTTTGCGTGATGGACGAGATCGAGGCCGCGCTGGATGAGTCCAACGTCATCCGCTACGCGGAGTATATGCGCCGCATCTCCGACAAGACCCAGTTCGTGGTCATCACCCACCGCCGGGGCACCATGGAGGAGGCCGACGAGCTGTACGGCGTGACCATGCAGGAGAAGGGCGTGTCCAAGATCATCGAGCTGGATTTGGACGAGGCGGAAAAACACATAGGAGACGAAAAGTAATGGGTTTCTTTGATAAGATCAAGCAGGGGCTGGAAAAGACCCGCCGCCAGATGGGCGGTGTGTTTGACGAGTTCACCGGCAGCAACGAGGAGTTCTACGACGAGCTGGAGGAGGCCCTCATTCTGGCAGACGCCGGGGCGGACACTGCGGTGAAGGCCGTGGGTCGTCTGCGGGACAAGGTGCGGGATGAGGCGTTGCGGGGCAAGGAGGAGATTCGCGCCGCGCTGGTGGATATTCTTGCGGATATGCTCTCCGTGGGGGAATTCGCCCTGAAGCAGGAGACAAAGCCCTCCGTGATTCTCATGGTGGGCGTGAACGGCGTGGGCAAGACCACCACCATCGGCAAGCTGGCCGGCCGCTTCACCGGCGAGGGCAAGACCATCCTGCTGGCTGCGGGGGACACCTTCCGGGCCGCCGCCGCGGAGCAGCTCACCATCTGGGCAGAGCGCAGCGGAGCCGCCATCGTGAAGCACGGCGAGGGCTCCGACCCCGCCGCCGTGGTGTTTGACGCCATGGTGGCCGCCCGGGCCCGCAGGGTGGACAGCGTGATTGTGGACACTGCGGGACGGCTGCACAACAAGACAAATCTCATGAACGAGCTCACCAAAATTCGCCGGGTCATCACCCGGGAGCTGCCGGAGAGCGACGTGGAGACCCTGCTGGTGGTGGACGCCACCACCGGGCAGAACGGGCTCATTCAGGCCCGGGAATTTGCCTCCGCCGCCCAGCTCACCGGCGTGGTCATCACCAAGCTGGACGGCACCGCCAAGGGCGGCATCGTGTTCGCCATCGCCAAGGAGCTGGGCATCCCGGTGAAGTTCGTGGGCGTGGGCGAGGGAGCCGAGGATCTGATGCCCTTTGAGCCCAAGGCATTTTGTGAGGCGCTGCTGTCATGAAGATGATTTTAGCCTCCAATAACGCCCATAAGGTGCGGGAATTCGGCGAAATTCTCGCCGAGAGCGGAATCGAGCTGATCTCCCAGCGGGACGCCGGCTGCAACTTTGAGGTGGACGAGACCGGCGACACCTTTGAGGAAAACGCCTTTCTGAAGGCCGACGCGGTGATGCGCGCCACCGGAGAGGTGGCCGTGGCCGACGACAGCGGCCTTGCGGTGGACGCCTTAAACGGCGAGCCGGGGGTGCGCAGCGCCCGCTACACCGGCCGCCACGACGACACGGATTATCATCGCCGGCTGTTCCTGCTGCAAAAGCTGCAGGACGAGGAACATCGCACCGCACGCTTCGTCTCAAGCATATGCTGTGTGTTTCCCGACGGGCGCGTCCTTCGCGCCAGAGGGGAATGCGAGGGGACCATCACCCGGGAAATGCTGGGCGAGAACGGCTTCGGCTACGACTGCATCTTTCAGCCGGAGGGCTTCGACCGCACCATGGGCCAGCTTAGCGCCGAGGAAAAAAACGCCATATCCCACCGCGGCCGCGCCCTGCGCGACTTCGCGGAGAAATTGAGGAAAGAAAATGCCGATAACAAGTAAACAGCGCGCCTATCTCCGCTCCCTGGCCGCCCATGAGGACACCATCCTCCAGGTGGGCAAGGACGGGATTACCCCCAACACGGTGCAAACCATGACCGACGCCCTGCGGGCCCGGGAACTGGTGAAGGGCCGGGTGCTGGAAAATTCCTTGCTCACCGCCCGGGAGGCCTGCGACACCCTGTCTGAGCGCTGCCGTGCCGAGCAGGTGCAGGTGATCGGAAGTCGCTTCGTTCTGTATAAAAGGAACGAGCAGGAGCCGAAAATAGTATTGCCCAAGGCGGAGAAGAAGGCTGCCCGAAAATGACCGTCGCTCTTTACGGCGGGAGCTTTAACCCGCCTCATGCCGCCCATGTGCGCGCCGCCCGGATTGCCTGTGAGGCGCTCCGGCCGGACGTGCTTCTGGTGATGCCCGCCGCCGACCCGCCCCACAAGGAGCTGGAGCGGGGAAGCCCCTCTCCGGAGGAACGGCTGGCCCTTACCCGACTGGCCTTCGCCGATTTTCCCCAGGCGCAGGTGTCCGAGCTGGAGATTCTCCGCGCCGGCGAGAGCTACACCGCCGACACGGTGCGCCAGCTTACGCAGCTCTATCCCGGCGGGGAGATTGTGCTGGTGATGGGCGCGGATATGCTGCTGTACTTTGAGCAGTGGCACGAGTTCCGCTTCCTCCTTGCCAACACCGTGGTGGCCGCTCTCTCCCGGGAGGAGGGGGATAATGCCGACATGGAGGCCTACGCCGCCCATCTGCGGGAAAGCTACGGCGCAAGAGTGCTGCTGCTGCCCGCCGCGCCCCAGCCCATGTCCTCCTCGGAGATTCGCGCCGCCCTGCGCCAGCGGGCGGGGGCGGAGCTGCTGCCGGAGGGAGTGTATGAGCGCGTCATCCGCGCCAGAGACTACGGCGCGAAGCCTCAGCTATCCTGGCTGCGAGAGCAGGCCTACGCCCTCCTGAAGCCCAAGCGCGTCCCCCATGTGCAGGGGACGGAGGCGGAGGCCGTGCGCCTTGCCCGTCGCTGGGGAGAGGACGAAAACGACGCGGCGGAGGCCGCAATTTTGCACGATATCACCAAGCGGCTCACCCGGGAAGAGCAGTTGATATTGTGCGATAAATATGGTATTATGGTCGACAACGCGGAGCGGGAAAGCGAGAAACTGCTCCACGCCCGCACCGGCGCGGCTCTCTCGCGCGAGCGCTTTGGCGTGCCGGAGAACATATACCAGGCGATCCGCTGGCATACTACCGGCAAGCCGGAGATGACCCTGCTGGAGAAAATCATCTATCTTGCCGATTATATCGAGCCCACCCGGGACTTTCCCGGCGTGGAGAGGCTGCGTACCCTGGCTTACCAGAACATAGACACCGCCATGGCGCTGGGACTTCAGATGTGTCTGGACGACCTGCGAAGCGGCGGCATCACACCGCACGAGACCACCGTGTCCGCGCTTGCGTATTACAGGAAGGATATCTAATGGTATTTTACGGAGGCAAGAAAAGCGGAAAGCATTCTTCGGACGACCAGAAAGGCCCCGCCCCCAGAACATCCGCTGTCAGAAAAACACCCCGCGCCGAGGAATACTCCGCCGTTCCCACCCAGGAGCCGGAGGAGTTCACCGCCCGGGAGGAGAAAAAGTCGGGTCGCCGCTGGGTGCGCGGCGTGCTGGTTACGCTGGGCGTCATCGCGCTGGTGCTGGTGGGAGTTTATGCCGGCTTCAAGCTGTGGATTAAGCCCCCGGATGTAGGCGCCCACAATCCCACCACCCAGACCCCGGACACCACCGCGGCGCCGGACGCCACCCCCGGTGTGGAGGAAATCGACGCGGAAGCGCCCACCCAGGCCGTCACCTCCGACCGGAGGAAGGGCGCCTACACCTTCGCCATCATCGGCAAGGACGTGGAGGGCAGCCACACGGACACCATTCTGGTGGGTATGCTGGACACCGTGGCGGGCAAGCTGAATGTGGTGAGCATCCCCCGGGACACGCTGGTGAACACCGGCTACGACATCAAGAAGATCAACTATATCTACCCCGCCCGGGAGAATAACGGCAAGGACGGCATGACCGGACTGCTGGACGCGCTGGAGGATCTGCTGGGCTATCAGGTGGACAGCTACGCGCTGGTGGACGTGAGCGCCGCGGCCCAGATCGTGGACGCCATCGGCGGCGTCTGGTTTGACGTACCCTGCGATATGGACTGGGACGCCTGGGATCAGGACCCGCCCTGCTACATCCACATCAAGAAGGGCTATCAGCTGCTGGATGGCGACAACGCCGTGAAGGTGATGCGCTTCCGCTACTCCACCGACGGCTCCAACTCCTATGCCGGCGGCGACATTGACCGCATCGGCGTGCAGCACGACCTGCTGATGGCGCTGGCCAAGCAGGTGCTCTCGCTGGGCAACGTCCCCAACTGGGGCAAGCTCATCGACATCTATGTGGACAACGTGACCACCAACGTCACCGCCAAAAATCTGGGCTACTACGCCCAGGAATTCCTGAAGCTCTCCGCCGACAGCATCAGCTTTGACACTCTGCCCGCCAACTACTACGGCAGCGTGTACGGCATGGGCTACTGCATCCCCTATGTGGACCAGTGGCTTACCATGGTGAACGAGAAGCTGAACCCCTTTTCCACGGAGATCACCACCGCCAACGTGGATATGCTCTATGGGGACGGCAGCAACCTGCAGGGGACCCAGGGCTACATCCGCGGCGGCATTGAGTCGTTTAGCGGCTACACACCATAAAAGGATGGGGATCGAATGAATAATACCATGACACCGCTGGAAATCGCCCAGACCGCCGCCAGGGCGCTGGACGATAAAAAGGGCAAGGACATCAAGGTGCTCCACACCACGGACCTGACCGTCGTTGCCGACTATTTTGTGATTTGCACCGCCTCCTCCACCACCCAGGTGAAAACCCTGTGCGACGAGGTGGACAAGGTGCTCTCCCAGGCGGGCGAGCCGCCCATCCACCGGGAGGGCTTCCGCAGCGGCGGCTGGGTGCTGCTGGACTTCGGCTGCTGCATCGTGCACATCTTCCTGCCCGAGACCCGGGAATTCTACAATCTGGAGCGTCTTTGGAGCGACGCCGACGAGGTGAAGCTCTCATCCCTGTGAGGCCCCTGCTAAGGGGCCGATTGACACACATAAAAACAGGGGAGAGAAGTAATCATGAAACCGGAATACAATTTTACAGACATAGAGAAGAAGTGGCAGAAGCGCTGGCAGGACGGCAAGGTCTACGCCGCCAAGACCGGTGATACCACCCGCAAAAAGTTTTTCCCGCTGGTGGAGTTCCCGTACCCCTCCGGCGACGGACTGCACGTGGGCCATCCCCGGCCCTACACCGCCATGGACATCGTGGCCCGCAAGCGCCGCATGGAGGGCGAAAATGTCCTGTTCCCCATTGGGTTTGACGCCTTTGGTCTGCCCACGGAGAACTATGCCATCAAAAACCATATGCACCCCCGGGATGTGACCAAGCGGAACATTGCCCGCTTCACCTCCCAGCTTCAAATGCTGGGGTACAGCTTCGACTGGGACCGGGCGGTGGACACCACC
>CAZCDJ010000042.1:0-13828 GCA_964497655.1 uncultured Oscillospiraceae bacterium | reverse complement strand
GGCTCTGTGCCCAGAACCATGCCCACCATCCCCGGCTTCGACAAGTGTCTGAACTTCACCGAGCTTCTGGTGGATAAGGTGGAGACCGGCGACAAGGTGCTGTTCATCGGCGGCGGCCAGTCCTCCTGCGAGGCGGCCTACGACCTGATTCTCCAGGGCAAGCACCCCATCATCGTGGAGTACGCCAACGACCTGGTCAACGCTCAGGCCACCTGCCTTGCCAACACCTCCTTCCTGCGTGACGCCATGGAGTACCACAAGGTGCCGGTGTATCTGGAGTCCACCATCACCGACATCCGGGATGGCGCTGTCACCGTCAAGGGCAAGGACGGCAAGACCTTCGACGTGGCCTGCGACAACGTGGTCAACGGCATCGGCTTTGTCCCCACCCCCGTGGGCGACAAGAACGACAAGAACGTCCACCGTGTGGGCGACTGTGTCGCCATCGGCAACCTGCGTACCGTCATCTGGCGCGCGTGGGATGTCTGCATGAAGATCTAAGCAAAAAATAAATAAGCAGGTGCGGAAGAAATTCCGCACCTGCTTTTTCCTGTGGAAAGGGGGAGCCGCCGCGGCGGCTCCCCCTTATTGGCTTTGGACACTTATCCTCAGATATGCTCCTCCACGCGCTTCCTGTCGTGGTAGGCGATGAGAAGGTCGTAGATCTTCTCAATCAGCTTCATGTCCGCGTTGGTGATGTAGGCGGCGAAGGTCACCGCGAAGAATACCAGCGCGGCAATGCCCAGCCGTTTCAAAAGCTTTTTCATTTCTTTCCCTCCTCACCACATCAGGGCATCTTCATAGTCCAGCAGCGTGGGGTCCAGCGGCTCGGCCCGGAGCACGTTGACCATATAGCTGTTGAAGGCCTCCCGCATCTCCCGGCGGGACACGGTGCGCGGGTCCATCACGTCGTGGGGCACCCAGATCAGATGGATGCCACGCTCCCGGGCCTGATCCTCGAACAGGCCGTGGAGTCCGCCCACGTTGCGGCAGGACACATGGTCGTACATGATGACGATGTTCACATGGAAGCGCTCGCACATCTTCCACAGCTCGTCCAAAAGGTTTACATAACCACCATTTGTGTGGGAGCGCATCATCATCCGCTCGTAGCACCTTGCCAGATCCTTGAGCGCCTGCTCCTGATCGCCGATGGTGATGGGCAGGTAGGAGAGCATGGCCTCCATGTCGTTGACGCAGCGCACGCCCCAGCACAGGTCGGCCCAGCAGGTGAAGTTGGTGTAGTAGTGGGCGGGGCAGGCCCAAACCAGACAGCGGTAACGGGGCTTTCCCGCGTCCAGCGCCTTGTCCCGCTCGTACCCCGCGTGCATCATCTTGGTGACGGCAAGGTCAGTTTTGAGCATGTACCGGTCCAGGCAGGCGGCGCCCATGAACTCAAATTCCCGCTGCAAGGCCAGCGCCGCGCCGCACACCTGGGGGTAGTCGGTGGCGTTCACGTCCCACTTCTCGATCATGCACTCGGCCATCTGGTTGTACATTTTGGCGTTTTCCCAGAAGGCGTCCCAGTCCCACTTCACGTCCATCTTGTCCTCGATGAAGCGAATGGCCTTCTTCAGGTTCTTCACCGCGTATTCCTGCACCTCAGGCTCATTGATGCGCTGGGGCGGGGTGATCTGGAAGATGTCCATATCCTTCAGGTAGCGGGTCATCAGCGCGGTTTGCTGCACCGCGCCGTCGCAGGGCATGGAGCTGGTCACATAGCAGCTGCCCACCTTGGCGTAGTCGTCCACCACCGCCACGCCGCATTCGGTGGCGGGCTCCGGGCACACGTCCGGGGCAAGGCCGAAGTGCTCAATGGCGTCAATATAGTAGATGCTGGAGTTCTGATCCACCTCGCTGGGCATACCCACGGCCATCATGGCAATGTCCATCCAGTCCAGCGTGGGGAAGCCCATCATAATGAGGGAGGGGGTCATCTCGTCGAACATCACGGTCTTTTTCCGGAGGGCGGCGGCCTTCTTGCTGTGGGGGTTCAGGTTCTCGTCCCGCTCCAGAATTTCCCGCACCTTGATGACGGAGTGGTGCAGCACGGAGAAAAACTGCTTGTGGGAGTAGCGCAGCTCCTTGCCCCGCTCTCCGATGGTGTGGCGGTCCATCATGTTGGCGGCGGTGAGGTAGCTCACCAGCCACCGGTAGCGCAGCATGGCCTTGATGAGTTGGGGAGCCTTGGGGCCCAGCTGGGTGGCCATCAGGCCGTAGAGCTTCAGCCAGCGGGCGTAATCGTACATGGTGTCCTTCACGCCCCGCCACTCCCGGTACTTGAAGGCCCGGTGGTTGGGGTCATAAAACCTGCCCAGTCCCTTGCCGGTCTTTTCGTCGTAGGCCATGTCAGTTGCCCTCCTTCGCTTCGTTGATCTTTTTGATTTCCAGACTCTCGATAAAGGCCTGAATGCGGGTGCGGAGCTGTCCGCTCATGCCCGCGATGTAGGGCCGGTCGATGGAGAGCACATGGATGCCGTATTCCTCCGGCATGATGTGGCTGGCCATGGTACGCTCATAGCCCCAGTAGGTGCAAAACTTCAGCTGCTCGTAGATGGCGCCGTCGGCGTGGTAGTCCCGCACGATGTCGCTTACCCGGTCGTAGCGCCGCTGTACCCGGTGTCTGGCGCACTGGCGGGGGCACTCGGTCATCTCCAGATTGATGCGGCATACCTGGGTCAGCGCGTCCTCCTCATCGGTGAGCAGGATCTCCTGCCGTCCGGGCAGGGAGCCGAAGCAGAAGCGGTCGGCCACCACCAGCGCGCCCGCGTCCTCGATCAGGCGGATCAGGCTGGGGTCGTCGATCTCGCTGCCCACCACGGCCACCCGCACCCGGTAATTCTTTTTCGCGTCCGGCTCTCTGTGGCGCACCTCCTCCAGCGTCTCCCGCAGCTTGTCCAGCAGGAGAGCCTTGGGGCAGACGTAGGTGCACAGGGTAATCACATGGAACTCATAGCCGGTGATGGGCGGGTTTTCCAGCTTGCGGAACTCCCCCAGCTGGGTGATGAGGCGGCACACCTGGTTGTGCTCCGCCACGGAGGCGCGGATGGCCTCGTCGGAGGTATCCACCCCGTAGTTCTCCCGCAGGGGCTTCAGGATTTTGCGGCTCACCTGCTCCCGGAAATGCTCCACGCAATCCTCGTCGTCGGAGTAAGGCACGTCCAGATTGCAGATGAAGAAGTTGTCCTTGTCCGCGCCCTGGGTTTTCAGCAGCTCCATGTTCTCCATGCAGCGGTTGTTGGCCTCGCACACGTCCACGCCCACGATGCCGTGAAGGAAGGAGAAGCTGCCCTCCATGGCCCTCTCCAGCAGCGCCCGGGCATACTCGCAGGAGTTGTTGGACATATAATACGTCGCCATCTCCATGCTGGTCGTGTGGGGAGCCCGCAGCCGCAGGGAGAAGCAGTTTCCAAGGTTCAGCAGCGCCTCCGGCGCATGAAAGCAGGTATAGCCCAGGGCCAGTCCGCCGTCACTCTGCGCTTGCCGCACCAGATCGTTGTCCGCGTCCTCCAGCAGGTCCTCAAAATACTTCAGATACTTCAGGTCTTTCATCGTCACACCCCTTGTTCAAAATATGTAAATGTCATAATGGCTGACATTTAGGTCCGCAAAAACCGCCGGAATAGCTCCGGCGAATTTGGTTTTAGGTCGTTTGCTCCCCGGCAAATTCCCGGGCGAACATATCGCAGAGCTGAGTCAGCCGGGCGTGTCCGTTCAGGGCATCCACGCTGGGCACACCGACGCTCATCCGCTGCATCACGCCCAGAATGGCGTCGTAGGAATTGTAGTAGAGGGTCTTGGCGTCCACGGTGGGGGGGATGGAGCCGTCGGCAATGCCCCGGCGCACGGCGGCGGCCATGGGGCCGCTGGCGGTCTCGAACTTCTCCGGAGGCCGGTTCACCACCTTGTGGTTGACGCCGGCCCGGTACAGGGCCATCTCCGCGTCCATGGTGAAGCGGATGCCCTGGGGATCGGTAAACACCATGTCGATGTAGGTGTGCAGCACGGCGGAGATCTCCTCCAGCCCTGTCATGCCGGGGCGCAGATTCTTCGCCAGCATGGCCCGGGTACGCTCCAGCGCCTTGCTCCAGTACAGATAGGCTGCGGCGATGACGATGTCGCCCTTGGTGGGAAAGTATCGGAAGATGCTGCGCTCGGTGAGACAGGCTCGCTTTGCGATCTCCAGCACGGTGGTGTGCTCAATGCCCTTTTCAATGAAGCATTCCAGCGCCTTGTGGAGCACATACTCCTTGTTTCTTTCCCTCAGTTCTTCCAGCGACATAGGTACCTCCGAAGATGTCATACTTACTGACACTTCAATTATATTCGGTGACAGGCATTTTTGCAAGAGGAAAAACAAAAAATTAACAGACCACGGCCCGCCGGGTTGCTGCCGGCGGGCCGTGGTGGGATTCAGTTGTTGCGTTCCCGGGATTTCTCCCGTTTGCGGTATTCCAGAGGGGAGAGCCCCACGCTGCGCCGGAAGCTCTGAGAGAAGTAGCTGGGGGAGGAGAAGCCCACCACCTGCGCGATTTGGAACAGGGAGTGGTCGGTCATCTCCAAAAGGTGCTTGCTCTCGTCAATGCGTTTTTGCAGCAGGTAGTTAATGGGGGAGACGCCGAATGTTTCCGTGAAATGGTGCACAAGATAATATTTGCTCAGGTGGCAGCGCTCGCTGAGCAGATCCAGTGTGAGAGGCAGCTTGAAGTTGGCGTCGATGTACTGGCGCACGGAATCGATGGCGCTGCTCACCTGCTGGGTAGGGGTCACATGGGCGGTAAGCTGGGAGCTGCGGGCAATCTGGATGAGCAGGATGCTCAGCACGCTCTGGCACACCTCCGCCTTGTAGGGCTGATCCTCATGCAGCTCGCTCACCAGCATACCAAACAGCACCTGAATATCATTTTTCATGTGGGAGTAATTGGTCACGCTGTACTGCATCTCCGGGTCGTCAAAGGAGAATTGCAGCCCCTCAATGCCCAGCACGATGTATTCCATGGGCTGGGCGCCGGACTTCTCCGTGTGCTCCACATGGGGGTTCACGATCACCAGATCGCAGGGGGACACGGCGATGGACTGGTTGCCCACATAAAACATCCCGCTGCCGCTGAGCACATAGAACAGCTCCAGAAAGTGGTGGTTGTGCATCATGCTGTTCCAGTCGTTCTCGTCCTTGGAGGCGGTGACGTACAGCAGCTTGGCGGCGGGCTGGGGCAAATCCGGGTCGGCGGGGAGGACGTGGTTTCTGGCATAGACGAAGCGGGCATCCCCGGAATGATCCAGAAAGTCCTGAAAGGGTTGATGGATCTCATATCTTGTCTGACCCATGGGCTTGCGCTCCCTTCCTGTGAGTTTAGAAATGTTGTTGCGCCAAAAGCAGCGCAAAACTTTGTTTTTACAAGTATAACACCGCAAGATTACACAAACAAGGGCAATAATTGAAATATCTTACGATTATTTGCGGAGCGGTCGGTGAAAAATCTGGAAAACCACCAAAAGCCCGGTAACGTTTCCGGCAAATAAAAATATGGGGAATGACAAGATTGATAAAGTATTAGGCAACAAATTTGTTGTAACGCGGCTAAAAATCGCTATACTGAAACCAACAGGGACGGCGCTGCCCAGGGAAGCTATGCCGTCCGGACTGAGGAAAGAACAACATTATAGGAGGAAAAACATGAAAAAGAAGATCAGTCTTATTCTTGCAGCAGTTCTTCTGGTGGCCGTTTTTGCCGGCTGCGGCAACGCCGCTCCCGCCGCTACCAAGGCTCCCGAGGGAACCACCGCTCCCACCGCCGCTCCCGAGGAGACCATCCAGGTCGCCGCGCTGGAGTCCGCCTACGGCGCCCAGATGTGGCAGGACGTCTGCGACGCGTTCACCGCCCAGACCGGCATCAAGGTTGACCTGATCTGCGATAAGAACCTTGAGGACGTGATCGGCGCTTCCATGCAGGCCGGCACCTACCCCGACGTCATCCACCTGGCCACCGGCCGTGAGAAGGCCCTCACCGAGACCTTCATCAAGGACAACAATATTGTTGACATCACCGACGTGCTCTCCATGACCGTACCCGGCGAGACCGCTCTGGTCAGCGACAAAATTGCCGGCGGCTTCACCGATACCTCTCTCACCAACCCGTATGGCGACGGCAAGACCTATCTTGCCCCCATGTTCTACTCCCCCTGCGGACTGTTCTACAACGCCGGCCTGTTCGAGCAGAAGGGCTGGGAGGTTCCCACCACCTGGGACGAGATGTGGGAGCTGGGCGAGAAGGCCAAGGCGGAGGGCATCTCCCTGTTTACCTACCCCACCACCGGTTACTTTGACGCGTTCTTCTACGCCCTGATGTACGAAGCCGGCGGAGCCGACTTCTTCAACAAGGCCACCACCTATTCCGAGGGCATCTGGGACAGCGCCGAGGCGCAGACCTGCTTTGACATCGTCGCCAAGCTGGCCACCTACACCAACCCCCTGACCCCCGCCCAGTCCAGCGATCAGGACTTCACCAAGAACCAGCAGCTGGTGCTGGACAATCAGGCTCTCTTTATGCCCAACGGCACCTGGATCGTGGGCGAGATGGCCGACGCTCCCCGGGCTGACGGCTTCAAGTGGGGCATGACCGCCCTGCCCGCCCTCACCGAGGGTGGAGACCGTTACAGCTACACCTGGTTTGAGCAGGCCTGGATCCCCACCGGCAGCGAGCATCAGGACGCCGCCAAGCAGTTTGTGGCCTTCCTGTACAGCGATAAGGCCTGCGAGATCTTTGCCGCCTCCGGCGCCATCCAGCCCGTGCTGGGCATCGCCGACAAGCTGGAGGGCGACAACGTCCTGTTCTACTCCATCTACGACAACGGAGCCAAGGCCGCCATGGGCAACTTCGCCGCCTTCAACGCCATCGAGGGCATGACCAACCGCACCGTGTGGTTCGACCCCGTGAACTCTCTGGTGAGCGGCTCCATGACCGAGCAGCAGTGGATCGACGGCATCAAGTCCGCCAGCGATCAGATGCGTGCCAACCTGAAGTAAGATCATCTACCCGGAGCGGCGGCGAGTACCCTCGCCGCCGCTTTTTGAACCAGACGAAGGAGATATGCCGATGAAAAAGAAAAGAGGGGCGGGGGCGTTCGCTCTCCGGTGTGTGCTGCCGGCGGCGATCCTTTTCTTCATCTTCATGGTGCTGCCCACGCTGAATGTGTTCCGTATGTCCCTATATAAGCGCAGCGCCTACTCCGCGGAGGAGACCTTTGTGGGTCTCCAGAACTTCAAGACACTGTTTGCCGACGCGGCGTTCCTGCGCAGCGCCCAGAATACCGTGCTGCTCATCGTGGTGGTCACTGTGGTGACCTTCGCCTTCGCGCTGGTTTTTGCCGGCATCCTCAGCCGGGAGAAGATCAAGGGACAGAACTTCTTCCGCATCGTGTTCTATATCCCCAACATCCTGTCCGTGGTGGTCATCGCGGCGATCTTCTCCGCCATCTACGATGTGCGCTACGGCATGCTCAACAGCCTTCTCTCCTTCCTCTCCGGCCAGACCGTGGCCACCATGTGGAAGGGGGAGCAGCTGGTGGTGCTCAGCCTGATCGTCGCGATGATCTGGCAGGCCATCGGCTACTACATGGTCATGTATATGGCCTCCATGGCCTCCATCCCCGATAGCCTCTATGAGAGCGCGGGACTGGACGGCGCCGGGCGTGTGACCCAGTTCTTCCAGATCACCATTCCGCTGATCTGGACCAACATTCGCACCACCCTCACGTTTTTCATCATTTCCACCATCAACATGGCGTTTCTGTTTGTAAAAGCCATGACCTCCGGCGGTCCCAACGGCGCCAGCGAGGTTGTGCTGTCATATATGTATAAGCAGGCCTACACCAACTCCAGCTACGGCTATGGCATGGCCATTGGTGTGGTCATCTTCCTGTTCTCCTTTGCCCTCAGCGCTTTGGTGAATGTCCTGACCAGACGCGAAGTGCTGGAATACTGAGAGGAGGGGACACATGAAAGAGAAAAATCACAGCTCCGGCCAGGCCGTCTACAAGTTCTTCATCTATTTTGTGCTCATCCTGCTGGCAATCAGTATTCTGGTGCCGGTGGGCTGGGTGTTCCTGGCCTCCGTGAAGCAGAACAGCGAGTTCTACGGCAACCCCTGGTCGCTGCCCCTCAGCTTCTATATCCAGAACTTTGCGGACGCCTGGAGCAAGGCCCGCATGGGCGAGTATATGCTAAACAGCGTGGTGGTCACCGCGCTGGCGCTGGGCATTCTGCTCATTGTGGCCCTGCCCGCCGCCTACGCCTTGTCCCGCTTCCGCTTCAAGGGGCGCGGCGTGCTGAACGCCTGCTTCATGGGCGGGCTGTTCATCAACGTGAACTACATTGTGGTGCCCATCTTCCTCATGCTGGTGGACGCGGACAAGTGGCTGAAAACCGTGGGTGGCAGCTCCTTCTTCCTGAACAATATTTTCGTGCTGGCGCTGGTGTACGCGGCCACGGCGCTGCCCTTTACCATCTACCTGCTCAGCGGCTACTTCGCCACGCTGCCCCACGCTTATGAGGAGGCCGCCTACATTGACGGCGCCAGCTACGGCCGTACCATGGTGAAGATCATCTTCCCCATGGCCAAGCCCAGCATTATCACCGTGATTTTGTTTAACTTCCTCTCGTTCTGGAACGAGTACATCATTGCCATGACCCTGCTCTCCAACCCCAAGGGTGCCAAGACCCTGCCGGTGGGCCTCATGAATCTGATGCAGGCCCAGCAGGCCAAGGCGGAGTACGGGATGCTGTACGCCGGCCTTGTGATGGTGATGCTGCCCACGCTGATTCTCTACATCTGCGTGCAGAAGAAGCTGACCCAGGGCATGACGCTGGGCGGCCTGAAGGGATAAGGGGGACGCTATGAAGTTTTGGAAGGAACACGCCGCGCTGCGCGTGGCGTTGCTGATTATACTGCTGGTGCTGGGTGGCGCGGGTATCCTTGTGGGCTGGCGCATGACCGGCACCCTGAAGGGGCTTGCCGTCATGCTGCTGGGGCTTGCGCTGCTGCTGGTCGCCCTGAAGGTCTACAATAAGCCGTTTGAATGATTGCTGCCAAGGAGAAAAAGATGAGCATGAATGATAAAAGCAAGGGACGCGTCACCATCCCCACGGATTTGGATGTGGTGCCGGAGACGCTGGAGCTGATGCGCCGCTGGGGCGCGGACGCCATCCGGGACTGCGACGGCACCGACTATCCGGAGGCGCTAAAGGGCGTGGACGCCAAGGTTTACAGCACCTATTACACCACCCGCAAGGACAACGCCTGGGCCAGAGCCAACCCGGACGAGGTGCAGCAGTGCTACATCTCCACCGGCTTTCGCACGGCGGGGGAGGGGCCTCTCTCCATCCGGCTGATGGAGGGCGTGTCCGAGGAGCTGCTGCGCGTGAACGACCAGGACGACATCCGGCGCTGGTGGGAGGTCATGGACCGCAGCGAGGGCCTGCCCGTGCCGGCTGCCCACTGGCGCTGGGACGGGGAGAGCGGCTGCGTGGTGATCGACGCGCCGAAGCCCTGGCACGACTATACGGTGAGCTTTCTCGCCTACCTGATCTGGGACCCGGTGCATATGTACAACGCGGTCACCAACGACTGGAAGGATTTTGAGCACCAGATCACCTTCGACGTGCGCCAGCCCAAGACCCACGAGTATTCCCTCAAACGTCTGGAGCGCTTTCTGGATGAGCACCCCTATGTGGACGTGGTGCGCTACACCACCTTCTTCCACCAGTTTACGCTGGTGTTCGACGAGCTGAAACGGGAAAAATTCGTGGACTGGTACGGGTACAGCGCCTCCGTCAGTCCCTATATCCTGGAGCGGTTCGAGCGGGAGGTGGGCTATCCCTTCCGCCCGGAGTACATCATCGACCAGCGCTACTACAACAACCAGTATCGGGTGCCCAGCCGGGAGTTCTTGGACTTCCAGGCCTTCCAGCGCCGGGAGGTGGCCGCGCTGGCCAAGGAACTGGTTGACATAACACACAATAAGGGGCGCGAGGCCATGATGTTCCTGGGGGATCACTGGATTGGCACCGAGCCGTACATGGACGAATTCAAGACCATCGGGCTGGACAGCGTGGTGGGCAGCGTGGGCAACGGCTCCACCCTGCGCCTCATCTCCGACATCCCCGGCGTGAAGTACACCGAGGGGCGGCTGCTGCCCTATTTCTTTCCGGACACCTTCCACGAGGGGGGCGACCCGGTGGGGGAGGCCAGACAAAACTGGGTCACCGCCCGCCGTGCCATCCTGCGGAAAACGGTGGATCGCATCGGCTACGGCGGCTATTTGAAGCTGGCCTGCGCCTTCCCGGCGTTCACGGACTATGTGGAGCGGGTGTGCGACGAGTTCCGTATGCTCTATGAGAACGTCCACGGGGCGGAGCCGTACTGCTGCGCCCGTGTGGCGGTGCTCAACTGCTGGGGCAAAGCCCGCAGCTGGGGCTGCCATATGGTGCACCACGCCCTGTACCAGAAGCAGAATTACAGCTATGCCGGCGTGATTGAGGCCCTGAGCGGAGCGCCCATGGACGTGCGCTTCCTCAGCTTTGACGACATTCTCGCAGCCGGCGGCGTACCGGAGGACATCGACGCCCTGATTCTCGTGGGCGACGGCGACACAGCTCATACCGGCGGCGCCGTTTGGGAGGACGAGCGGGTCTCCTCCGCAGTGAAGGGCTTTGTGGCCCGGGGCGGCGGTCTCATCGGCGTGGGAGAACCTGCCGGACACCAGTATCAGGGCCGCTATCTCCAGCTGGGCGGCGTGCTGGGCGTGGAGAAGGAGTCGGGCTTTACCCTGAACTACGATAAATACAACTGGTCGGAGCACCGGGAGCATTTTATTTTGGCGGACTGCGCCGCCGCGCCGGACTTCGGCGAGGGGAAAAAGAGCATCTACGCGCTATCTGGCGCACAGGTGCTGGTGCAGCGGGACAAAGAGGTGCAGATGGCGGCAAACGACTTCTTCGGCGGCCGCGGCGTCTACCTCTCCGGCCTGCCGTACAGCGCGGAGAACGCCCGGGTGCTGCTGCGCTGCGTGCTGTGGGCCACCCACGGCGAGGACCGTCTGCGCCGGTGGTTCTCCCAGAACGTGAATGTGGATGTGCACGCCTACCCGGAAAACGGCAAATACTGCGTGGTGAACAACACCGACGAGCCCCAGGACACGATGGTGTACGACGGGGCGGGGCAGGGCAGAGCCATGCACCTCACCGGCGGCGAGATCTGCTGGTTTGCGGTGTGAGCGCGGAGAGCAGAAGGATAGAGATAATAATAGCGGCGGGAAGGCAAAAGCCTTCCCGCCGCGTTTCTGTGTCGGGTTATTTTTCCGTCTGCCGCCGGTAGGTGGCCGCGATCAGCACACAGCCGATGGCGGCGCCCAGCAGCGCGCCCAGCGCCGTCCGGGTGAGGGACAGCCACAGGGGGGCGCGGGAGTGGCAGAAGGTGTTCACCGCGCTGGCAAAGCCCGCGGAGGTGAGGATGGCGAAGGGCCAGCAGTAGCCGCGCCTGCCCTTCCAGATCAGGATGGCGGAGAGGGCCAGACAGGGCCACGCCACCAGAAACTCCTTGGTGCGGGGCCGGGCGATCAGCAGCAGCTCCAGCGTGTTGCGAAGGCGCTGCTCCAGAACGCTCACCTGTGCGTTGCCGGTTCGCAGGATGTAGTACCCGCCGCCCACAATCAGCAGCAGCGCCGTCAGCGCAAGAATAAACTTTTTCCCGCGGAGGATTTCCCGCACCGGACAGAGATACCGCAGCACCACATATACCCCGAAGCCCAGGGGAATGAGCTGGCTCAGCTTCACGCCCCGGAAATTCTCCGCAGCCAGCAGATAGTCCGTGCCGGACTGGAGCGCCCCCACGGTGAGCCCGCCGGCAAGGCAGATACCCACGCCTGCGGCCAGAATCCCCAGAAACGCGCCCAGCTCCCGCCCCAGACTGCCGCCTTGCAGCGCGGAAAGCCGCCCGGTCATGTACCACAGGGCCAGACAGGGATAAACCGCCGCCGCGCCGAAGGCAAAGAGCGGCACAAAGAGGGCGGGCAGCGCCGCGTACACGCCGCAGCAGATCGCAAGTGCCAGCAGCGGAATGACCCAGCGCGCCCAGGGCCGTGGGGAAAAGCTCACAAACGAGCCAAGCAGCAGCAGACCGGAGCAGACCGCGCCGAAGGCCGCGAGGATGGAGAGCGCCCCGTTGGGGCGATACTCCGGCAGCAGGGAGAAGCTGTCCCCAAGTGTCAGCCCCTGCCGCTCCAGCCGGGGGGCGAGGGCGCGCAGCACCGCCTCATAGGCCGCAGCGTCGGTGATGGTCTCCCCGGTGGCGCTGTCCGTGAAGGGGGTGAGCCACAGTACCCGGATGTTCCGGTCGGTCACCGCCCGGTACAGTAGATTCTCAATCTCCTCCCCGCCGTCGTAGCCCAACACGCCGTAGCGCGCCGCGTACTCCGGGTACAGGTACAGGCACCTGACGCTGTTTCCCGGGGCATAGGCCGCGTCCTCCATGGGCACATAGCTGTACTGGTTCTTGTCCTCGGTGAGCAGCACCGCGCCGGAGAGCGTATTGCTCCCGTCAAAGGCCCGGACACCCGCCGGGGCGCGATCCAGCATCGCCAGATCTTCGGTTGACATAATAACAGTGACCTGGCTGTCACGCGCCTCCATCTTCACCCGCACAAGGCCAAGGGCCAGGGCGCAGGCAAGTCCCAGCAGGACGCAGACCGCGAGAATCCTGTTTCGCCGTATCGTTTCTCTCATAATAAGCTCCAAAAAAAGAATGGGTGCGAACAATAAGTCCGCACCCATTATATCAGCTATGCCACTTTTTGCAACGGGCGGCTTTGCGTCTTTTGGTGTGGATGCGTCGGCCCAGCAGGTAGACGCCCACAGCCAGCACAAAGACCCCGATGCCGATGATGGGCGTCCACTCCACGCCCCCGTCGGTTTTTACGCCCAGCCACAGGCTGTCCATCAGCTGGTTTGCGGCGGTGGGCAGGTAGAGGAAGCTGCCGCCCCGGGAGAGGGTCTCCGCGTCCGGGTAGGAAATATCGCTTTCAGCCACCTCCGGAGACATATACTCCTTTGCGGCGCTCTCCGGGGTGGAATACCCCAGATACTCCAGATTTTGCCCGCTTACCTCAGGAGAGCACAGGAAGTTGATATAGGCCTCCGCGCCGGATTTGTTCTGGGCGCAGGTGGGGATACACATGGCGTCGATGAACAGGTTGTAGCCCTCGCTGGGGAAGAAGAACTTCAAATCCTCGTTCTCCTCCGCCATCATCAGGTAGTCTCCTGCGTAATAGGGCGCGATCCACGCCTCGCCCCGCTCCATCTTGTCGTAAATCTGATCCATAACGTAGCCCTGCACCAGCGGCTTTTGCTCAATCAGCTTGTAGCTGGCGGCCCGCAGCTCCGACTCGTCGGTGGTGTTCAGGTCGTAGCCCAGCATGGTCTCGGCAATGCCGAAGCTGTCCCGTGGGTTATCGAACATGAGAATCTTGCCGGCGTACTTGCTGTTCCACAGCAGCTCCCAGCTGCCCACGTCCGCCTCGTCCACATAGGCGCTGTTGTAAATCACGCCCACGGTGCCCCAGGTGTAGGGCACGGAATACGCGTTGTCCGGGTCGTAGGCGGTATTGCGGTAGGACTCGTCAATATACTGATAGTTGGGGATGTTCTCAAAGTCCAGCGGCAGGAGCATATCCTCCGCAATCAGCCGGGCGATCATGTAGTCGGAGGGGATGATCACGTCGTAGGCGCTGCCGCCGGTTTTCAGCTTGGTGTACAGGCTCTCGTTGGAGTCGA
>CAZCDJ010000041.1:0-13865 GCA_964497655.1 uncultured Oscillospiraceae bacterium | reverse complement strand
CCCATCCGAAATTTCTGTAATGAGCTTTATGCCCGTGATACAGCCAAGAAAATCAAGTCTACCTTCCGGATGAAGGGTGAAAGCGGAAAGCATCTGACTACTAATCCGCCCTTCGGCTATGTAAAGGACGCATCGGATAAGGACAAATGGCTCATTGACGATGAAGCGGCGGAAACGGTGCGGTACATCTTCAGGCTCTGCTGCGACGGGTACGGACCCACGCAGATCGCAAAGCGGCTGCAGAAGGAGCAGGTACTTACCCCGACCGCACACAAGCTGAAAAAGGCCGGTCAGCTGCTTCCGTCCGAACCGTACAAATGGGCGCAGAAAACTGTTGCGGGGATACTTGAAAAGGCAGAGTACATCGGATGTACCGAGAACTTCAAGACCGTCTCGAAGAACTACCGTACGAAAAAGCGCACCTGGAACGACAAGGACAAGCGAAGGCTGTTTGAGGATACGCATCCGGCTATCGTGGATAAGTACACCTATGCTACGGCACAGGATCTTCGGACACATCGCCGCCGGCCGACCGCGACGGGTAAGCTCAGCATCTTCTCCGGCAAGGTATTCTGTGCGGACTGCGGGTCGAAACTGTATTACTGCACGACCAATCACTTTAATGCCAATCAGGACTTCTTTGTGTGCGGCAACTACCGGAGCAATACAGGAAGCTGTACCGGGCACTATATCCGTGCGGTAACACTGGATAAGCTTGTGCTTGGGCATATACGAAGAGTACTTACTTACATCCAGCAGTTTGAGACTTCCTTTGTAAAGCGGGAGCTGACGAGAGCTGACGCTGAACGCAGAATCTCTGTTGAGAAGGCGAAGGCGGATATTGTCACGATTAAGCGACGGGATGAGGATTTGAACCTGCTGTTCAAACGCAGCTATGAGGATATGGTTGCAGGAAAATTGACCGAAGAGCACTTCGACTATCTCTCCGCAGAGTATGAGACGGAGCAGAAGACGGTCAGACAGACGATATTGGAGCTTCAGGTGCTGATCGAGTCCGGCAGGCAGGAGCAGTATGATCTGGCGCAGCTTTTGAAGAATGTGCGCAAGTACACCGATCCGGAAACGCTGACGGCGGAGCTGCTGAACGATTTGATTGACAGGATCGTGATTCACGCACCCGACAAGAGCAGCGGGCACAGAAAGCAGAAGCTTGAGATCTATTACAAGGCTGTCGGCATCATCGACATTGCCGACGACCTGTGCACAGCCTCGGATGGCAGGCAGGGACTCCGGCAAGAAAAAACAGCCTGACAACAGAACCTGGCGGCACAGTCTTTCGACCGTACCGCCGGGTTACATAGAAACTTCGTTGCCGCACCTCGTTTAAGCGGTCATCCTTTTTTGGTCGGAGTGATGTGACTCGAACAAACGGCAGCCGCGCTGCGCGCGACTGCCGTCGACGGCGGATTTGACGGCGCTGACGCGCCTGGGAGGCCGTGTGTTCGAGGGATAACCCCAAGCAAAAAAAGGATGACCGCCTAAGCGGTCATCCTTTTTTGGTCGGAGTGATGTGACTCGAACACACGGCCTCCTGGTCCCGAACCAGGCGCGCTACCAACTGCGCTACACCCCGAGACAGCTCACTTATTATAAGGATTGCGCGGGGGCTTGTCAAGAAATATTTGCCGCGCCCGGGTATAAGCGTGTCCACACCATAATATAATGAGTGGTATGAAGCCGAAAACGTATGAAAACTTCAAACTGCTGGCCTCCGCGGCGCTCTTTCTGCTGCTGACGGCCCTGAAGCTGTTTCTGCCGGAGCAGAGCGCGGCGGCCCGGCAGCGGGTGCGCGCGGCGGTGAGCCGGGACTACGACTATCAGGAGGCCTTTGCCCAGCTGGGCAGCCGCATCACCGGCGGGGGAGAGGTGACTGCCGGGGAGCTGACCCACAGCCGGCCCTCGGCCCGGGTGGCGAACCTGCGCCTGCCCACCCCCGACGCCCTGCGCGACGCCCGTCTTGCCCCCCTGCCCCGGGGCACCAGCGGCGACATTGCCGCCGCCCGGTCAGCCGCCCAGTCCACCCCGGCGGCCCAGCCGGAGCCGGAGGCGCTGCCCGCCGCCGTGGCGGCCTTCCTCCAGAGTCAGGAACCCTACGCCGATGAGGCGGTGCCCGTCAACGTGAGCTATGAGATGCCCGACCTGCCCTTCGCCTTCCAAAGCCCGGTGACGGGCATGACCAGCAGCGGCTTCGGCTTCCGGCTGCACCCCCTGCTGGACGCGGTGAAGTTCCACTACGGCACCGACTTTGCCGCCTGGTCCGGCACGGACATTTTGTGCTTCGCGGACGGCACGGTGGCCATGACCGGCTGGGACAAGGGCTACGGCAACTACATCATGGTGGATCACGCCGGCGGCTGGCGCACCCTCTACGCCCACTGCCAGACGGTGTACGTCACCGGCGGGGACGCGGTGACCATGGGGCAGAAGCTGGGTCTTGTGGGGGACACCGGGGAGGTCACCGGCCCCCACCTGCACTTCGAGCTGACCTGCGGCGGCATCTATTACAATCCGGAGTTTTATCTGGCATGAAAACAAAATCTCACATTCAAATCAGCGCCGGGGCAGTTTTACTGTCTGCGGCGCTCTGGTTCTTCTGCGACGGGGCGGTGCTGCTCTCCCTGTTGGGCGCGGTGGCCTTCCACGAGCTGGGCCACCTGCTGGCGCTGCGTGGCTGCGGCTGCCGGGTGACTGCCCTGCGGGCGGACGCGGGTGGCCTGACCCTGTGCCGCCGGGGGGCGATGAGCCCGGCGGGGGAGACCGTGTGCGCGCTGGCCGGCCCGGCGCTGGGGGCAGCGTACGCCCTTTGCGCCTCCCGCCTTGGCAACGCCCTGCACAGCGAGACGCTTGCCATGTCCGCGGGGATGAGCCTTGCCCTCAGCCTGTTCAACCTGCTGCCCGCCCTGCCGCTGGACGGGGGACGGGTGCTGGCGGCGCTGGCGGGGGAGCGTCCGGCCGCCCGGCTGGGGCTGCTGCTCTCCGCTTGCCTGCTCTCGGCGGGACTGGCGCTTCTTGCCCGGGGCTGGGGCATGGGACTGTTTTTGGCGGGGGTCTGGCTCACGCTGGCACAGGCGGACTTGTAAAGCGGGAAAAAATGCTGTAAAATACCAGAGACAAAAATTTGCCTTCAAATGGAGAGACATATGGACAAAAAACTGGAACGCATTCTGCCCCGGGTGCAAAAGCCCGCCCGCTACACCGGCGGCGAGTTCGGGGAGATCCGCAAGGACAGCGCGCAGGTGGAGCTTCGCATGGCCTTCTGCTTCCCGGACGTGTACGAGATCGGCATGTCCAATCTGGGCATGAGGATTCTCTATGGGGTGCTGAACGCCATGCCCGGCGTGTGGTGCCAGCGCTGCTTCGCCCCCTGGGGGGACATGGCGGAGGAAATGCGCGCCGCCCACCTTCCCCTGTACGCGCTGGAGAGCGGCGACCCCATCGCGGACTTCGACGTGATCGGCTTCTCCGTGGGCTACGAGATGGCCTACCCCACGGTGCTGGATATGCTGGATCTGGCGGGGCTGCCCCTGCGCAGCGCTGACCGGACGGAGCTCACCCCGCTGGTGTTCGCCGGGGGGACAAGCTGCTGCAACCCGGAGGTGCTGGCCCCCTTCATGGACCTGATGGTCATCGGCGAGGGCGAGGAGATGGACGTGGAGCTGCTGGAGCTGTACCGCACCGCCAAGCGGGAGGGCTGGAGCAAGGAGCGCTTCCTCAAGGCCGCCGCCCAGATCGGCGGCGTGTACGTCCCCAGCCTGTATCAGCCGGAGTGGAAGCCGGACGGCACCCTTGCCGCCCTGACGCCCCTTTCCGGCGCGCCGGAAACCGTGCACAAGCGTGTGGTAGCCGATCTGGACAGCGCCTATTTCCCCACCCACCCCATCGTGCCCAGCACCGAGGTGGTGCACGACCGGGTGAATCTGGAGCTGTTCCGGGGCTGCATCCGGGGCTGCCGCTTCTGTCAGGCGGGCTACTGCTACCGGCCCATCCGGGCCCGGAAGCCGGAGACCATTGTGGCTCAGGGCAAGGAGTCCCTTGCCTTCACCGGCTGCGAGGAGGCCACCCTCCTCAGCCTCAGCTCCAGCGACTATCCGGCGCTGGGGCAGGTGTGCGACCAGCTGCTGGACTGGTGCGAGCCCAAAAGCATCAGCCTCAGCCTTCCCAGCCTGCGGGCGGACAACTTCTCCGTGGAGCTGATGGCCCGGCTGCAAAAGGTGCGCCGGGGCGGCCTCACCTTCGCCCCCGAGGCGGGCAGCCAGCGCCTGCGGGACGTGATCAACAAGAACGTCACCGAGGAGGAGCTGCTCTCCACCTGCCGGGTGGCCTTTGAGGGCGGCTGGAACGGCATCAAGCTGTATTTCATGCTGGGTCTGCCCACGGAGACGGACGAGGACGTGCTGGAGATCGCGGAGCTGGCCAACCGGGTGCTCCACTGCTGGCGCACCTACTCGGTGAACAAGGCCCGGGGCGTGCGCATCACGGTGAGCACCTCCTTCTTCGTGCCCAAGCCCCACAGCCCCTTCCAGTGGGAGGGACAGCTGCCCATGGGGGAGTACGCCCGGCGGGTGGAGCTGCTGCGAAAGGCCATCACCGCCAAGAACGTGGTCTACAACTGGCACGACGGGGACACCAGCTTCATCGAGGCGGTGCTCTCCCGGGGCGACCGGCGCATTGCCGACGTGCTGGAGGCCGTGTGGAAGCGGGGCGGGCGCATGGAGGCGTGGAGCGATTATTTCTCCTTCCAACGCTGGATGGACGCCTTTGCCGACTGCGGCATTGACCCGGCCCATTACGCCACCCGGGAGCGCGCCGAGGACGAGGTGCTTCCGTGGAGTCGGGTGAACATGGGCGTGCGGCGGGACATCCTGCTGCGGGAGCGGCACAGGGCCTATGAGGGCAGCCTGTCCGACGACTGCCGGGTGAGCTGCTCCGCCTGCGGCGCCACGGCGCTGGGCGCCTGTGCCGAGCTGGAAGCCAAAAAGGAGGCCCACCATGGATAAGCTGAGACTTCGTTTTGAAAAAACCGGGCGGGCGGTGTACATCTCCCACCTGGACCTGATGCGGGTGCTGCAGCGCGGCTTCACCCGGGCGGGACTGAAGCTGAAGTACAGCGAGGGCTTCAACCCCCACGCGGTGCTCAGCGTGTGCCTGCCCCTGTCCGTGGGCATGGGCAGCGTGTGCGAGCTGATGGACTTCCGTCTGGCGGAGGACACCGACCTTGCCGCCCTGCCGGAAAAGCTCAACGCCGCCCTGCCGGAGGGCATCCGGGCGATGGAGGTCTACCCCCAGCAGCGGAAAATCGCGGAGCTGAAATGGCTGTGCGTGGACGGGCGCTTTGACTACGACCACCGGGACACGGAGGAGCTTGCCCCCCGGCTCATGGACTTCTTCTCCGCCGAGACCCGGATGGTCAGCCGCCGCACCAAGCGGGGGGAGGCACCCTTCGACCTTGCCCCCCACATCCTCAGCCTCAGCGTGTGGCCGGGGGAGGGGAGCGTGGCGGTGCAGGCGGTGCTCTCGGCTCAGGAGCCCACGGTGAACCCGGAGCTGCTGGTCGCCGCCCTGCGCTTTGACGCGCCGGAGCTGGCCCCGGACTTTGCCTTCTTCACCCGCGTGGAGACCTACGACGCCGACATGGGCCTGTTCCGCTGACTAATCTCCCCGGCTGCGTTCCATGTACTGCATCCGCTGGCGGAGCAGCGCCTGCACGGCCTCCTGCTTTTGCCGCTCCTGCTGCTCCCGCACCGCCCGGACGTGGTCGCGATCCGCGTTGCCGCCCATGGGCGCGATGGGGCGCGTGGTCTCCATGTCCCGGCCCACATAGCGGCCCACCTCCACATAGCACTCGCCGGAGGGATTTTGCCGCACCAGATTGGACGCCTTCAGCCGCGCCAGATTGTCCTTCAGCTCCTGCAGCGGCAGCCCCATCTGGCAGCTTAAATCCTTCAGCTCCGTCTCGCCGCCCCTGCCGGTGAGCACCAGCCCGCCGCTGTTCATGGAAAAAAGCAGCAGCCGCAGGTAGAGCACCACCGCGTCGCTGCCGCCGTAGCTCATAGCCAGCGACCCCACGTCCACATCCGCGAAAAAGTGCTCCGGCAGCTTCAGCCATTTGTATTTCATCTGCATTCCTTCTCAAACCCCTTTCACCCATAGGCTCCACAGGGGCAAAAGTTGAACGTTTGCGTACAATAGAAATTTTTACCAGTGGCATTTTTTCTTTTTCTTTCCTCTTGCTCTCTTTCTTTTCTCTGTTTCTTCTCTTACTCTCCGCTCTTAGAGTAAGAGAAGAAATTCTTATTCTTTCTCTTAAGAGATAAGAGTCAGAATTATAGATATAGAGTCAGAGATAAGAGAGAGAGTATGAGAGGGAGAGAAGGGAGAGGGAGCGGAGAAAAAAAGCCTTGCAATTTCAAAATGTCCATGCTAAAATATCATGGCCTGTGCAATGAGCACAATATCAAGGCGGTCCGCTGCCGAGGTGCGACCCACCCAACGGTAAGAACGTCTTTACGAAAGAGGGATTCTACAATGGATCTGGTACAAACGCTTACCCAAGGGTACATGAAAAGCGAGCTGCCCACCATCAACATCGGCGACACCGTGCGTGTCACCGTCCGCGTGAAGGAAGGCAACCGGGAGCGCACGCAGGCCTTCGACGGCACTGTGATCGCCCGCAAGCATGGCGGCATCAATGAGACCGTCACCGTCCGCCGCGTCAGCTATGGCGTGGGCTGCGAGAAGGTATTCCCCATCCATTCCCCCACCATCTTGTCCGTGGAGACCATCCGCCGCGGCAAGGTGCGTCGGGCCAAGCTCTACTACCTGCGCGACCGCGTGGGCAAGAGCGCCAAGGTCAAAGAGCGTCTTTGAGAAAAGAACAAAGTCCCGCACCCTGTGGTGTGGGACTTTTTCTATTGCCAGCAGAGCAAAAATGTGGTATTATAGTAAGTTAGATAGCCCTATTTTAAGCCGCAAAGGAAATGACCGTATGAACGAAAACACGCCCGACGTAAAAGCCTCGCAGATAAATGAAGTCCCCAAAAAGAGCGAAACCTACGACTGGATTCAGTGCGTGGTGGCGGCACTTGTGGTGTGCGTGCTGCTGTTTTCCTTCTTTGTCCGGCTGGTGGACGTGGTGGGCTCCTCCATGTACCCCACGCTGGAGGACAACGACAAGATGGTGGTGTCCAACCTGTTCTATACCCCCAAGGCCGGAGATATCATTGTGTTCCGCAAGGACACCTTCAAGGAGGAGCCGCTGGTGAAGCGGGTGATCGCCGTGGCGGGACAGACCGTGGACATCGACTTTGCCACCGGCACCGTGTATGTGGACGGCGTGCCCCGGGACGAGCCCTATGTGAACGAGCCCACCTTCACCCCGGAGGATTTTGTGGGCGCGGTGACCGTGCCGGAGGGCTGCATCTTCGTGATGGGCGACAACCGGAATGCATCCACCGACAGCCGCACGGACACAATAGGCTGTGTGGACACGCGCTATGTGATGGGGAAGGTGTATTTCACCGTGTTCCCCCTGAAAAATTTTGGGAGCGTATATAAATAATGCCTGATAATGGCTATGAAAAGCTGAATATCCAGTGGTACCCCGGACATATGACCAAGGCCGTGCGGATGATCGGGGACAACCTGAAGCTGGTGGACGCGGTGTGCGAGGTGCTTGACGCCCGCATCCCCGGCGCCTCCCGCAACCCGGATGTGGACACCCTTGCCGCCGGCAAGCCCCGCATCGTGGTGCTGAACCGGGTGGATCTGGCAGACCCCGCCGCCACCGCCCGGTGGCGGGCCTGGTTCAAGGCCAAGGGCTGCGCCGTGCTGGAGACCGACGCCAAGTCCGGCCGGGGCGTGAACGGCTTCCCGGAGGCGGTGCGCGCCGCCCTCAGCGAGAAGCTCGCCGCCTATGAGGCCAAGGGTCAGCGGGGCCGCGCCCTGCGGGTGATGGTGCTGGGCATCCCCAACGTGGGGAAATCCACCTTCATCAACAAGGTGGCGGGGCGGAAGGCCGCCGCCGTCAGCGACCGGCCGGGCGTCACCCGGGGCAGGCAGTGGATTGCCGTGGATCAGGGGCTGGAGCTGCTGGACACTCCGGGCATCCTGTGGCCCCGACTGGACAGCCAGCGGGTGGGGGAGCTGCTCTCCGTCACCGGCGCGGTGAAGGACGATATTCTGGACCGGGAGACCCTTGCCTGCAACTTCCTCACCCGGCTGATGCGGGAGTACCCTCAGGTGCTGCTGGAGCGGTATAAGCTCACCCCCGAGAGCGGGGAGACCGGCTACGAGCTGCTCACCGCCGCCGCCAAAAACCGGGGCTTCCTGCTGCGGGGCGGCGAGTTCGACACCGAACGCATGGCCGCCGTGCTGCTGGACGAGTACCGGGCCGGCAAGCTGGGCCGCCTCACACTGGAGTCGCCGGATGAAGCCTGAAACCGACCTGTGGGAGCTGGAAAACGCCCTGTACCACGGGGGAGAGGCCTGCCTGTGCGGCATTGACGAGGCCGGGCGCGGCCCGCTGGCGGGGGACGTGTACGCCGCCGCGGTGATTCTGCCCCGGGGTCTGCTCATTCCGGGCCTTGACGACAGCAAGAAGCTCACCCCCAAAAAGCGGGACGCGCTGTACGACCTGATCTGCGCGCAGGCGCTGGGCTACGCCGTGGCCTCCGCCACCGTGGAGGAGATTGAGGAGCTTAACATTCTGGGCGCCACCTACCTTGCCATGAGCCGGGCTCACGCCGCCCTTGCGGGGCGGGACACGCTGGCTCTCATTGACGGCAACCGCAGCGAGGGACTGGCCTTTCCCGCCCTCTGCGTGGTGGGGGGCGACGGGAAGTGCGCCGACATTGCCGCCGCCTCCGTGCTGGCCAAGGTCACCCGGGACCGGTATATGGACAAGCTGTCGGAGCAGTACCCGGGCTACGGCTTTGAAAAGCACAAGGGCTACGGCACCGCCGCCCATTACGCGGCGCTGCGGGAGATGGGGCCCTGCCCCGCCCACAGGCCGTCCTTTTTGAGGAAGATGCACTGATGGACAGACGAAAGCTCACCGGCCGGGAGGGGGAGGCGGAGGCCGCCCGCTACCTGAAGCGCCGGGGCTACGCGGTGGTGGCCATGAACTGGGCCTGCCGCCTGGGGGAGATCGACGTGATCGCCCAAAAGGGGGACACGCTGGTGTTCGTGGAGGTGAAAACCCGCAAAAACGCGGACTTTGCCCAGGCGCGGGAGTTTGTCACCCCCGCCAAGCAGCGGCGCATTCTTGCCGCCGCGTCCCTGTATTTGCAGGAACATCCCACCCAGGCGCAGCCGCGCTTTGATGTGATCGAGGTTTACACCGGCGGGGAAGCCCCCGCCGTCAGCCATATTGAGAACGCTTTTTGATGAGGTGTCACCATGAAGTATTTCAGCACCCGGGGCGACCGTACCCCTGTTTCCGCCGCTGCCGCCATCGTCCGCGGACTTGCCCCCGACGGGGGGCTCTATGTGCCGGAGCGCCTGCCCCGGTACGACCTGAACCGGCTCCGCTCCCTTGCCGCGCTGGACTATCAGGCCCGGGCGGTGAGCGTGATGGGGGACTTCCTGGAGGAATTTTCCACCGACGAGCTGTCCGTGCTCAGCGCCCTTGCCTACGGGCGGGGCTTTGACAAGCCGGAGGTGGCCCCCGTGCGCTTCACGGACGGGCGTACCGGCTATCTGGAGCTGTGGCACGGCCCCACCTGCGCCTTCAAGGACATGGCCCTGCAGCTGCTGCCCCACCTGCTCACCGCCTCCCTTGCAAAGTGCGGGGAGACACGGCAGGTGTGCATCCTTGTGGCCACCAGCGGGGACACCGGCAAGGCCGCGCTGGAGGGCTTCGCAGACGTGCCGGGGACAAAAATTCTGGTGTTCTACCCCCGGGACGGGGTGAGCGACGTGCAGCGCCTGCAAATGGTCACCCAGCAGGGGGATAACGTGCGCGTGTGCGCCGTGCACGGCAACTTTGATGACGCCCAGACCGCCGTCAAGACCATCTTCGGCGACAGGGTACTGGCGCAGCGCCTCAGCGAGCGGGGCTGGTTCCTCTCCAGCGCCAACTCCATCAACTGGGGGCGGCTGCTGCCCCAGATCGTCTACTACTTCTCCGCCTACTGCGACTGCGTGGCGGCGGGGAAGCTTGCCATGGGAGAGAAGCTGGACTTCTGCGTGCCCACCGGCAACTTCGGGGATATTCTGGCGGGCTGGTACGCCGGGCGCATGGGTCTGCCGGTGGGCAAGCTCATCTGCGCCAGCAATGAAAATAACGTGCTCACGGACTTCATCCGCACCGGCGTGTACGACCGGCGGCGGGACTTCCATGTGACCGCCTCGCCCTCCATGGACATCCTTGTGTCCTCCAATCTGGAGCGGCTGCTCTATCACCTCACCGGCAGCGGGGAGGAGACGGCGGGCTATCTGCGCGCCCTGGGGGAGCAGGGCCGCTATCAGGTGGGGGAGAACGTGCGCCTTGCCATGGAGCGGGACTTTGCCGCCTACTGGTGCGACGATGCCCGGGCCGCCGGGGAGATTGCCAAAGCCTGGCGGGAGCAGGGTTACCTGATGGACACCCACACCGCCGTGGCCGCCGCGGCTCTTGCGGATTACCGGGCGGAGACGGGGGAGACGCGCCCCGCCGTGGTGGTGAGCACCGCCAGCCCCTTCAAATTCTGCGACAGCGTGCTGGAAGCGCTGGGGGAGCCCGGCGACGCGCCGGGCACCGCCCTGCTCTCCCGGCTCTCGGAAAAGACCGGCACGTCCGTCCCCGCCCCTCTTGCGGGACTGGGACAGCGGACGGAGCGCTTTTCCCAATGTGCGGAGAAGGAGGCCCTGCGGGCCGTGGTGGAGGACTTTTTGCTCTGATATGTAACCGGGGCGGCGGCAATGCCGCCCCGCGCCGGTCAGCAGCAGCCGTTTTTCGGCTTAAAGGTGCTGCAGCAGGTTTCGCAGGTGGAGTGGGCGCGCTTGCCGTCCACGTTGATGTGCTCCGCGGTGCAGCAGCAGCCGTTCTCGTTGTAGACACAGCTCTCCGCGTCGCAGCCCACGTCGCTGCACTTGCCGTATCGCTTGGTATCGTTCATTGTCCGTACCTCCGCGCATAAAATTTCGGGTCATTGCCCGTGGATAGTATGTTCCCAAGGGGAAAAAAGTATTCGGAGGAGCTCATGTCACTGTATGCCATCGGCGACCTGCACCTGTCCCTTGGGACCGATAAGCCCATGGACGTGTTCGGCGGAAACTGGACAAACTATACGGAAAAGCTGCGTCAGGGCTTCTCCGCGCTGACGGAGGAGGACGTGACCGTCCTCTGCGGCGACCTGACCTGGAGCATGACCCTTGCCGGCGCGCTGGAGGATTTTTTGTTCATCCACGCCCTGCCGGGGAAGAAAATCATCCTGAAGGGCAATCACGACTACTGGTGGACCACCGCCAGCGCCGCCAACAAGTTTTTTGCCCAAAACGGCATTGACAGCATCTCCATCTTGAACAACAACTGCCACTTCTACCGGGATCTGGCTCTCTGCGGCACCCGGGGCTGGTTCTACGAGGAGGAGCGGGGCGGCGAGCACGACAAAAAGATTCTGCTGCGGGAGACCATGCGGCTGGAGGCGTCCCTGAAATGCGCGGGAACGGCTCCCAAGCTGGTATTTCTTCATTATCCCCCCAAATTTCAGGGCTATGAGTGCGGCCCCATTCTGGACCTGCTGGAGCAGTATCAGGTGTCCCAGTGCGTCTACGGGCACATCCATTCCAAGGGCTGCGCCGCCGCCTTCAAGGGGGAACACCGGGGCACCCGCTACCGGCTGGTGTCGGCGGACTATGTGGATTTTACGCCGGTGAAGCTCACTGACTGAGGAATTGCATATAAATGTTGCTTTTCCACATTCGGTCTGCTATAATTTATCGGCTGATGATTTTGTTTATTTTAACACGGATAAGTTGTTAGGAGGATAACCCCATGATCGTGAAAAACGTCGAAAAGAAAGAGCACAGCACCGCCATATTCCAGGTGGAGATTGACGCGGAGTCCTTTGAGAAGGCCGTCGCGGAAGGCTACCAGAAGGCCAAGCGCAAGATCAATGTGCCCGGCTTCCGCAAGGGCAAGGCTCCCCGCGTGGTCATCGAAGGAATGTACGGCAAGGACGTGTTCCATGACGACGCGGTTCAGCTGCTGGCCCCTGACGCGTTCCAGCAGGGCGCGGAGGAGAGCAAGCTTGAGGTGGTGGGCGCTCCCTCCATCGTCGATTTTTCGGTGAGCGACGAGGGCGTTGCCACCGTCACCTTCCAGTGCGATGTGTACCCGGAGATCACTCTGGGCGACTATAAGGGCCTGGAGGCCGAGTACGACGAGCCCGCCGTTGCCGAGGAAGCCGTACAGCAGGAGATTGAGGACGCCCGCAAGCGCGCCGCCCGTTTCCAGGACGTGGAGCGGCCCGTGCAGAACGGCGATACCATCGCCCTGGACTTTGAGGGCTTTGTGGACGGCGTCGCCTTTGACGGCGGCAAGGCCGAGGACTACTCCCTTGAGGTGGGCAGCGGCAGCTTCATCCCCGGCTTTGAGGATCAGCTGGTGGGCATGGAGATCGGCAAGGCCGGCGAGGTGCACGTCACCTTCCCCGAGGCCTACGACCCCAAGCTGGCCGGCAAGGACGCCACCTTCAAGGTGCTGGTGAAGTCCGTGCGGGAGGCCCAGTATCCGGAGCTGGACGACGAGTTCGCCAAGGACGTGAGCGAGTTCGACACCCTTGCCCAGTACACCGAGAGCGTGCGCGCACGTCTGCTCAGTGAGCGCACCGCCCAGAGCGAGGCGGATTTCCGCAGCGCCGTGGTGGAGCAGGCCGCCGAGAACATGACCTGTGACGTGCCCGAGAGTATGCTGATGGAGAAGATCGACGAGTTCCTCAACAACTACGCCGACTCCATGGGGCTCACCCGCCGGGTTTCCCGGGAGGAGCTGATCCGCTCCTTCGGCGTGGACGAAAAGACCTTTGTTGCCATGATGCGGCCCAACGCCCAGCGTCAGGTGCGCCAGGATCTGGTGCTGGACGCGGTGGCCAAGGCCGAGGAGCTGACCCCCGCCCAGGAGGACAAGGACGAGTTCTTCAAGAAGCTGGACGAGGACTACGGCGAGAACGCCGAGAAGGTGCGTGAGCTCATCAACGTGGAGCTGCTGGACCGTGACCTCACCCGGCAGGCCGCCGCGAAGCTGATGGTGGACAGCGCCGTCAAGACCGCCCCCAAGGTTCCCGAGGCCGAGACCGAGGGCGAGGATGCTCCCGCCCAGGAGAAGAAGCCCCGCCGCGCCGCCAAGAAGGCCGAGACCGAGACCGAGGGCGAGGAGACCACAGCCGAGGAGAAGAAGCCCCGCCGTGCCGCCAAGAAGGCCAAGGCCGACGAGGAAGCTCCCGCCGCCGAGTAATTTTTATGGCTAACCGCGGCCCCTCGCGGTTATGCTTTTCGTTGTACCCTTTTGAAAGGAGAGTATCATTATGAGTTTGGTTCCCTATGTAGTTGAACAGACCTCCCGGGGCGAGCGCTCCTACGACATTTTCTCCCGGCTGCTGAACGACCGGATCGTGATGCTCAGCGAGGAAGTGAACGACACCACCGCCTCTCTGATTGTGGCCCAGCTCCTGTACCTTGAGGCGCAGGACCCGGATAAGGACATCCAGTTTTATATCAACAGCCCCGGCGGCTCCGTCACCGCGGGCATGGCCATCTACGACACCATGCAGTACATCAAGCCCCAGGTGCGCACCGTGTGCATCGGCATGGCAGCCTCCATGGGCGCATTCCTGCTCATGGCGGGCGAGAAGGGCAAGCGCCTT
>CAZCDJ010000040.1:0-13901 GCA_964497655.1 uncultured Oscillospiraceae bacterium | reverse complement strand
GACCAGCTTCTGCTTGCCGGTGTAGAAGGGGTGGCACTTGGAGCAGATCTCAACGGTGATGTTCTCCTTGGTGGAGCCGGTCTCGATAACGTTACCGCAAGCGCATCTGATGCTGGTCTTGTAGTACTTGGGATGGATGCCTTCCTTCATTACAGTTCACCTCATTGTTATGCTGCCTTGAGTACGCACGGAGCGTCGTTACAAGACGCAAAGCGTATTTTATATGGTATTTCCGCATTTGTCAATGGATATTTGCGTATTTTCCCCGCTTAGAGAGGAATGATGGCGCCGCAGTGAAGAAAACAGAGGATCTTCTCCCTCACGGGCAGGCCGGTGATGCGTTCCATGGCCATGGCGTAGGCCTCCAGCTGCCCCCGGTAGCGCTCCGCGCGCCTCGGCGCGGTGTCCGCGCTCACGCCGTCGGTCTTGTAGTCCAGAAGGGTAAGCGTGTCCCCCTCCCGAATGCAGCAATCAATGACGCCCTGCAGCAGAATTTCCTCCTCCCCCGCGCCGGGGAACAGGCTGTCCGCCCGGCACAGCAGGGTGAAGGGAAATTCCCGCTTCACCTCGTCGGCGGCAAGGATGCGCTGCCCGATGGGGGAGGCGAACAGTCCGGCAAGAGTAGCGGCGTCCACGCTTTTTGCCTCGCGCGGCGTAAGGTAGCCCGCGTAGGTCAGCCGGGTCAGCTCCCCCTGAAGCTCCGCCTGGGAGCCGGTTTTTGTAAGGTCAAGGTAGCGCAGCGCGGCGTGGGCGGCGGTGCCCCGCTCGGCGGCGTTTAAGCGTCCACTGTCTCGCACGAACTCCGCCCGGCGGAAAACGCCCTTTGCCCTCGGCAGCAGGGCGGCGCTCTCCTCGTCGGCGTGGGGCAGACTTTTCAGCTCCGTGGCCGTGATCTTGGAGGGCAGGGAAACGGCCCGGGCAAAGGGATATTCCCAGTCCAGCCTGGCGGCCAGCTCCTCGTCCTCCCCCGGCGGCAGCGCCCGGTCGGCGGGGGTGAAATTCCCTTGCCGCTCCGGTTTTCCGGCGGCGGCCGCCACGGTGAGGCGCAGCTGCTGCTCCCCGTCTGCGAGGGCGGCGGCAATCATCCACTGGGCGGGACAGGCCATGGCGGAGAGCGCCTCGGCGGCCATGGGGGAGGTGACGCTCCGGGAGATGTCCCCGATGGTTCGCTGCGGGTCGGGCAGGATGCAGGTGACGAACAGCCGCTCCCGGGCGCGGGTGAGAGCCACATACAACAGCCGCAGCTCCTCGCTGAGAGTCTCCCGCTCCATGCGTGCGGCGATGGCCCGGCGGGCCAGCGTGGGGTACTCAATGCCCCGGGCGGCATCGGTGAGCTTGGGGCCGAGCCCCAGCACCGGGTGCACCAGCACGGCGGCGCGGGCGTCGGATTTGTTGAAGCGCCGGGCGGTGTCGCAGAGGAACACCACGGGAAATTCCAGTCCCTTGGATTTGTGCACGCTCATAATCCGCACCGCGCCGTGGGCGTCCTCGCTGCCCACCCGGGGTTCCTCCCCCCGCTCATCCATGGAGGAGAGCCAGGTGAGAAAGCGGTGCAGACCCCGCCAGCCGCTCTTTTCAAAGCGGGCGGCAAGGGAGTACAGAAGCATCAGGTTGTCCCGCTCCGCCCTGCCGCCGGGGGCGGCGCAGCAGAGGGCCATACAGTCCAGCGTGGTATAAATCTCCCGCAGCAGTGCGCCCAGCTCCATGTCCGGGGCGGCGGCGCGCAGCGCCAGAAGGGTCTTGAGGAAGTCCGCGCATTTTGGGTCACTCCCGGCGGCGGCGGTCACCGCGTCGTAGAAATCCGTGTCCGGCGAGGCGGCGCGGATGCGGGAGAGCTCATCGGCGGTGAAGCAAAAAAGGGGGGAGCGCAGGGCGGAGATCAGGGGCACGTCCTGCCGGGGGTTGTCGATCACCGCCAGCAACGAGCGCAGCACCGTCACCATGGGGGAGGAGAAGAAGCCGCCGCCCCCGTCGCTGAGCACCGGGATGCCCGCGCGGGTCAGCTCCCGCCGGTACACGCCGCCGGCCACGTTGGCGCTTCGCAGCAAAATGGCAATATCCCCGTAGCCCACGCGCCGCTGCTCACCCCGGTCGGTGATGAGCGCGCCGGAGCGCACCAGCTCGTTGATCTTTTCCGCCACAAAGGCGGCCTCCACGGCGGCCTTGTCCGGCCGCTCCTCATCCCCGTCCTCCGCGTCGGGCAGAGTCACGGCGAGCATCTCCGGCAGGGGCACATCGCCCTGACAGGGAAGGCCGGGACGCAGCGCCGCGTCGTCGTCATAATCGATCTCCCCCAGAGAGCGGGACATGAGGCTGCGGAACACCGCGTTCACGGCGTGGAGCACCTCCGGGCGGGAGCGAAAATTTTCCCGCAGCAGCACCCGGCGGGGCTCCCCGGGGGCGGCGGTTTCCGCCGGGGCGTAGGTCAGGTATTTTTCGATAAAAATGCCCGGGTCGGCCAGCCGGAAGCGGTAGATGGACTGCTTCACGTCGCCCACCATAAAGAGCTTGCGCCCGTTGTCGGACACGGCGCGGATGATGAGATCCTGCACCCGGGACACGTCCTGATACTCGTCCACCATCACCTCGGTGAAGCGCTGGGACACCTGGGCTGCCACCTCCGTGGGGCTGCCGTCGGCATTGGTCAGCAGCCGGGCGGCGATGTGCTCCAGATCGGAGAAGTCCACCAGCGACTTGCGCCGCTTCTCGGCGGTGAAGGCCGCGTCGAACTCCCCCACCAGAGAGAGCAGTGCCCGCATGGCGGGGGCGGTGCGCTCCATGTCCCGCAGCAGCTCCGCGCTGGCGGCGGGGAGGGAGGTCTCCAGCCGGGCGGCGGCTTTTTTGCAGCTCTCCCGCCGGGCCTTAATCTGCTCCGTCACCTCCGGGTCGGCGGGGGAGCGCAGTCCTCCCAGCCGGGGGAAGGGGATGGGCAGCGCGGCGCGGGCCGCGTCCCAGCCCACATTGCACAGCGCGGCAAAGGCGCGGAGGGCATCCGCGCTCTCGCCCACGCTGGGGCCGTAGGCCTTTTGAATGTAGTCGTAGTTGCCCATGAGAGCAAGGAGCGCGTCCAGCTCCCCCGCCCAGTACAGGGCGGTCTCCCGGGCGCGGGAGAGCAGCTCCCGACCCCAGAGGGTCTCCGCCGCGTCCTCGTGGTGCGCGCTCAGCGCCTCGCTCTGGGCGCGGGCCCATTCCTCCGGGCGGGCGTGGCTCTGGAGCTTGTCGTAGAGGGAGAGCACCAGCGCGGTGAGCCGGGCGTCGTCCCGCCCCGCGCCCACCGTGTCCGATAGCAGCAGGAATTCGGCATCCCCCTTTTGGTAGGCGCTGTCCATCACCCGGCGCAGGGCGGCATCCCGCAGAGCGCGGGCCCGATCCTCGTCTGCCACGGCGAAGTCCGGTGTCAGGCCGCACAGATGGCAGTACTCCCGCAGCAGCGTGGTGCAAAAGCTGTGGATGGTGCCGATCTGCGCCCGCTGCAGCAGGGCGTTCTGGCGGCGCAGCCGCCGGTCGGTGGGGTCGGCGGAGAGCAGGGCGGAGAGCTCGTCGGTGATGCGTCCCCGCAGCTCCGCCGCGGCGGCGCGGGTGTAGGTGATGACGAGAAAGCTGTCGATATCCCGGGGGTCTTGGGGGTCGGAGATGCGGCCGGTGAGCCGCTCGGTGAGCACTCGGGTCTTGCCGCTGCCGGCAGCGGCGCTCACCAGCAGCGCGCCGCCCCGGTTCTCAATGGCCTGCTTTTGGGAGGGGGTGGGGGCAAATTCAGCCATTGGGCTCACCTTCTTTCATGTATTGCCAGATCTTCGTGGCGGGCAGGCGGGGCAGATAGCGCCGCTGATCGCCGCCCTCCCCGTCGTTGAAGCGGCAGGCGTCGGCGTATTCGCAGTAGAGGCAGGCGTTGTCCTGGGCGCCCTTGTAGTAGGGGTCGGCGGCGATGCTGCCGCCGCGCAGCTGGCAGGCCATGGCGGTGAGGGTGGTCTCGATGCGCCGTCCCAGCGCCCCCAGCTGCTCCGCGCTGGCCAGCGAGTCGCCGCCGGGCACGCCGCCCTTCCATTTCACCGGCAGGCGGGTGGGCGTGTCGCCCTTTTCCATGGCGTGCAGCACCTGCTCGTCGGAGAGCAGCAGCCCGGAGCGGGTGAGGGACTTGCGCCGCTTTTCGGCGATCTCCTCATCGCTCAGGTCGCTGTCGGCGGAGAGCAGCACGTCCCGGGCGGGGACGTACAGCACCCCGGCGGGGGCGATCTCCCGGCCGTAGCGGCTCTCGCCGCACTGCTGCAGGGTGAACAGATACAGCAGCATCTGCATCCCCAGCCCGTACCACACGTCGGAGAGGGAGAAGCTCTTTTTGCCGGTCTTGTAGTCCACCACACGCAGGTACAGCCGCCCCTCATGCACCCAGCCATCCACCCGGTCGGCGATGCCGGAGGCGCGCACGCTGCCGCCCCCGGGCAGGGGAATGGCGGGGGCGTCCGGGATGCGGCCCAGATCCAGCTCGAAGTCCAGAGGGGAGAAGTCGCCGCAGCGCAGCTCGGCGGCCATGTCCGTCACCACCGCGCGGACGCTCTCCCCCAGCCGCCGGAACAGGTAGATAAAGCGGGGGGACTTGTCGGCGAAGCCCTGAAGCACCTCGTCAATGTATTTTTCGATGTATCGGTCGGTCATAGCCCGCAGAGCCTCGTCGCCCACGGCGGAAAAGCCGCCCTTTTCGGCGGCCTCGGCAGCCACGTTCTGCAAAATGTAGTGCATGAAGCTGCCGTACTCCGGCGGCGCGAACTCGGCGCTTTTCCGGGGCTTGGCCTTCAGGCCGAACTGGAGGAAGTAGGCGAAGCGGCAGGAGGCGAATTTGTCCGCGCGGGAGGCGGAAAAGCGCAGCTCGCTGCCGTAAAGGGAACGGACGCTCTCCCCGCTCAGCGTGCCCCGGGTCATGGCGGAGGCGTCGCGCAGATGGGCAAGGCGGGCGGCGCAGCGCGCCTCAAAGTACCGCGCTGCCGCTCCGCCCAGCTCCGGCGGGCCAACCGCCAGCTCCAGAGCGGGGCCCCGGGCGGCAGACTTCACCGCAAGCGGGTCGGCGGTGCGGATGGTGAGGCCGAACAGCTTTTCCGCCCGGCTCACCACAAAGCTGGGCCGCGCGGGGGCGCCGTCGCTGCCGTAGGCAGGGGTCACCAGCGTCAGGGTGTCGGAGGGCAGGGACAGGCAGTTGTAGATCAGGGAAAATTCCCGCCACAGCTCCGCGTCCCGGGCGTCGATGTCGATGCCCAGCTCCCCCAGCGCCCGCTTCTCCTCCGGGGAGAACACCCCGGAGGCGTCCCCTCCGGCGGGCAGCCGCTCGTCCCCCGCCCCCAGCACGATCAGGTGCCGGATGTTGCGGCGGCGCATCCGGTCGAAGTCGCCGGCGGTCACCATGTCCATGGAGACGGGGATGATGCCCACGTCGTACTGGCTGAGGGTCAGGGAGAACAGCCGGGAAAAGGTTTCCGCGTCCTGCTCCGTGTCCCCCAAAATCTCCGCGCACTGCTCCAGCGCCGACACGGTCAGCTCCCACAGCCGCGCCACCTCGGCGGCGGACTGCTCCCGACCGGCGGCGCTCAGCTCGTCCGAGCGCTCCGCCATGCGCTTTGCCAGCTGCAGCCCATCCATGTAGTCCCACAGCGCCGTGGCCTGTTCCCGGGCGGTACGGGCCTCCCGGGCGCGCTCGCGCAGGGCCAGTAACGGCTCTGCCACCCGGGCGCGCAGGTCGTTCACCGTCCGCAGCCGGGCGAGGGTGCTCTCGTCGAATTTATGTCCGTAGCCGTCCGGGTGCATCCGCCAGTCCCGCTTTGAGAGCCACTGGGGGGCGCGGCAGCCCCAGGTGATGCAGTAGTTTTCCAGCAGGTCGCAGTCCTCGGCGGACAGCCCGGTGAGCCCCGTGCGCAGATAGGCGGACAGGTCGTCCGGCTCCCAGCCCCCGGCGGGCAGCTCATAGCATAACTGCAGCAGCGTGGGCAGGGGCTTCTGGCTGATGTCCGCCTTGCGGGCGGTGAACAGGGGCACGCCGTAATAGGCAAAGGCGGCCTCCAGCTCCGGGCGGTAGTCCTCAAAGCCCCGCACGGCGATGGCGATATCCCGCCAGCGGGCGCGCCCCTCCCGGCACAGGGCGATGCACTTTGCCGCCGCCAGCTCGCACTCGCCGGACACGGTGTCGGCGCGCCAAAGCTCCACCCGGCCGCCGCAGTCGGCGCACCCGGCGGAGTAGGTGAACAGGTTTTCCGCGTAGCAGTCCAGCGGGTCATCCGCCGCGCTGCCCACGGTGAGAATCTCCGCCTCCACGCCCAGCTCCTCCGCCTGACGCAGCAGAGCCCGGGCGGTGCGGCGCTGCAGCTCAAACACCTCGCTGCCATCCCGGAGCGTGTCCACCGTGAGACACACGGTCATGTCCGCGCAGCGCCCCAGCAGGGCGCGGAGCAGGGCGGTCTCCTGGGCGGTGAAGTCGGTAAAGCCGTCAATATAGAGCCGCGTGCCCCGGCCGAAGGCGGAGCGGGGCAGCTTTTCCAGCAGGGCGGTGAGGGCGTCCGCCGGGTCTGCGCGGCCCGCGCCCACGGCGGCGTCGTAGCCGCCCATGATGAGAGCCAGATCCTGGAGCTTCAGGCGCAGGGCGCCGTCGGTCTCCCCGGCAGCCCGCTCCAATGTTTCCGGCGTGGCGCCGCCGGCCTTCAGCTCGCACAGCGCGTCCAGCAGCTGCCGCTGCAGCTCCGGCGAGCGGCGGGCACCGCCATAGAGCCGCAGATGGGCGCCCACCCCGGAGAGAGCCAGCGCCATGCACAGCAGACGTCCGCCGCTGTCCAGCACCGGGGCACTGCGCCCCAGCTCCTCCTCCACCCGCCGGCACACGCCGGTGAAGCTCAGCGCCTGGGCGTGAAGGGACAGAGTGTCGCCCACCGCCCGGCACAGCTCCCGCTCGGCCTCGTGGCTGTACTGCTCAGGCACAAGCAGAGTAAGCCCCGTCTCGCCCTCATGGGCGCGGCGGCTGATCTCGTCGAACATATGTTTCGTTTTGCCGGCACCGGCGCGGCCCAGAATAAGGTGCAGCATACGCCGCCTCCCATATCGTAATATTAAGAAGATTATACCACAGGGGCAGGGGGATGGGAAATACGAAAACGGCCCGCCTTTTGTGAAGGCGGGCCGGTTTCGGTAAATTTTTTTACGTCGCTTACACGGCGCGGGTGACCTTACCGCTGCGGAGGCAGCGAGTGCACACATAAACGTGCTTCGGACTTCCGTCCACGATGGCCTTGACGCGCTTGACGTTGGGCTTCCAGGTGCGGTTGGAGCGCCTGTGGGAGTGGCTTACCTGAATACCGAAAGCCATATCCTTGCCGCAAAATTCACATTTCGCCATAAGTGAAGCACCTCCAGTCTTTTTGTGTCTGGTGAACAGCTTTACCATCATAGCAGACGGAAACGGCAAATGCAAGATGAATTTTTGGTTTTTATTTGTTTTTCAAGGTGTTACAAGCAAAGGCATTGCCAAAACGTCTTACAGTGGTTAAAATGTAATAGAAAGAACGCAAAGAACGTGGAGAAGGCGGTCATGTCATGAAAGAAAAATACTCCGTAAAGCTGTCCGATGTGGTCAGGGAGGAAAAGCTGAAGATCCTTCACGCCTCCGCGAACTACGAAAACGCGCTGGTCTACACCTCGGATGTGAACCGTCCCGCCCTGCAGCTGGCCGGATTTTACAACTATTTCGATACCTCCCGGCTGCAGATGATCGGGCGGGTGGAGAGTACCTATCTGGAGACCATGAGCGAGGAGCGTCGCTACCGCGCCTTTGACGAGTTCATGAAATTCGATATACCGGGGCTGGTGGTCTGCCACGGGGTGCAGCCCTTCCCCGAGTGTGTGGAGATGGCGGAGAAGCACGACCGCAACCTGTTCGTCACTGAGGAGGACACCTCCACCTTCATGGCGGATATCATCAGCTACCTGTCCCATGCGCTGGCCCCCCGCATCACCTGCCACGGCGTGCTGGTGGAGGTCTACGGCGAGGGACTGCTCATCACCGGCGACAGCGGTGTGGGCAAGAGCGAGACGGCGCTGGAGCTCATCAAGCGGGGCCACCGCCTCATCGCGGATGACGCGGTGGAGATCCGCCGGGTGAACCGGGATATGCTGCTGGGCACCGCGCCGGAGATGATCCGCTACTATATGGAGCTGCGGGGCATCGGCGTGGTGGACGTGCGCCACCTGTACGGCGTGGGCGCGGTGAAGCCGGAGAGCAACATCGATCTGGTGGTGCGCTTTGAGGCCTGGGATGATACCAAGGCCTACGACCGGCTGGGGCTGGACACGGACTACACCGAAATTCTGGGTACCCGGCTGCCCTGCGTCACCATCCCCGTGGGGCCGGGGCGAAATCTGGCCGTCATTCTGGAGCTGGCAGCCATGAACAACCGGCAGAAGAAGATGGGCTACAACGCCGCCCAGACGCTGGCGGAGGATCACGACCGATACATTGACGGCAAAGCGAGGTAAACGGGTATGACCGATGGCTTCATCCGGGACATAAGAGCCCGGTTTGTGAATATGCCGCTCCTGGAAAACGAGCCCATGAGTGCCCATACCTCCTTCCGCATCGGCGGGCCCGCCCGGGCCATGGCGTTGCCCCGCACGCCGGAGGAAACGGCGGAGCTTGTCTCCCTGCTGCGGCGGGAGGGCGTACGCACACTGGTGATGGGCAACGGCACAAACCTGCTGTGCGACGACGGGCCGCTGGAGCTTTTTGTGGTGAAGATGGATGAGAGCATGGCCTATGTCCGGCAGGAGGGCGCGGAGGGGCTTCGGGCAGGCGCGGGTATCCCGCTGGCCCGTCTGGCTCAGCGGGCGCTGGAATTCTCTCTTGGGGGACTGGAGTTCGCCCACGGCATCCCCGGCACGCTGGGGGGCGCCGTGTGCATGAACGCGGGCGCCTACGGCGGCGAGATGAAGGATGTGGTGGCCTCCGTGCTCTATGTGGACGGGGCGGGACGCATCCGGGAAAAGAGCGGCGCGGCGCTGGGGTTTGCCTACCGACGCAGCGCCTTCAGCGACACGGAGGATGTGGTGGTGGAGAGCGCGCTCACCCTCCGGGCGGGGGACAGCGGGGAGATCGCTGCCGCCATGCGTGCCCTCAGCGAGAAGCGCCGGGCCTCCCAGCCGCTGGAGAAGCCCAGCGCGGGCAGCACCTTCAAGCGGCCCGAGAGCGGTTATGCCGCCGCCCTCATTGATCAGGCGGGGCTGAAGGGCTTCGCCATCGGCGGCGCGCAGGTGAGCGAGAAGCACGCGGGCTTTGTGGTGAACCGGGGCGGGGCCACCTGCGCGGACGTGGTGGCGCTGATGGAGCATATCCGAAAAACGGTGCTTGACCGGGACGGCATTGCGCTGGAACCGGAGGTCAAGCTGATCCGGTGATGGGGCGGACGCCCCGGAAAAGAGAGACAATATGGAGTTTTTGATTATCTCCGGTCTGGGCGGCGCGGGCAAGTCCCGGGTGGCGGACATTTTGGAGGATTTGGATTACTACTGCGTGGATAATCTGCCGGTGGCGCTGATTCCCCGCTTTGCGGAGCTGTGTCTGGCCACCCGGGGCAGCTACGAGCGGGTGGCGCTGGTGACGGACGCCCGGGAGCGGGAGAGCATCAGCGCCCTGTTCCCCGCGCTGGATCAGCTGTGGGAGAAGGGGCTCAGCTACCGCATCCTCTTTGTGGAGGCGGACGCGCCCACCATCATCCGCCGCTACAAGGAGACCCGTAGACCCCACCCTCTGGCGGACGAGTGCGGCTCCATTGAGGAGGCCATTGCCCGGGAGATCAGCCTGCTGGCCCCCATCCGGGAGCGGGCGGACTACATTGTGAACACCACCGGCCTCACCAGCGCCATGCTGGTGGGACGCATCGGCGACCTGTTTTCCCGGGGCGGGGCCAGGCGCGCCCTGTCGGTGACGGTCACGGCCTTTGGCTACAAATACGGCCTGCCCATGGACGCGGATCTGGTGTTCGATGTGCGCTTCCTGCCCAACCCCTACTATGTGGCGGAGCTGCGGCCCCGCTGCGGGCTGGATCAGGCGGTGGCGGACTTTGTGTTCTCCAGCGGCGAGGCGGACGAGTTTTTGAAGCGGCTCATTGATATGGTGGACTATCTGCTGCCCCTCTATCTGGAGGAGGGCAAGTGCACCCTCTGCATCGCGGTGGGCTGCACCGGCGGCCGTCACAGGAGCGTGGCCATGGCAGAGGCGCTGGCCACCCATCTGGAGCAGGAGGGCAGCACGGTGACGCGCTTCTTCCGGGATATGGACAAGGGGTAAGCATGAGAGAATACAGTACCGGCGATCCGGCCATTGTGGTCATCGGGGGAGGTACCGGCTCCTCCACACTGCTTCGGGGTCTTAAAAAGTATTCCCGGCGCATCACCGCCGTGGTGACGGTGGCGGACGACGGGGGCGGCAGCGGCGTGCTCCGCAGCGAGCTGGGGATGCCCCCTCCCGGGGACGTGCGTAACTGCATTCAGGCGCTGGCCAACACCGAGCCCATGATGGAGCAGCTGCTGGCCTATCGCTTCACCGAGGGCAGCCTGAAGGGGCAGAGCTTCGGCAACCTGTTTCTGGCGGCGCTGAACGGCATGTCCCAGACCTTTGACGAGGCCGTGCGCCACATGAGCGACGTGCTGGCCATCACCGGACGGGTGCTGCCCGTGACCAACGAGAACGTGTATCTCTCCGCTGAGTTTTCCGACGGCACGGAGGTGCTGGGGGAGAGCAAGATTGCCGCGTTCAAGAAAAGCTCCGACCGGCGCATCACCCGGGTGAAGCTGCTGCCCCACCGGCCCGCCGCTCTCTCGGCGGTGCTGGAGGCCATCGACGACGCGGACATGATCATTCTGGGCCCCGGCAGCCTCTATACCTCCATCATGCCCAACCTGCTCACCCAGGGGGTGGCTGCCGCCGTGGCGGGGAGCGACGCCTTCCGCATCTATGTGTGCAACGTGATGACCCAGGACGGGGAGACGGAGGGCTACACGGTGTCCGACCACATCCGTGCGCTCTTTGAAAACAGCGGTGAAAAGCTGTTCGACGCCTGCCTGTGCAATGTGGGAGAGCTGCCGGGCGAGGTGCTGGAGCGATACCGGGCGGAGGGCGCGGAGCCGGTGGTCATTGACGACGATAAAATCGCCGCGCTGGGGGTGGAAGCCCTGCGCGCCTGTGTTTCCCGGCGCAGCGGGGATCTGCTGCGCCACGACCCGGACGCGCTGGCCTTTGAGCTGCTGCGGCTTTACCGGGAGCGATCCCATACCAAGATCTATTCCTGAGAGGGGGGAGCCCCGTGTCCTTTGCATCCGGGGTCAAGGCGGAGCTGTGCACCGCCGCCATACGAGAGAAAAGCAGCGCCGTGGCGGAATGCTACGGGGTGCTGCTCTACTGCAACACCTTTACGCCCAGAGAAATCAGAATCATCACCGGCAGCGGGGAGCTGGCGGCCCGTCTGCCCCGGCTGTTCCGCCGGGCCTTCGGCCTCACCTTCGACCTGCTGCCGCCGGAGGACGCAAGGGGCAAGCGCAGCTTCGCCTTCACGGACGGGGAGAAGATCGCCCGGGTTTTCCGCGCCTTCGGCAGCGAGCCGGGGGAGGCGCTGTCCCTGCACATCAACCTGGCCGTGCTGGAGGAGGAGGGCTGCAAAAACGCCTTCATTCGGGGCGCGTTTCTGGCGGGGGGCAGCATCACCGACCCGGACAAGCGCTACCATCTGGAGCTGCTCACCCCCCACCGCAGCGTCAGCCGGGAATGCTATTCCCTGCTGCTGGAGATGGGCTTTGAACCCAGAGAGTCCCAGCGCTCGGGCAGCTATCTTGTGTATTTCAAGCAGAGTCAGGCCATTGAGGACTTTTTCACCGCCATCGGCGCGCCGGTGTCCGCCATGGACATCATGTCTGCCGCGGTGGAGAAGGATATGCGAAACACGGTGAACCGCAAGGTGAACTGCGACAGCGCCAACGCGGACAAGATTGTGGCGGCGGCTCAGGAGCAGCTCACCGCCATCCGCCGCATTGAGGCGGAGTACGGGCTGGACGCGCTGCCGGAGGGGCTGCAGCAGGCGGCCCTGCTGCGGATTGTCAACCCGGAGTCCTCTCTCGCGGAGCTGGCGCAGCTCTCCGACCCGCCGGTTTCCAAGTCCTGCCTCAGCCACCGGCTGAAGAAGCTGATGGAGTACAGGGGCGAGTAAATTTTCCCTATCATCTGCCGAAGGAGCGTAGTCATGTCCTTTGTTCATCTCCATGTACATAGCGAATACTCTCTGCTGGACGGCGCCTGCCGGCTGGAGGAGCTGGTGGAGCGTGCCCGCGAGCTGGGGCAGACCGCCCTGGCCGTCACCGACCACGGGGTAATGTACGGCGCGGTGGCCTTCTACAAGGCCGCACGGGCCGCCGGCGTGAAGCCCGTCATCGGCTGCGAGGTGTACGTCGCCCCCCGGGGCATGACGGATCGGGAGCACGGCGTGGACAGCGAGTACAGCCACCTGATTTTGCTGTGCAAAAACGAGACCGGCTACCGCAACCTGTGCTATCTGGTGTCCGCCGGCTTCACCGAGGGCTTTTACAGTAAGCCCCGCATTGACTGGGCGCTGCTGCGCGAGCACGCGGAGGGCCTGGTCTGCCTCAGCGGCTGCCTCGCGGGCTACATCCCCCAGCGCATTGTGCGGGGGGAGTACGACGCCGCCCGGGACAAGGCGCTGGAGCTGCGGCAGATTTTCGGCGAGGACTTCTATCTGGAGCTCCAGAGCCACGGCATCGCCGACGAGGCCACCGCCGCAAGGGGACTTGTGCGCCTGCACAGGGAGACCGGTATCCCTCTGGCCGTCACCAACGACGCCCACTACATTAAAAAAGAGGATTCCTACAATCAGGATGTGCTCATGTGCATTCAGATGGGCAAGACCGTGGACGACGCCGACCGGATGCGCTTTGAGACCCAGGAGTTCTATCTGAAGTCCGAGGAGGAGATGCGCGCCCTGTTCCCGGACTGCCCGGACGCGGCGGACAACACCGCCCTCATCGCGGAAAAGTGCAATTTCGACTTTGAGTTCGGTCACTACCATCTGCCCCGCTTCGCTCTGCCGGAGGGGGAGACGGACAGCTTCGCCTACTTGAAGAAGCTCTGCGAGGCCGGTTTCCTCCGGCGCTATGGCTCGCCTGACGACGCGTCCGCCGCTTCGTCTGCCGCCGCGTCCGCCGCTTCGCCTGCCGCCGCGTCCGCCGCTTCGCCTGCCGCTTCGCCTGCCGCCGCGCCCGCCGCCGCGCCCGCCACCGCGCCCGATGCAGCGCCCGTAGGGGCGAACTGTGTTCGCCCGCCGTCCCAGGTGCACGTCCAACTGGATTACGAGCTGGACATGATCCAAAAGATGGGCTTTGTGGACTACTTCCTCATTGTGTCGGACTTCATCGGCTACGCCAAATCCCACGGCATTCCCGTGGGGCCGGGCCGCGGCAGCGCGGCGGGCAGCGTGGTCAGCTTCACGCTGGGCATCACCGACGTGGACCCCATCAAATACAGCCTATATTTCGAGCGCTTCCTGAACCCGGAGCGGGTGTCCATGCCGGATATCGACGTGGACTTCTGTGTCCGCCGCCGGGGTGAGGTTATAGATTATGTAAACCGAAAGTACGGCTCCGACCATGTGGCCCAGATTGTCACCTTCGGCACCATGGCGGCCCGCGCCGCCATCCGGGATGTGGGCCGGGCGCTGAACGTGCCCTACGCGGAGTGCGACGCGGTGGCGAAGCAGGTGCCCACCGCCCTGAACATGACCCTTTCCGAGGCGCTGAAGCTGAGCCGTCCGCTGGAGGATTTCTACCGGAGCAACGATCAGCTCCACGCCCTCATTGACACCGCCCGGGCGCTG
>CAZCDJ010000039.1:7060-14098 GCA_964497655.1 uncultured Oscillospiraceae bacterium | reverse complement strand
GATGTCAAAGATCAGGGCTTCGTCGCTGGGGGCGGTGTACAGCCCGTCGCTCCAGTAGCCCTGATCCAGCAGCCCGTTGTGGAAATAGGGCTTGTTGTTCAGCATCAGGCGCTTCACGCCCTGCCGATCCTCGCCCACGGAGAACTTCCGCATGGCGAAGTAGCACTTCACCTTGTCCTCCCCCAGCGTCAGGGTGAGGTCGTACAGGTACGGCTCCTCCGGCGACCAGGGGTGCAGCTCCTTCAGGGCAATGCGGGCAGGGGTACTGGCCGGGAACTCGTACTCCTCCCCCTCCAGCAGCGCCGTCACCTCCCCTTCGCCCAAGGCGATGATCTCAATTTTGCCCTCGTCGTAGAGGGGCGTCAGCCGCAGGGCGCGGATGTAGCTCTCCGGCACGCTCTCGCACCACACGGTTTGCCAGATGCCGCTCTGGGGGGTGTACCAGATGCCGCCCCGCTTGGTTTTCTGCTTGCCCCGGGTGTGGTAGGATTTGTCCGTGTCGTCGGTGACGCGCACCAGCAGCTCGTTTGTATCCCTCAGCGCGTCCGTAATGTCGGCGGAGAAGGGGAGATAGCCCCCCACATGGGTGCACACCTGCGTGCCGTTCACCCACACCGCGGCGCACTGATCCACCGCGCCGAAGTGCAGCAGTACCCGGCCTTCGTTAAAGTCCTCCGGCAGCGTCAGCTCCCGGCGGTACCACAGGAACTCGCCGCTTTTCAGCGTGCGGTTTACGCCGCTAAGCTCCGTTTCCGGGGAGAAGGGGACGATAATCTCCCCGTCCCACCGGGCGGGCGGGGTGTCCGTGCGGGTGATGGCGTACTGCCAGGGCCCGTTCAGGTTCAGGTAGCTGTCACGCACCAGCTGCGGGCGGGGATATTCGGGCAGGGGATGGGCCTTGTCCAGCGTTGCGCCCCATTCAGTGAGCATTGTGTTCCCTCCGTTTCAGAATTGTAATGGGAAGAAAGGCCAGCAGCAGCACGGCGCCCGCCGCCAAAAAGATGGCGGGGGTGGGCACGGTCTTGGTCACGCCCAGCTCCACATAGGTGCTGCCGCTGTTTTTGATGACCGCCGAGCCGATCTGCGGCCCTAAAATCATGGGCAGCAGCACGGCAAAGATCATGCGGATGCCCTGAAAATGTCCCACCTTGCCCTCAGGGGTGCAGTCCCGCACCTTGCCGGAGAGGGCTGCGGTGAGCAGCATATAGCCGCTCATCATCACCCCGCCGCAGAGCATCACGCTCCAGCTGGGGCGGGCAAAAAACATTCCCACCAGTCCCAGCAGCATCACCCCGGCGGCGGGATAGGCGAAGCGCAGCTTGCCCACCCGGTCGATCACCCGGCCCATGGCCACGCTCACCGCGCTGGCCGACACCAGCACCACGGCAAGCACCAGAGCGTAGTTTTCGATGCCCAGATAGTTCTGAATATAGATAATCAGGTAGGGGAAGAACACCTGCACCGCCACGCTGAACAGAGCGAAGGCGCACAGGGACAGGTAGAGCGCGCCGTTTTCCCGCACCACCGAGGGGCGCAGGCCGTAGACCAGGTTTTTCCAGTAGCTGTCCCGCCGTGGAGTGAGGCCCGGCTCGTCCCGCACCAGAAACAGGGCGACGATGCCGGTGAGCGTCACCAGTCCGCCGAAGATGGCGAAAAACTCCTTCCAGCGTCCGTCCCGGGTCATACCGTCAAAGGCGCCGAAAATCACCAGCATGGAGACAAGGGGCAGTACCGAGAGCACGGATTCCGTCCGACCCCGGTTGGTGGTGTCCGTGGCGTCGGTGAGCCAGGCGTTGAAGGCCGCGTCGTTGGCGGTGGAGCCAAAGAAGGTCATCAGGCAGTCCAGCGCCACAATCATCACGGCGGCGGCGGAGGCCGCGCCGGCGGCAGGGAACCACCGGGCGGCGTTTTCCACGGTGATGAGTCCAAAGGCCGCCGTGGAGAGCCCCCACAGGATGTACCCGCAGCAGATAAACGCCTTGCGCCGCCCCACCCGGTCGCTGAGCGCGCCCATGAGCAGGGTGGTGAGGGTGGCAGCGCCTGCGCTCCACGCCACCATGGCGGCGATGTAGTCCGGGTCTGTGGTGACGGTGTTGTACAGGTACACATTAAAATACATGTTTTCAATGGTCCAGGCAAACTGCCCCACAAGTCCGACAATCAGAATGGTAAGCCATTTTCTCGCGCCCAGCTTTGTGTATTGCATCTCCCCGCCTCGCTCTCGCAAACATGGAGTCATTATATCATAATTCACGAAAAAAGGGAATGAAGAAGTATATAGATAGGAATACTTGACAGAAGAAAAATATATGTTAAACTATTAACAATTGTTGTTGAGTGAAGGACAATTCTGTAAAAAAATCCAGATATGAATTAAAAATGGGAATAGGAGGAAATTAATCGGTTATTGTTAAAGAAATCTCAGGATTGTTAATAAGTAAACGCCCTAAAATGAGTGAATTAGCGTCATTTCGTATGGACATACAATTAATAATGTGTTAATATTTTAGACGTCAAAAATTCGTAAGAGGTGAAGCTCATGCCCTATAAGTACTATGGCGGCGTTCATCCCGACTATATGAAGCTGGCCAGCAAAACGCCGGTCACCGCCATCGCGGAGCCCAGCGAGGTCGTGCTGCCGATGATCATGCAGATCGGCGCGCCCAACCAGCCGGTTGTGCAGGTGGGAGACCATGTCACTGTCGGTCAGGTCATAGGCAAAAACGACGCCCCCATTTCCGCGCCCGTCCACGCGACGGTGTCCGGAACGGTCAAAGCCATCGAGCCCAGACGGCATATGCTGGGCGACATGATCATGTCCGTGGTCATCGAGAATGACTTTCAGGACACCCCCTGCGAGGATATGAAGCCCCTGTCCCCTGAGCAGCTGAAGGATCCGGACGCGATCATCGCCCGCATCCGGGACGCCGGCGTGGTGGGCATGGGCGGAGCCATGTTCCCCACCGCCTTCAAGATCTCCGGCGCCCGGGGCAAGGTGGACACTCTGGTCATCAACGGCGCCGAGTGCGAGCCCTATCTCTGCGGCGACCACCGCACCATGCTGGAGCATCCCGAGGAGCTGCTGAAGGGCATTGAGCTGGTTCGTATCGCTCACGGCCTGGACAAGTGCTACTACGGCATTGAGAAGAACAAGCAGGACGCCATTGACCTGCTGAATTCCCTCCATCCCGAGCAGTACGGCATTGAGATCGTGCCTGAGCTGGTCAAGTACCCCCAGGGCGCGGAGAAGATGCAGGTAAAGGTCAACAGCAACCGGGAAGTGAAGCCCGGCGGCATCCCCTCCGGCGTGGGCTGCAACGTGGTCTCTACATACACCTGCTACACCATCTACCGCGCCTGCTATGAGGGCATCCCCTCCATCGAGCGCGTGGTCACGGTGGCCGGCAGCGGCGTGAAGGAGCCTGTCAACCTGCTGTGCCGCTTCGGCACCCCGCTGACCCACATCTTCCAGCAGGCCGGCGGCTTCGTAGGTGAGCCGGAACGAATCTGCATGGGCGGCCCCATGATGGGCATTTGCGTGGCGGATATCTCCGCCGGCAGCGTCAAGGGCGCCAGCGGACTTCTGGTGTTCACCCAGGAGGAGAACCGGGAGAGCGCGGACCCCGTGTGCATTCGCTGCGGCAACTGCATCGCCCATTGCCCCATGAAGCTCCAGCCGATTTATATGTATATGTATGTCCAGAAGGGGGACCTCCAGAAAATGGAGGATTACCATGTGATGGACTGCTTTGAGTGCGGAAGCTGCTCCTACGGCTGTCCCGGAAGGCTGCCGCTGACCCACACGTTCAAGCTGGGCAAGGCTATGCTCAACGCCAAGAAGGCGGAGGAAAAGGCCAGAGCCATGGCGGCGGCCGCCGCCGCGGCTGAGAAGGCGGAAGCCGGGAAGGGGGCGAGGGCATAATGGAAGAAAAGAAGCTGTTTAAGGTAACGTCCAATCCGTTGGTCCGCACCCGCCGGGATACCCGCTCCATCATGCTGGACGTGATCATCGCGCTGCTCCCGGCGCTGGGCGTCAGCGTTTATATGTTCGGCCTGCACGTTCTGGTGCTGCTGGCCGTGTCCGTTTTTTCCTGCGTGTTTTTCGAGTGGGGCTATCGCAAGCTGCTGAAGAAGAATAACAGCGTGGGCGATCTCTCCGCCGTGGTCACCGGCGTGCTGCTCACCTGTGTGCTGCCCGCCTCCGCCCCCTGGTGGATTCCCATCATCGGCGCGTTCTTCGGCATTGTGGTGGTGAAGCAGCTCTACGGCGGCATCGGCAAGAACTTCCTGAACCCCGCTCTGGCTGCCCGTGCCTTCCTCATGAGCTACCCCGTGGTTATGACCGCCTGGCTGGTGCCCACCGTGCTCTCCGGCAACAGCGCCGTGGCTACCGGTGTTTCCACCCTGTTCGGCGTGGATGCGGTCACCATGGCCACCCCGCTCCAGTACCTGTACGCCGGCGAGGCTCTGCCCGAGTTCTTCAATATGAAGAGTATGTTCCTGGGCGGTATCCCCGGCAGCATTGGCGAAATCAGCACGCTGGCGCTGCTGGTGGGCGGCGCTTACTTGCTGCTCCGCAAGGTCATTACCTGGCGCATCCCCGCCGCCTATCTGGGCAGCGTGGCGCTGCTCTGCCTGATCTTCGGGCACGAGGGCTACGGCAATGTGGAGTGGATGGTCTACAACCTGCTCAGCGGCGGATTGGTGCTTGCCTCCCTCTTTATGGCCACCGATTACACCTCCAGCCCCGTCACCCTGAAGGGACAGCTGATTTTCGGCGCGGGCTGCGGCGTGCTCACCGTGCTCATTCGCTACTTCGGCTCCTACGCCGAGGGCGCGACCTACGCCATTTTGATTATGAACACCTGCACCTGGTTCATTGATAAGCTGACCCAGCCCCGCCAGTTCGGTATGACCGGCGAGGACGTGAAGGCCAAGAAGGCCGCCGCCAAAGCGGCAAAGAAACAAGCGAAGGAGGCGGCTGTGTGATGACCCAGACCAAGAAGGCTCCTAACCAGATTATTCGTCTTGCGCTGATCCTGTTTCTGGTAACTGCGATCACCGCCGGCGTTCTGGCTCTTGTCAATATCCTGACCAAGGACCGCATCGCGGCCCAGAAGGCAGAGGCTACCCGCGTCGCCTATGCGGAGGTGCTTCCCACCACCGGCAACTACGAGGAAGTCTCCTTTGACAAGACGGAAGAGTTCAAAACCGTGAACAAAATCAGCAAGGCCACCGACGGCGCGGGCTATGTGGTGGAGCTGAGCTTCTCCGGCGCCCAGAGCACCGTCACCGCTGCCGTGGGCATTGATGCCGCAGGCGTCGTCTCCGGTGTCAGCATCATCAGCCATGCCGAGACCTCCGGTCTGGGCGCGAAGGCCACCGAGGCCGTGTTCCGCGACCAGTATAAGGGCGCCGCTGAGCATGTGGCACTCACCAAAAACGGCGGCACCATCAACGCGATCTCCGGTGCTACCATCACCTCCACCGCCGTCACCAACGCGGTCAACACCGCGATGGATGTCGTCGCAACTTTGGGTTAAGGGGAGGCGGAAAGAATGAATATTGGAAAACAGTTTAAAGAGGGCCTCATCACCAATAACCCGGTTCTGGTGCAGCGAATCGGTATGTGCGCCACCATGGCAATCACCACCACGCTGTTCAACGGACTGGGCATGGGTCTCAGCGTCCTCATTATCCTCACCTGCTGCAACGTGGCGGTGTCCGCCATCCGCAAGATCATTCCCAACGACATCCGCCTGGCCATCTTCGTGGTGGTCATCGCCGGCTTCGTCACCATCGTGGATTTGCTGATTCAGGCCTTCGTCCCGGCGCTATCCAAATCGCTGGGCGTGTTCATCCCGCTGATCGTGGTCAACTGCATCATCATCGGCCGTGCCGAGGCGTTCTGCCAGCACGAGAGCGTGGGCGCCAGCTTCTTCGACGGCATCTTCCAGGGCTTTGGCTACACGGTGGTGCTGATCATCATGTGCGTGGTGCGCGAGTTCCTGGGCAAGGGCTCCTTCGGCGGCGGTCTCTTTGACCTGAGCCAGGGCTACCTTCGCATTGTGATGGACGGCACGGGCACCGGCATTCAGATTTTCCCCAGCGAGTACGGCGCCATGCTGCTCATCCTGCCCTTCGGCGGCTTCCTCGCCCTGGGCTGCCTGATTGCCGCCATGCAGTACGCGCTGAACAAGAGCGCCGAAAAGAAAGAGCGCGCGGAGCGTGCCGCGCTTGAAGCTTTCGCTGAAGGAAAGGAGGCGGCCGAATAATGTTCACCTCTCTGATGTCCATTTCTCTGGGCGCTATTCTGATCAACAACTTTATTTTCTCCCAGTTCCTTGGCTGCTGCCCCTTCCTGGGCTGCTCCAACAAGGTGGATACCGCCGTGGGCATGGGCGTGGCCGTCACCTTCGTCATGGGTCTCGCCAGTGCCATCTGCTGGGTGGTCAACAAGTACCTGCTGGTCAATCTGGGCCTTGAATACATGCAGACCCTGACCTTCATTCTGGTTATCGCCGTGCTGGTGCAGTTTGTGGAGATGTTCCTGAAAAAGAGCGTCCCCAGCCTGTACACCGCGCTGGGCATCTACCTGCCCCTCATCACCACCAACTGCGCCGTGCTGGGCGTGGTGCTGCTGAACGTGCAGAATAGCTACAACTTCATCGAGAGCGTGGTCTACGGCATCACCGGCGGCATCGGCTTCATGGTCGCCATCGTGCTGTTCGCCACCGTCCGCGATCGTCTGCAGTTCGCCGATTATCCCAAGAGCTTCGACGGATTTCCGATTTGCCTCGTCAGTGCCGGTCTGCTTGCCCTTGCGTTTATGGGCTTCAGCGGCATGAAGATTTGGTAAGGGGGGCGCGGGAATGGATATTTTGAAAGCAATTCTCGTCCTTGGCGTCATGGGCGCCGTGTTCGGAGCCGTTCTGGCGTTTGCTGCCAAGATTTTCTATGTGGAGCAGGATCCCCGGGTGGAGGCCGTGCGCGGCGCTCTGGCCGGAGCGAACTGCGGCGGCTGCGGCTACCCCGGCT
>CAZCDJ010000039.1:0-7050 GCA_964497655.1 uncultured Oscillospiraceae bacterium | reverse complement strand
GTGGTAAAGGGCGAGGCCGCCCCCAACTGCTGCGTGGCCGGCGGTGCCGCCACAGCGGAGAAGGTGGCTGCCATCATGGGAACCGACGCGGGCAGCGGAGAGCGCTTCGTGGCCTTCGTGCCCTGCTCCGGCGGTACGGGACATGCCGAGCTGTTCTTTGATTATCAGGGACCCCAGGACTGCGTTGCCGCCATGCGTTTTGGCAACAAGGGGCCCAAAATGTGCCAGTTTTCCTGCGTTGGCATGGGCAACTGTGTCCGCGCCTGCCAGTTTGGCGCTATGCACATCGAAAACGGTGTGGCAGAGGTAGACCGGGAAAAGTGCGTGGGCTGCATGAAGTGCGCCGCCGCCTGCCCCAAAAAGATCGTGCAGAAGGTGCCCTATGAGCAGAAGGTGCTGGTGGGCTGCCGGAGTAACGACAAGGGCGCGCAGACCCGCAAGATCTGCGACCAGGGCTGCATTGGCTGCATGAAGTGCCAGAAGGAGTGCCCGGAGGGAGCCATCGTCGTCACCAACAATCTGGCCGGCATTGACTACTCCAAGTGCATCGGCTGCGGCAAGTGCGCCGAAGTCTGCCCCCGGGGCATCATTCACCCCCAGAAGATTCTGGTCAGAAAGTAAAGGCACACGAAACACCCGCCCCGAAAGGAGCGGGTGTTTTTTTCGTGACCCGGGCCGCCTCCTGTGCTATACTGTGGCTGACCTTAAATAATCGGGAGGGACGACCTATGAGCGACACGGCATCCATTTGCGCCATTGCCCATATGCACAGCGATTTTACAGATAAGTTCGGCATTCCCCGCCAGAGCGGTCTGGTGCCGGAGCTGGAGGGACGCGTGGTGTTCGCGCCGGAATACCGGTCAGCGGAGGCTCTGCGAGGCATTGAGGGCTATTCCCGGCTGTGGCTGATCTGGCAGTTCAGCGAGAATGTGGGCGGCGGCTGGAGCCCCACGGTTCGCCCGCCCCGGCTGGGCGGCAACGTGCGCCGGGGAGTGTTTGCCACCCGCTCGCCCTTCCGTCCCAACTCCCTGGGGCTCTCCTGCGTGGAGCTTGCGGGCGTGGACTGGGATGGGCCGGACGGCCCGGCCCTTCTGGTGCGGGGGGCCGACCTGATGGACGGCACGCCCATCTTTGACGTGAAGCCCTATGTGCCCTATTCGGACAGCTTCCCCACCGCCGCCGGCGGCTTTACGGACGTGGTGGAGCGCCCGCTGCTTTGCGTGGTCATCCCGCCGGAGCTGGAGGCACTGGTGCCGGAGGGGAAGCGTTCCGCCCTGCGGGGCGTGCTGGCAAACGACCCCAGACCCAGCTACCAGCACGACGCAGATCGGGAGTATGGGCTGGATTTTGCCGGGATAAACGTGCGCTTCACCGTGGACGGGGAGACGCTTACCGTGGTGAAAATAGCCTCTTTGTGACAAAGTTGCTCGCCCTATCAGAAATGTTGCTGCCCCCGATGGGGTGACAATGCTGCGGGAATTTGCTATAATGCAAGACGAAACAGAGCAAAATTGAAAGCTAAGAGGTGCTTATATGAAGATACTTGTGACCGGCGGCACCGGCTATATCGGCAGCCATACCGTGGTGCAGCTCACCCAGGCGGGCTACGACGTGGTGATTGCGGATAACTACTCCAACAGCAAGCCGGAGGCGCTTCGCCGCACCCAGGCTCTCTGCCCCCGCAAGGTGGAGTTCGTCTACTGCGACCTGCGGGAGAAGGAGGCCACCGACGATCTGTTCCGGAAAAACGACATTGACGCGGTGATCCACTTCGCCGGGCTGAAGGCCGTGGGCGAGAGCGTGAAGATGCCCCTCAAATACTACGAGAATAACCTGTATTCCTCCATCAACCTGATGGCCTCCATGCAGCGGCACAACGTGAAGCGCATGGTGTTTTCCTCCAGCGCCACGGTTTACGGCAAGCCTCACACCCTGCCCATTGTGGAGGACTTTCCGGTGCAGACCACCAACCCCTACGGCGCCACCAAGCTGATGATTGAGGATATCATGCGGGATGTGGCCAAGGCGGACCCGGACTGGAGCATCTCCCTGCTGCGTTACTTCAACCCCATCGGCGCCCATCCCTCCGGCACCATCGGTGAGGACCCCAACGGCATTCCCAACAATCTGGTGCCCTATGTGGCCAAGGTTGCCTGCGGCAAGCTGCCCCAGGTGCACGTCTATGGCGACGACTACGACACGGTGGATGGCACCGGCGTGCGGGACTATATCCATGTGGTGGATCTGGCGGCGGGCCATCTGTGCGCCCTCAAAGAGATCATGGAGCAAAAGGGCGTATTCACCTACAATCTGGGCACCGGCATCGGGTACAGCGTGCTGCAGATCATTGCGGCCTATGAGAAGGCCTGCGGCCACAGCATTCCCTATGTGATTGACCCCCGCCGGGGCGGGGATATTGACGCCTGCTACGCGGACGCGTCGCTGGCTCTGCGCCGCATCGGCTGGAAGGCTGAGCTGGGCATTGACGAGATGTGCCGGGATAGCTGGGCATTCCAGAGCGCCAACCCGGACGGCTACCCTGATGACTGAACCTGTGGTTGACAGATTGGGCGGCAAAGGATAAACTGTCCGAGGACATATAGAGAAGGAAAGGGATGTTTTATTTATGAGCGAACCTACTCTTGTGGTGCTGGCTGCCGGAATGGGCAGTCGTTACGGCGGCCTGAAGCAGATTGACCCCATGGGCCCCAACGGAGAACTCATCATTGACTATTCCATCTACGACGCCGTGCGCGCCGGGTTCAAGAAGGTCGTATTCCTCATCCGGGAGTGGATGCGGGAGGACTTTGACCAGGTGATTGGCAAGCGGATCTCCGAGAAGGTGAGCACCGCTTACGCCTATCAGGAGCTGGAGCGCTTTCTGCCCGAGGGCTATGTGATGCCCGAGGGGCGCACCAAGCCCTGGGGCACCGGGCACGCGCTGCTGTGCTGCCGGGATGTGGTGGACGGCCCCTTTGCCATGATTAATTCCGATGACTACTACGGCCCCAGCGCCTACCGGAAGATTTACGACTACCTGAAGAACGTGGACGAGACAAGCAGAGACTTCTCCATGGTGGGCTATCTGCTGGGCAACACCGTCACCGACCACGGCAAGGTGGCCCGGGGACTGTGCAACACGCAGGGGGATATGCTGAAAAATGTGGTGGAGCGCACCTATGTGGTCAAGACGCCCACCGGCCCCGCGTACAGTCTGGACGGGGGCAAGACCCTGAATCCCGTGGCGGGGGACAGCGTGGTCAGCATGAACTTCTGGGGCTTTACCCCCCGGCTGTTCGATGTGCTGGATAAGCGTTTCCCCGAATTTCTCAATACCACCATCCGGGAAAATCCTGCCGACGAGCTGTTTGTCCCCAACGTGGTGGGCGAGCTGCTCACCCAGGAGCAGTGCACCGTCCGGGTGATGAAAAGCGAGGACAAGTGGTACGGCGTCACCTACCACGATGATAAGCCCATGGTGCAGAAGGCCTTTGCCGACCTGATCGCCGCCGGCGTCTACCCGGAGAAGCTCTGGGACTGAGCGCCGAAAACAAGTGAATATGCGTATTTGGGTGTGACGAGAGTCACTCAATTGGGAAGAGGGATGAAAATTCCCCGCGAGCCCGTCGCTGTGAAGCGGAGGGCGCGTCCATTCATGTCACTGGGGAGACCCGGGAAGACGGACGCGTCCGATGATGCCAAGCCAGAAGACCAGCCCAAAAACGCATTGCGTACGGAACGCCGCGGGAGCCGGCAGAGCCGTAAAATGCAGAGATTTGCCGATCTCTCTCTTTCCGTACGCCAATATGGAAAGGGAGAGATTTTATTATGAACGAGAACACCGCGCCCAAGAAGGGCGCAAATAAAAAGGGGATTATCATTGCCATCGTGGTGGCGGTGGTTCTCCTTGCCGCCGCGCTGCTTTGCTGGAAGCTCTGGTCGCCCACCGCGCAGGTGGGCAGCAAGACGGTCACCGTGCAGGTCGTCCATGCCGACGGCAGTGAGCGGGACTTCACCCTGCACACCGACGCGCTGTATCTGTGGGACGCCATGACGGAGCAGGAGCTGATTGACGGCACCGACAGCGACTACGGCAAGTGGGTCACCACCGTGGACGGCGAGGTGGCGGACGAGGCGGCGGGCCTGTACTGGATGTTTACCAAGGGCGGGGAGTGGGTCAACACCTCCTGCGACACCACGCCCATCGCCCACGGGGAGGGCTATGAATTCTTCCTCTACGACGCAAATGCGGCGGGATAAGCTGACCCTCCGCGACCTGTGCACGCTGGCCCTGCTGGGCGCCCTCATGATGGGCGCTCAGGTGGCCATGGCCTCTCTGCCGAACATAGAGCCGGTGACGGTGCTCATGATGTGCACCGCGCTGGTCTACGGGCGACGGGCGTTCTACGCCTGCTATGTGTTTGTGCTGCTGGAGGGGCTGGTATACGGCTTCGGCTTCTGGTTTCTCAACTACCTGTATGTCTGGGCTGTTTTGGTGGCGGCGGTGCTGCTCCTGCGCCGGAACACCTCCTATGTGTTCTGGAGCGTGGTGGCGGCAATCTACGGCCTCTCGTTCGGCGCGCTGTGCGCCATCCCGTATTTCATCACCGGCGGCTGGGCGGCAGGCTTTGCCTACTGGGTCGGCGGCATCGGCTTTGACCTGCTCCACTGCGCCGGCAACGCCGTTATGGCGGCGCTGCTGCTGCGGCCCCTCACGGAAACGCTGCGCCGGCTTCGGGAAAAAAGTATAGTTTCCAAATAGCGGGGCGGATGGTATAATATCGTCGGACGATTGTCCGGCGATATTTTTATGAAGAAGAATTCTCGCGGGAGACCGCAGGGAGGTTCAGATATGGCAAAACAGCTTCGCGGCGCGGATGTGGCGCGGGAAATCGGGGAGCAGCTCGCCCCACGGATAGAGAGTCTTGTCAGGCGCGGGGTCACGCCCACCCTGTCGCTGGTGCGGGTCGGCGCGCGGGAAGAGGATGTTTCCTATGAGGAGAGCCTGGCCCGCCGCTTTCAGGCGCTGGGTGTGGCGCTGCGGGTGGAGGCCCTGCCTTCGGACGTGGGGCAGGAGGCGCTGTGCGAGACCGTGAAGCGCCTTGCAGGCGACACGGCGGTGCACGGCATCGTGCTGCTGCGCCCGCTGCCGGAGCGGCTGGATGAGCGGGCGGTGATTGCCGCCATCCCCACCGCCAAGGACGTGGATGGGCTCACGGCGGAATCTCAGGCCGGGGTATATGCCTCGGTGGGGGAGGGCTTCCCGCCCTGCACCGCCCAGGCCTGCGTGCGCCTGCTGCGGTACTACGGGGTACCCCTGCGGGGCAAGCGGGTCGCGGTGGTGGGCCGGGGTCTCACCTCCGGCCGTCCGGCGGCCATGCTGCTGCTGGGGGAGGACGCCACCGTTACCCTCTGCCACAGCGCCACGGAGCAGCTCGCCCGGGTGGTGCGGGAGGCAGACATCGTGGTCTCCGCCATGGGCAAGCCCGGCGTTTTGGGGCCGGACTGCTTCGCGCCGGGGCAGACCGTGCTGGACGTGGGCCTTGGCACCGATGGGTTGGGCCGGCTGCGGGGCGACGTGGACCCGGAGACGGCAGATGTGGTGGATGCCCTCGCGCCTGTGCCCGGCGGCGTGGGCGCGGTGACGGGAGCGGTGCTGGCGGAGCACGTGGTTGCCGCCGCAGAGCGCGCCGAGGCGGCGGGTGCCTACCGGCTGCGAATCGGCATCTTCATTGACACCTATTTCCCCATGATTGACGGGGTGGTCATGTGCGTGGACAACTACGCCCGCTATCTCTCCCAATATGCGGAGGTAACCGTGTTCACCACCGTGGTGGATCGGGACTTTGAGGATAAGACCCCCTACCGGGTGGTGCGCTGCCACTCGCTGCCGGTGCCCGGGGAGGACTATGTGGTGCCCGCGCCGGACATGGACCGGGAGTTCTGGGAGACGCTGGATAAGAGCGAGCTGGACATTGTCCACATCAACTCGCCCTTCACCGTGGGGATGGCCGGTGTACGCTACGCCCGCCGCCACGGCGTGCCGGTGGTGGCCACCATGCACAGCCAGTTCCGCACGGATTTCAAGCGGGCTCTGCGGGCGGAGCCGCTGGTGGACAAGGCGCTTGCGGAGATTATGAAGGTGTTTGACAGCGCCGACGAGGTGTGGGTGCCCAACAGCGCCATGCAGGGAATCTATCGGGAGTACGGCGGCACGAAGGAGCCCCGGGTGCGGAGCAATGCCACGGATATGCGCCCGGTGGCGGACGCGGCGGCCGCCGCGGCCCGCGTGGATGGGAAGTACGGCCTGTCGGAAGGGGAGCGGGTGCTGCTGTTTGTGGGGCGGCTGGTGCTGCATAAGAACATATTGTTTATCGCCCAGGCGGCGGCGGAGCTGGCGCGGCTGACGAAGGAGCCGTTCCGGGTGCTGTTCGTGGGCGCGGGGCCGGACGAGCAGGCGCTGCTGGATGAAATTCAGCGACTGGGCATCCGGGATAAGGTGACGCTCACCGGGCGGGTCACGGATCGGGAGGAGCTGGCGGAGCTGTATTCCCGCTCGTCGCTCTTTCTGTTTCCCTCGCTGTACGACGCGAATTCGCTGGTGCAGATTGAGGCGGCGTCCCAGGGCACTCCCACGGTATTTCTGCGGGGGGCCGTCACCGGCGCCACGGCGGAGGACGGCGTCAGCGGCTTTTTCGCGGACAACGATCCGGCGCGGTACGCAGGGAAGATTGCGGAGATTCTGTCGGACGAAGCGCTGCTGGAGCGGGTCAGCGCAGGCGCGCGGCGGGACGTGTACTGCTCCTGGGAGACGGTGATCTCCCGTATGCTGGGGGATTACCGCCGGCTCCGGGCCCAGGCGCGTGCAAAGCGCGTTGACAAGGGCGGCGTGGGCGTGATATCATAACCCGGTACCCCCCGGTGGGAGCAAGAGCGGCCGGATAAGCCCGGCCGCTCCTATATGCGCCTGTGATGGAATTGGTAGACATGCAAGATTTAGGTTCTTGTGTCGTAAGACGTGTGGGTTCGAGTCCCTTCAGGCGCACCACG
>CAZCDJ010000038.1:4627-14300 GCA_964497655.1 uncultured Oscillospiraceae bacterium | reverse complement strand
ACATTGAGCATCACCGTCAGGGCGCCAAATGGTGCATCTTCCCCATGTACGACTTTGCCCATCCCATACAGGACGCCATTGAGGGCATAACCCACTCCCTGTGCTCGTTGGAGTATGAGGACCACCGCCCGCTGTACGACTGGGTGGTGAGCAACGTGTCCGTGCCCTCAAAGCCCCGGCAGATAGAGTTCGCCCGCCTGGGCATCAACTACACCGTCATGAGCAAGCGCAAGCTCCGCCGTCTGGTGGAGGAGGGCCGGGTCTCCGGCTGGGACGACCCCCGTATGCCCACCCTCTGCGGACTGCGCCGCCGGGGCTACACCGCCGCCTCCGTCCGCAGCTTCTGCGAGCGCATCGGCGTGGCCAAGGTGCCCAGCACCGTGGAATACGCCTTTTTGGAGAGCTGCCTGCGGGACGACCTGAATCTGCACGCGCCTCGCGCCATGGCGGTGCTGCGCCCGGTGAAGCTCACCATCACCAACTACCCGGAGGATAAGCACGAGACCGTGACGGTGGAGAATAACCCCAACGATGAAGCCGCCGGCAGCCGGGAGGTCTCCTTCTCCCGCACGCTGTGGATTGAGGCCGACGACTTTATGGCGGAGCCCGCCCCCAAGTATAAGCGCCTCACCCCCGGCGGAGCCGAGTGCCGCCTGAAGGGCGCGTATCTCATCACCTGCACCGGCTTCCGTGCCGACGAGAACGGGACTGTCACCGAGGTGCTGGCCACCTATGACCCGGAGTCCCGGGGCGGCGACCCCGCCGACGGACGCAAGGTGAAGGGCGCCACCATCCACTGGGTGGACGCGGCCGACTGCTGCGACGCGGAGGTTCGCCTGTACGACAACCTGTTCCTGGATGCCGCCCCCGACGCGGCGGAGGATTTCATCGAGTGCCTCAATCCGGACAGCCTTGAGGTGCTCACCAGCTGCAAGGTGGAAAAATCTCTCGCGGACGCCGCCGCCCCCGCGGACTTCCAGTTCCTGCGTCTGGGCTACTTCGCCGTGGACAACCGGGACAGCGCCCCCGGCCATCTGGTGTTCAACCGGGCCGTGGCCCTGAAGGACAGCTTCAAAAAATAAATTTGCCCGATGGCGCGCTGTCGGGATAATGAGGTTATTCCAAAGGAACAAGGAACAATGTTGGGAGCGACCCCCGTGTCGTTCCCCTGTGGGAAATGAGGTAATTTATTGAATGAATTGCCTAAACGCAAATCCCAGAGATTGAAGAACTACGATTTTTCACAGTGTGGCGCATATTTCATAACAATTTGCACGCAAAATCGCGAAATGCTTTTCGCAAATGTATGGGCCGCAGATCATCCAATCCTTCAAACGTTATTCCACGATCAGATACATTGATTTGGGAAAACAGAAGGTTGTGCCACAGTTTTGCAAAAAGGTTTGGCAGCGTTCCTATCACGACCGTATCATCAGAAATGAACAGGAATATCAAAATTCTGGCAATACATCGATGATAATCCTCTGAAATGGGAGGAAGATTGTTTCTACGCCAAATGACCATTACGCAACAAGTAAGGCATCCCCGTTCACCTGAACGGGGATGCCTTACATTATCTTATCGGTGGTGACGCGCCGCTCAGAAGTCCAGCGTGGCGAAATAGTCCTCCGGCGTCTCCGCCCGGCGGATGAGGCGCGCGCCGCCGTCCTCCCGCAGCAGCACCTCGGCAGACCGCAGCTTGCCGTTGTAGTTATAGCCCATGGCGTGGCCGTGGGCGCCGGTGTCGTGGATCACCAGATAGTCCCCCGGCTGGATATAGGGCAGCCAGCGGTCGATGGCAAACTTGTCGTTATTCTCGCACAGGCCGCCGGTCACATCGTACATATGGTCGCAGGGGGCGTTCTCCTTCCCCGCCACCGTGATGTGATGGTACGCGCCGTACATGGCCGGGCGCATCAGGTTGCAGGCGCAGGCGTCCACGCCGATATACTCCTTGTGGGTATGCTTTTGGTGGATGCACTTGGTGACAAGGCAGCCGTAGGGAGCCAGCATAAAGCGACCCATCTCCGTGAAGATCTTCACGTCGTCCATGCCGGCGGGCACCAGAATCTGCTCGTACACCCGGCGCACGCCCTCGCCGATGGCCATAATGTCCGGCTTGTGCCCGTCCGGCCGGTAGGGGATGCCCACGCCGCCGGACAGGTTGATGAAGCCGATGTGCGCCCCGGTCTCCCGGTGCAGCTCCACCGCCAGACGGAACAGCTGCCCCGCCAGCACGGGGTAGTAGTCGTCGGTGGTGGTGTTGGAGGCCAGGAACGCGTGGATGCCGAACTCCTTCACGCCCTTCTCCAGCAGGATGCGATAGGCCTGGAACATCTGGGGATTGGTCATGCCGTACTTGGCGTCCCCCGGGGTGTCCATGATGGTGTTGGAGATCTCAAAGTGGCCGCCGGGATTGTAGCGGCAGCACACGGTCTCCGGCAGATAGCCCACGGTTTTTTCAAAGAAGTCGATGTGGGTAATGTCGTCGAAGTTGATGGTGGCGCCCATTTTTGCGGCCAGCGCGAAGTCCTCCGCCGGGGTGTCGTTGGAGGAAAACATGATGTGCTCTCCGGGGATGTTCTCCCGCTCACAGAGCATCAGCTCCGTAAGAGAGGAGCAGTCCATGCCGCAGCCCTCCTCATGGAGAAGTGCCATAATGGCCGGGTTGGGCGTGGCCTTCACGGCGAAATACTCCCGAAAGCCCCGGTTCCACGCGAAGGCCGCGTTCACCGCCCGGGCGTTTGCCCGGATGCCCGCCTCATCATAGAGATGGTAGGGCGTGGGATAGGTCTTGTCCAGCTCACGGAGCTGCTCCAGTGTTACGAACGGCAGTTTCTTTTCTGACATTTCAGGCCGTGCTCCCCTTTCCGTTAAATACCACGCTGATGGATGTGCCCTGTCCGGGCTCGCTGTCCGCCGCGATGGAGGCGTGGTGCCACGCCGCGGCGTGCTTCACGATGGAAAGTCCCAGTCCCGTTCCGCCCGTGTCCTTGCTGCGGGACTTGTCCACCCGATAAAACCGTTCAAAAATGCGCTCCATATGCTCCGGCGCAATGCCGATCCCGTCATCCCGCACGTTCACGAAGGGCGAGCCGTCCCGCTCCCCTGCCGTGACCCACACATGGCCGCCGGGTCGGTTATACTTCACCGCGTTGTCGCAGAGGTTGGCGATCATCTCGTCAATGAGCTGCGGCACTCCCGTGACCTCCGCCGCGCTGCCCTCCACCGTCAGGCTTACCTGTGCCCCCCGAGCCTTGTCCGCCAGGCGGCGGCACACCTCCCGGGACAGCTCCAGCAGCTCCACCCGCTGGGTGTTATCCAGCACCCGGCCCTCGTCCAGACGGGAAAGCTTCATAATATCGTCCACCAGATCCATCATGCGCCCGGCCTCCCGGTAGATCTTCCCGGCCAGAGCCGGCACATCCTCGCTTCTGGCCAGCCCGGTTGCCATCATTTCCGCGTAGCCGGAAATGGAGGTGAGGGGCGTTTTCAGCTCGTGGGACACGTTGGCGGAAAACTCCCGGCGCATCTCCTCCGCAGCCGCCCGCTCGGTCACGTCAATAAGCATCAGCACCGCGCCGTGCACCGCGCCGTCCACCACCACGGGGTTCGCCACCGCATGGATGCTGCTCTCCCCCAGCGTCAGCAGCTCCCGGCTGGTGCGTCCGCCCAGCGCGGCGTGCACAGCGGATTGCAGCAGCTCGCTGTCGCACACCGTGCAGATGTGCCGGCCCTCCGGCTTGCCCACCGCGCCCAGAAACGCGGCGGCGGCGGTGTTCATCAAAACCACAACGCCGCTGCCATCCAGCAGCAGCAGTCCCTCGGTCATGTTATCCGTGATGGCGGAGAGCTTTTTTTCCCTGTCCTCAAGCTGATCCCGGCGCTGACGCAGGGCGGTGCGCTGCTCCTCCAGCCGGCGGGTCAGCAGCCGCGTCTCGTCATAGCGGGGCGCATCCGCGCCGTCTGGGTCGATGGAACGGCCCAGCTTGGCGGTGAGCAGCAGCCCAATGAGCGTGCCAAGGCCGATCACCAGCGCACAGCGCACGATCACCTCCCCCGCGTCGTAGAGCACAGACCCGCTGCCCTGCAGCGTCCACACCGTCACCAACGCGGTCAGCGCCACCGCCGCCGCCAGCAGCGGCAGAAATACGCACAAATACTTTTTTCTCATCGTATCCTCATTCCCTGTGGGTCAGGCCTCCACCATGTAGCCCACACCGCGCACGGTGCGAATCGCGTCGCCCACCTCGCCCAGCTTGGCCCGGAGGGAGCGGATGTGCACATCCAGCGTGCGGGTCTCCTCGCCGCCGGTGTAGCCCCACACGGCCCCCAGCAGCTCCTCCCGCCGCACCACTGTGCCCGCGCGGCGCAGAAGATATTCCATCAGTTCAAATTCCTTCGCTGTGAGCGACACTTCTCCGAACTCCGTCTCCACCCGGCGGGCGGAGGGATAAACCGTGACGCCGGAGGCGCTCACGCCGTCTCTGGCGCCGTGGCGGCGGAGCATCGCCCGCACCCGCGCCAAAAATTCCATCATGCCGAAGGGCTTGGCGATATAGTCGTCCGCCCCCAGATCCAGCCCCTTCACCTTATCCCGCTCCTCGCCCAGCGCGGACATCATCATCACCGGGATATGGGCTGTTTCCGCCCGGGAGCGCAGCCGGGAGAGCACCGAAAGGCCGTCCTCCCCGGGCAGCATAATGTCCAAAATCACCAGCGCGGCCTTCTCCGGGCGCAGAGCCGCGAAGAAATCCCTTGCCGTGGGAAAGCACTCCGACTCATAGCCGGACTGGAGCAGCGCGTAGGAGACCAGTTCCCGTATCCCCCTGTCGTCCTCCACCACATAGATCAAGCGCCACACCTCGGTTCTGATAATAAAGGAAGCTCTGATGAAATCAGCGTGTGCGAATTGGCGAGGGGCTTTTTCGTCCGGCAAGGCAAAAATCCCCAGGAATACCGACGTATTTCAAGGGTTTTTAACGCAGCCCGGGCGGAAAAACAGCCCTCAAGGCGTGCACGTGGATTTGATCAGAGCTTCCTGAAGATCAGTATATATCTTAGCCCCGCCGCCGTCAAGCCAAGGCGTGTCCCCGCCCTTCTCTCACCAAATCCGCTGAAGTCCGTCCGCCGTCAGCTCATACACCGTCTGTGAGACCTCCGAGAGGAACCTTCTGTCGTGGGACACGCTGATGATCGTGCCGGGAAAGGCCCGCAGGGCGTCCCGCACCACCGGCGCGCTGAGGGGGGAAAAGTTGCGGGTGGGCTCGTCCAGCAGCAGCACGTTACATTCCCCCAGCGCCATCCGCACCATCAGCAGCTTGGCTCGCTGCCCGCCGGAGAGCTCCCGGATGGGGTGCTCCATCTCCACGCTGGTGTAGCGCAGGCTGCCCAGATAGCTGCGGATGCGGGTGGCCTCCTCCTTCCCGCCGGACTCGTTCAGATACTCCACCGGGGAGACGTCCCCCGGCAGCGCGTCGCCGTAATTCTGGGGCATATAGGCCCCGCGGATGTCCCGACGGGGCAGCAGCTCCGCGGCGATGGCGCGCAGCAGCGTGGTCTTGCCCGCGCCGTTTGCGCCGATGATGCACACCCGCTCCCCGCCGGTGACGCGCAGGGCAATGTTTGCGGCAAGCAGCCGCTCCCCCGCCCGCAGCTCGCCCAGGGTGAAGTCCAGCACGGTCTTACCGGCGGGCAGGGCGCAGCGCTCCGGAAAGGTGAGGAAGATGGCCTCCTCCGTCTCCGGCATGGCGGTGACGCGCTCCTTCTCCTTCTCGAACCGGCGGCCCATGGCCTGCACCGTGTGCATCTTCTTCTTCAACATCGCGCCGCCGTGGGGATCCTGCCGGCTCACCGAGCCCTGCTGACGCTCCACCTTCTCCCGGATGCGGCGAAACCGCTCCATCTTGGCGTCAAACTCCGCCTGCTCCTTGCCGGAGATCCGGGCCTGACGCTCCATGCCCAGCCGTCTCGCGCGGACGTAGTCCCCGTAGGACAGCCGCGCCACGGCGGCCCGGGGCAGGGTCTTGCGCCGCAGCAGCTCCAGATGGATCACCGTGTTCGCCGTGCGCTCAATCAGCGTCTCGTCATGGGAGACGAACAGCACCGGCACGCCGCAGCCGGGGATGTACTCCTCCAGCCACTCCAGCGTGGCAATGTCCAGATCGTTGGACGGCTCATCCAGCAGCAGCACGTCCGGCGCGGCGGCCATGATGCGGCTAAGCTGCAGCTTCACCTTCTCGCCGCCGGAGAGCCGCCCCACCGCGCAGCTCTGCCCGAGGAATCCGTCCCGAAGCCCCAGAGAGCGCTCCAGCTCCGCCCGCTCCCCGCCGTGCAGGGCGCGATACTCTGGCGACGCGGCCATGTACTCCGCCACGGTCAGGTCAGCACACTCCCCCGGCAGCTCCTGGGGCAGATAGCCGAAACGGGTGTTCCCCCGGAGGATGCTGCCGCTCCACTCGGCGTAGGGGGCCACAAGGCTCTCGTCATAGATCAGCTTCAAAAGCGTGCTCTTGCCGTTGCCCTCCTCCCCCACGATCACGGCAATGTCCCCCTCGTTCAGCACAAGGGAGAAGTCCTCCAGCAGCGTGCGCAGATCCTTTGTATGTGTAATGGTCAGATGCTCAATTTGTATCAGCATGGGAAACCTCCTCAAATACGCAAAAATCGCCTTCGGCGCAGCCGAAAGCGATAGCGTCCCCTGTTATGTCAGAGTGCGCCCATCCCATTTCGGCAGCGAGACAAGTCCCGCCTGCGCGGGCCAAAGGCTCCTTGTCCGAAACGGTTTATTTGCGCATCTTCCCACCCTTTTCTCCGGTGATGAGAAAATCGTACCACAGACCTACAAAAATGTCAATTGGCCGGATGTTGATGTTTCCCGGCACCAAATCCGCCGAAGTCCGCCCGCCGTCAGCTCATACACCGTGTGACGTACCTGCTTCCGCTGGCTCATCATGGGGTTGAACCGACAGAGAATGATTTTTTCCCATACTATTCTTGACTGGACTCACTGTCTTCCTTCTATTTTTTTGATGTAGAAAGCCAGCGACAACAGAGACGCGAGTGCAACCCAGGCGAGAAAGGAGCCGCAGCTCAGGCTGTTTCTTACCACCGATCGCATAGCGGTACACGCCAGAATAAGGTTGCACAACGCCACCGGCAGAGCCGTATCGCCAAGAATTCTATGCGCAACGACCCATGTATCCCCATCTGCAACCGTCCACGGCAGGCGCAGACCTGTGTGCCGGGTGGGCGGAAGCTTCGGGCAGATATTCCCCAGCGGCAGAACCACGGCGGAAACGATGAGAGATGCCAAAGCGGATTCCTGATCGTCCGAAAGTGTCAGCCTGCCGGAGGCAATCAGCACCACAAGAATGGCGGCAAGGGAAAACAGCACAATGTCAAAAACCGTAACGGTTCTGATGGTCTCCCGCTTTCCCGCCGACGCAGACACACTCAGGGCGCTGAGATGAAATAGAAGGATGAGGGCAGCGGCGCAGAGACAGACGGAAATTACAAGAAATGATACCACGCTTTTACGCGCAATCAGGGCCACAATCAGTCCTGCAAAGGACAACGCATCAATTGCGATCCGTATTCTATTCGTGCTCACCCTCTCGCCCCCCATCAGGATCCAGCAGCTGAATAATCTTGACCACAATCCCCTGGATAGCTGACAAATTCAAGGAATAGATCATCTGATTCGATCTACGCTCCGCAGTCACCATCTCCGCCTTTTTCATAATATCAAGATGCCTCGAAACCGACGGCTGAGAGATGGCCAAGGCCTCGGTGATCTCATTTACGCCCATATCCTTCCATCTGAGCAAACGTATAATCTCCCGCCGGTACGGATTGGCGAGCACGTCAAAAAAATCCGTCTCCATACGATTCTTGCCTCCTCCACAAAATCGAAAGCCCGTAGTGTTCCAATTAATATTCTATTATAATTATATAGCGATAATCAAATATTGTCAACTCCAGTTTTGTTGTCATCGTAAACGTCAGACAGCTTGAAACACACGCGACTCAAGCAGGTCAGAATATGCGGATGGCAATTATTTATGTTATTGCATTCTTCACGCCACAATTGCAACCGGCCGGACACACGGCAAAAGAAGCCCTGATGCTCCAAGGCTCCCAAAGGTCGCCTTTTCCGCAACGGGCTTCTTCCTTTTCCCCGGCAAAGCGTTCGTTTTACCGGGGCCCCTTCCGCTTCCGGCCGGGATGCTTTTATCTGTTCGCTTCGTTTACATCGTGCTTGTGGCAGGCCTCGCAGCTGGCGGTGGAGAGCTCCTCCGGGTCGTAGGCGATGCCGTTCTTATCGTAGTAGTCCTTCACCGCCGCGCGCACGGCCTCCTCCGCCAGCACGCTGCAGTGCAGCTTCTGGGGGGGCAGCCCGTCCAGCGCCTGGGTGACGGCCTTGTTGGAGAGGGCAAGTGCCTCCTCGATGGTTTTGCCCTTAATCATCTCGGTCGCCATGGAGCTGGACGCCACGGCGCTGGTGCAGCCGTAGGTCTTAAACTTCACGTCGGAGATGACGCCGTTTTCCACCTTGATATACATCCGCATGATGTCGCCGCAGACGGGGTTGCCCACCTCGCCCACGCCGGAGGCGTCCTCGATCACGCCCACGTTGCGGGGGTTCTCAAAATGGTCCATTACCTTTTCACTGTATAGCATTTTCCGTTCCTCCTTATATCAGGTGCGGGCGCTGGCCCTGCTCAATTTCGTCCCAGAAGGGGCTCATCTGCCGCAGGCGCTCCACCACCTTCGGCACCCATTGGATGATGTGGTCAATCTCCTCCATGGTGTTCAGCTCGCCGATGGAGAGACGCAGGCTGCCGTGGGCCACCTCCACCGGCAGGCCGATGGACAGCAGCACATGGCTGGGCTCCAGCGAGCCGCTGGAGCAGGCGCTGCCGGAGGACGCCTCAATGCCGTGCATATCCAGATACATCAGCAGGCTCTCGCCCTCGATGCCCTCAAAGCACATATTCACCGTGCCGGGCACGCGGTTCTCCCGGTCGCCGTTCAGGCAGGAATGGGGGATTTTGGTCAGCTCCGTGATGAGCTTTTCCCGCATGGCGGTGATGCGGGGCGCTTCCCGCTCCATATTGGCGCAGCTCTCCTTCATGGCGGCGGCCATGGCCAGGATGCCGGGGATGTTCTCCGTGCCGGCCCGCTTGCCCCGCTCCTGCGCGCCGCCCTCGATCACGTTGGTGAGGGGCAGCAGCGCCTTCTTCATATACAGCGCGCCAACGCCCTTGGGCGCGTGGAACTTGTGGCCGGAGAGGGACAGCATGTCGATGTTCATCTCCTGCACGTCGATGGGCACATGGCCCACGGCCTGCACCGCGTCGCAGTGGAAGGGCACGCCCATCTCCCGGCAGATCGCGCCGATCTCCCGGATGGGCTGAAGGGTGCCCAGCTCGTTGTTGGCAAACATCACGCTCACCAGCGCGGTGTCCGGCCGGATGGCGGCGCGCACGTCCTGGGGCGTTACGACGCCGTTTTCGTGCACGTCCAGCAGCGTCACCTCAAAGCCCTGCTTTTGCAGCTTCTTCAGGGTGTGCAGGATGGCGTGATGCTCAAATTTGGTGGAGATCAGATGCTTTTTGCCCTTCAGCGCGCCGAAGGCCGCGGCGGAGATCAGCGCCTGATTGTCCGCCTC
>CAZCDJ010000038.1:0-4617 GCA_964497655.1 uncultured Oscillospiraceae bacterium | reverse complement strand
TGCCGCCGGAGGTGAAGTAGATCTCCCGCATGGGGTCAGCCGCGCCCAGCAGCCCGCCCACGGTCATGCGGGCCTCTGCCATGGCCGTTGCGGCGGCCTGTCCCACGCTGTGCAGGCTGGATGGGTTGCCGTACAGCTCATCCAGCGCGGGCAGCATGGCCTCCCGGGCGGCTGCGGACACCTTGGTGGTGGCCGCGTTGTCTGCGTAAACTCTCATGTAGTCAGCCATTTTATTTGTCACCTTCTATTGATTTTATCTTGCCGTCAACAATATCCTGAACCGTAACGCTGCCCAGATAGTCCACTATGAGTCTGTCCAGCCGCTGCCACATGGGCAGGGTCAGGCAGCTTGCAGCCTTCTCGCACACGTTGTCCTCGCATTCCAGGCAGCTCACCGGCGCCAGCTTCCCCTCGGTAAGCAGCACAATCTCCCCCACCGTGATCTGGTCGGCCGGGCGGGCGAGCACATAGCCGCCATCCTTGCCCCGCTGGCTGCGTACCGCGTGACCCTTCACCAGCAGCGAAACAATCATCTCCAGATACTTGGCGGAAATGCCCTGCCGGGCGGAAATCTCCTTCAGGGAGACAAAGCCGTCGCTCTCGTGCTGGGCCAGGTCGATCATCACCCGCAGCGCGTAACGGCCCTTGGTGGATACCATCAAGTCGCGTCACCTCTTTTCATGTCCCGATAATACCATAGGTTTAGTAGGATTTCAAGAGGTTTTCCAAATATTTCGTAAAAATTCTTCTCCACGGCATAACCCATCTGTTTGCGTGCAATCACCGCGTCATTATTTGTAAGATGAGCACATATAAAATTTGATATAGCAAACGTTATTGTCATTTTCCACAATATTTTATTGACGCTGCGACATTTAGATGATACGTTTTCATCAAGAGAAAATCCATTGAAGAAAAGGACGTGATACCGATGTGCCGATGACGTCCCCCCGCCGGAGAATGAGGCCGCAAGAGCATTGCCGCGCTCAATGAGCGCCCGGGCAAACTGAAAGGCGCTTAGTAATGCATCGCAAAAAATTGCTAATCATTTTATGCTGCTTAAGAGATAAATTGTGCAGCCCCTTTCCTGACTGCAATGGCGAACCATGGAAACTCCGCTTGGAGAGGGGCAGGTTCTAATCAACGGGCACACTTAAGATGCGTATCGATATCCATACACCCTGAATAGTAGGACATATTATACAATTTGCTTATCTCCCAACTTTAGCGTAGTATCGTCTCAGACACCTACTACACACACTCTCTCCTGTGTCTGCGGCGCCGAAAACCACAACGTAACCCAGTCTCACAACTGGGTTTTTTATGGTACATATTACAAATGCTCTGTGTGCGGACGAACCGCAACTTCAATTCCCGGCACGAATGAATTTCTTCCCATGGAGGAACGATACTATGAAAGCGTTGCGTAAGCTCGTCCTGATTACCCTTGCCGTCACCCTCCTCACCGCCTGCGGGGCCTCGGCGGCGACGGTGACGCCCGGGCCGACGGTATCTCCCACGCCCTTTCCCTCGCTGGCCTATTTTGACTGCATGGACATGGTGGCGTCGGCCATGGACGCCCGGAAGGGCGAGCTCTATCTCTGGAGCCTGCTGGAGGACAGGGAGACGCTCTTCGCGGACTATGACGGCGGGGAAAAACAGGTGATTTCGCCGGACTATTCCACGGAAACAGACCTTTTTGTGGGCGGCACCTTTACTGCGAGCGCGTATTTCTGGCGGGACGACTCCGGCGCGGCTACGCCGGAGGAGGCGGCCGCGGCGCTGGTGGGCCAGATGATGGAGGATATAAAGGCCATGCCGGAGAAGTGCCGCAGCTTCACCCTGCTGGACTATTTCGTCCCCGCGCAGCGGCTGTACACCTGGGACGACCTTGTCCGGGCGAACACGGAGGTCGTCTGGTGGGGAGTGAAGCCGGGCCTGTCCTATGAGGAAAATCTCACATACATAAACGACGCTGTCAATTCCATCTTTCCCGTGCTGTACGAAAACAGACAGGTGAGCGCGTCGGAGGAGTACATTCAGCTTGCGCTGCCGGAGGACATGTGGACCTTCACCCCCAATGTGAATTACAGCTTCAAGGGCTTTTGCAACATGCTCTGGGACACCGACGACCTGTCAGCCTACCAGGTGGCGGAAAATCTGTACTGCACGGGCTTTGACTACGGCCCGCCGGGTATCATGATTTTAGCCCGGGAGGGTAGCGTCTGGCGGATGCAGACCTGGAATTACGGCATGACGCTCATGTTTGACCGCCCCCTGCTCCCCGGCGGCGAATAACAGACACGTCACCGCGCAAAAACCGCCCCCTTTGTCAAAGAAGTCCAAGTACTTCTTTGACAAAAAAAGCGTCCCGCCCGGGTATCCGGGCGGGACGCTTTTTCTTGGGAAAATTACATATTCATGTAGCTGCCGTCGATCTTGATCTCGGCGCCGGAGATATAGCCGGAGGACTTCTCGTCGGCCAGGAACAGGCACAGCTTGGCCACGTCCGAGGGCTTGCCCAGCATGGGCTTCTCCTCGCCCGGAGGGGTGATGGTGGCCATGGAGATGCCGTTGCCGGCGCGCAGCTGCCAGTCCAGCAGGCCGATGCCCAGCTCGGCGCAGGCCTTGTTGACCTCGGTCTTGATGTTGGCGGGGCAGATGCAGTTGCAGCGGATGCCACGCTCAAAGTAGCTGGCGGAGATGTTGCGGGTCATGCCAAGCACCGCGTGCTTGCACATAACGTACATGAGGCCGCCCCGCAGACCGCGCAGGCTGGCGGCACTGCCCATGTTGATGATGGAGCCGTGCTTATTCTGCTCCAGCAGGATGCTGACGGCCCTACGGCAGCTGAGGAACACGCTTTTCTGGTCGGTCTCGTAGATGAGGTCATAGATCTCGTCGGTGACCTCGTGGACGGGACGCATTCCGTCCAGCACGCCGGCGTTGTTCACCACCACGTCGAAGGTGCCGAACTTCTCCAGGCCACATCGTAGATATGCTCGATTTGGGCGGGATCACGCACGTCGGCCTTGACGATGGTGATATCTCCCGGATAGCCGGCCTCGGTGCATTCCCGGGTCAGCTTCTCCATACGGGAAACCCGGCGGGCGGCGGCGATGACATGGGCGCCCTCCTTGCAAAACAGCTTTGCGGTGGCGTAGCCGATACCGGCGCTGGCGCCGGTTACGATGGCAACTTGTCCTTCCAGTCTCATAGTGTACTCTCCTTAATATATGTAGATTTGATTGGGAACGCTTACAGCATGGAAAGTCCGGCGGCCATGCGGGCGGCCACGCGGCCCCAGATCATGGCACTGCCGATGGAGGTACCGCAGGCGGGATACACGGTGCCGTACAGGGCGCCGCTGGCAGTCTCGCCGGTGGCGAAGAAGCCGGGGATGGGCTTGTCGTTCTGATCCAGCACACGCCCGCACAGGTCGGTGACCAGTCCGCTGTATGTCACGGTGACGCAGGGGGTGTACATGAAGGCCGCATATTTGGGCCCCTTGATGGGGAACAGGAACTGGGCGGGCTTGCCGAAATCCTCATCCCTGCCCTGATCGCTCATGGCGTTATACCGATCCACGGTGGCGCACAGCACCTGGGGATCCACCTTCATCTTCACCGCCAGCTCCTCCACGGAGTCGGCAAACACATCGGGTGTGCCCTTCAGCTTGCCCCGGGCGAAGGCGGCCTTCACGGCGGGGTAGGGCTCGTCGCCGCAGGTGATGTACCAGGCAACGCGGGATTTGGCCTTCAGCAGCGCATCGCCCACCACATACTGGTAGGCCCACTCGTTGACCACGCGCCTGCCCTGATCGGTGACCTGCAGTCCGGCCTCCTCGAAGATGCCGATGCCGCTGGTCAGACCGCAGTAGTTGGCCTGCACGGAGGGGGCCACATATTCCTTGGCGCCCAGCGCCAGCGCGGCCCGGGTGCCGGTGCCGTCGTTGGTGGAGGGGGCGTTGGTAAAGTAGCCGGCGATGTGATACATCTCCTCAATCAGCGCCCGGTCTTGCGCCATGCCGCCGGTGGCCAGCAGCACGTTCTTCGCGTGCACGGTGAGCCTGCCGCCGCCGGAGGTATACTCGCAGACCGCGCCGGTAACGGCGTCCCCTTCCCGCAGGAGGGAGGTCATGCCGCAGTTAAACACAAATTCGCCGCCCAGACGCTCATACTCGTGGTGCATGACGGTGGTAATCTCGCCGCCCTGCCCGTTGCACATATAATGTCCGCCGGGGCTGTTGTACACACGCCAGGGGAACAGGCTCTCGTGGATGCACTCCACGTCCTGCACATGGTAGCCCATCTCCTCCAGCCAGAGGATGTTGTCGTAGGCGTGCTCGCAGAAGAAGCGCACCTTTTCCTTGTCCGCCATGCCCCGGCTCTGTCCCATCATGTAGTCGTAAAGCATCTGGGGAGAGTCGTAAATTCCCCGCTCCTGCTGCCACTTGGTACCGCCTGCCAGCAGCTTGCCGCCGCTGCGGGCCGCGCTGCCGCCGGTGACGCCGCCTTTTTCCACCACCAGCACCTTCAGTCCGGCACGCCTTGCCTCCACAGCCGCGGCCAGACCGCCCACGCCGCCGCCCAGCACCAGAAAGTCCACGCTGCGCTC
>CAZCDJ010000037.1:14042-14348 GCA_964497655.1 uncultured Oscillospiraceae bacterium | reverse complement strand
GGCTGAGCACCCGCATGGGCAAAAAGCTGTGGATTGCGCTGGGCGGCGCTGCGGCGGTGCTTGTGGTGCTCTGCCTGCTGATTTTCGGCGGCAAGGGCGGCGGGGGAAAGGTCGGTGGCAGCGCCGGCGTGTTGTTCGGCAACACCAGCGCCAACATCATGAACGGCACCATCTTTTACCGGGACGGCAACGAGCTGTGGTTCGGGGACGGGCTGGATCACCTGTACCGGCTGGATTCCTCCGTGAGCAGCTATGTGGAGGACGCGCAGCGAATTTACGGGCGCGCCAGCTGCCTGAACGTGACGG
>CAZCDJ010000037.1:0-14032 GCA_964497655.1 uncultured Oscillospiraceae bacterium | reverse complement strand
GCGCCCGGGACGGCTCCGGCCAGCGGAGGGTGTACAACGGGGAGGAGCTGTATTTCCTCACTTATCAGCGCTCCGGCAAGACGGAAAAGCTCTATTTCCTGGGGGACAGCGACTCGGCGGACGGCTTTTCCATCTTCTCCGTGAATCCTGACGGCAGCGACCTGACCGAGCTCTATGACGGGGACTGTCTGGCGGTCACGGTGACGGAGCAGTACATTTTCTTCACCGAGGACGAGGACTATTCCGTGCGCCGGATTGATCTGGACGGCTCCAACGAGAAGAACATCGTCACCAAGGACGGCATCGGCGTGGTGGTCTGCGGCGACAAGGTGTACGTCCCCCAGTACGGGAAGCCCAGCAGCCTGCTGCGCTGCGACCTGAACGGCAACAACCGGGAGACCCTCTCCCTCACGCTGGACGTGACCCGGGGCTTTAACGTGGATGAGGGCTACATCTACTATGTGGGCGAAAACGACGGCTATATCCACCGGATTGACACCAATTGTACCCGGAGCAGCGACACGGTGCTGGCCCGGTACGACAGCTCGTCCATCGAGATTTCCGGGGACTACGCCTACTATCAGTACAAGGATGAAAGCGACGTGTGGCATGCCGAGGCGGTGGACGGTAAGGGCGACGTGCTGCGCCTGGATGTGGGCTGAGACCCCAATCATTAAGGGAGGAATACATATGAATCTGGCAACCTGCCCCAACGGGCATTTCTATGACGCGGACAAATACGGCGCCTGCCCCACCTGCTCTCAGGACGGCGGCATCGGCGCCACTGTGGCGGTGCCTGTCTCCGCCACCTCCTGGCAGCCCCCCGCCGCCCCTGCCGCTCCCGCCGCGCCGGACTACGGAGCCACCGTGGCCCATGACGCCGCCGTGCTGGGCTTCACCCCGGTGGTGGGCTGGCTGGTGTGCGTGGAGGGCGCTGCCAAGGGCGGTGACTTCCGCCTTACCTCCGGCTACAACTACATCGGCAGGGACCGGGATATGCAGGTGCGTCTGGAGGGGGACGAGCAGGTGTCCCGGCGCAACCATGCACTGGTGGCCTATGACGACCGCAGCGGCGGCTTCTACTTCGGCCCCTCCGGCGGCATCAACATGGTGTATCTGAATGATAAGGTGGTGCTGAGCACCGTGGAGCTCCACGACGGGGACATCATCAGCATCGGCGGCAGCCGGCTGATGTTCGTGCCCTTCTGCGGCGACCGGCATAAATGGGAATGAGCCAGGCGTTTTTGGCTCTCTCCACGGCGGAGCAGACCGTTGTGCTGGCTGTTCCGGCGGCGTTATTTCTGCTTTCGGCGGTGCTGCTGGCCCTGCTCGTCAGGGCGCGCCGAGGGGGAAAAGCCGCCTCCGCCCCGGACATTCCCCTCACCGGCGTCCCCAGAGTGCCCCGGGTGACCGTAGCCCGGGTGCACGACCGGGGCAACCGGGACGAGCAGCAGGACTGCATGGCCGTTTCCCCCGTGGAGGACACGGCCAAGGGCGTGCTGGCGGTGGTGGCGGACGGGATGGGCGGCATGAGCCGTGGCGGCGAGGTGAGTATGCGGGCCACCGGAGCCATGTTCCAGAGCTTTCTGGCGGAGCCGGCGGGGGAGAACCCCCGCAGCGTGCTGCTGCGCTCCCTGAGCCGGGCCCGGGATGAGGTAAACGGTTTTCTGGGGGAGGACGGACTGCGGCGCAGCGGCAGCACCCTTGTGGCCGCCAATCTGCGCGGCGGGGAGCTGTGGTGGCTCTCCGTGGGCGACAGCCGGCTGTTCCTGTACCGGGGAGGCGCGCTGATTCCGCTGAACCGGCGGCACAACTACGGCGGCGAGCTGGACACGCTCTCCGCCAACGGGGGTTTGGACGCGGACAGCGCCCTCACCGACCCCCGCCGGGGGGAGCTGACCTCCTATCTGGGCATGGGCATGTTATCGCTGCTGGACGGCAACACGGAGGCGCTGCCTCTGCTGCCCGGCGACCGGGTGCTCCTCACCAGCGACGGCGTGTCCGAGGTGCTGTCCCTGTCCGAGCTGGCGGAGACCCAGCGCTTCCCGCCGGAGGAATCCGCCCGCCGGGTGGAGGCCGCGGTGCGCGCCAAGGCCCGCCCCCATCAGGATAATTTCACCGCCGTCATTCTGGAATACGCATAAATAAGGAATCCCCCGCAAGCTGAAAGCTTGCGGGGGATTATTATGTATGGGTACGCTCAGCGGCTGCCCACATGGCTCAGCTCGCCGCTGCGGATGAGGGACACGAAAATCATGGCCAGCTGAGGGTCGAACTGGATGCCGGCGTTCTGCTCAATCTGCTGGGCGGCGTACTCAGGGGACAGGCCCCTCCGATAGGGCCGGTCGGTGGTCATGGCGTCGTAGGCGTCAGCGATGGCCAGGCAGCGGGCGGAGATGGGAATGTCCGTGCCGCTCAGGCGGCGGGGGTAGCCCTTGCCGTCCCAGCGCTCGTGGTGGCCGATGGCGGCGGGAATCACATAGTCCATATTGGGCAGATGGCGAATCATGTCGATGGCGTTGTTCACATGATTCTTCATCACCAAATATTCCTGATCGGTGAGGGTACCGGTTTTGCTGAGGATGTTCTCAGGAATGCTGATCTTGCCGATGTCGTGAAGCAGCGCGGCCTCGTAGATGGTCACCACCTGATCCTCATTCAGTCCGGCGGCGGTGGCCAGCACGGCGGAGTAGAGCGCCACGTTGCGGCTGTGGTTGTAGGTGTAGTGGTCCTTGGCGTCGATGGCGGCGGTGAGGGCGGCGATGGTGGAGTTGTTGGCCTGATAGGCCGGGTTCAGATTGCCGTTGTTCTCCACGATGGAAAGCGCCCGCTCGCTGGCCCGATGGGACATGGGGGTGGCGCCCTTGAACTGGATAATCCGGTCCTTGCCGCTCTCCTTGGCGTTGTAGACGGCCAGATCGGCGTTTTCCATCAGCTCCCTGGCGGAGCTGGCGGCGTAGGGGGACACGCAGATGCCGCAGCTGATGGAGATGGGCTTGAAGTTGGAGCGCCCCGGCTCGGCGTTGATGGTGTCAATGCGCCGGCGAATCTCGTGGGCCAGCAGCTCCGCGTGGCGGCCGTCGTAGTGGGGCAGCAGGGCGGCAAACACCTTGCCGCTGGAGCGATACACGCTGCCCGCGTCCCCCACGCAAAGACTGATGATGTCGGAAACGGTACGCAGGGCCTTGTCGCCCTCCACGGTGCCGTAAAGCTGGTTATAGAGCTTAAAGTCGTCAATGTCGATGAACAGCAGGGCCAGGTTGTCCCCCTTGCAGCGCTCAAACTCGGCATTGATGCGCTCCACGAAGTAGCGGTAGTTGTAGGCGCCGGTCAGGCTGTCCACCCGGGCCTCCCGCACCATCTGCTCATACAGGCCGGCGTTCTTCACGGCGATGGAGGCGATGGAGCTGACGGTCTCCAGAAAGCTCAGCTCGGTGTAGGTGTATTTGACGCCCTTCTCCTTCTGGGACAGCAGCAGCAGACCCACAATGTCGTCCCCGTCCTTCAGGGCGCAGACGCAGTCCAGCTCCATGTGCTGGAAAAGCTCCTTCTCCTGCTGCCACACGGACAGGAACAGGGGGTCCCGGCGGAAATCGCTGAGCAGGAACAGCTTGTCGCAGCGGCTCAGGTACTTGATGCAGGGGCTGTTCTCGCTCACCACAAAGTGCTTTTTCACCAGCTGCTCGCTGCTGTACGCCGCCACGAAGCCGCCCTCGCCGGGCAGGCAGACGTACACGCGCTTCACGGGGATTTCGGCCTTGATGATGCCGATGAGCCGGGACATGATGTCCCCGGTGCAAAGGCTCTGGGCAATCTCCGAGGAGAAGCGCCGCAGCAGCTTGCCCTGCTGCTCCTCCCGGGTGAACAGGGCGTCCACCAGCTTTATGATGAAAAAGTACATCACGCTGAGGATGGCGGCGAACACCACCACGATCAGGGTGGTGGCGGCGCTGTTGGACAGGAAGTATCGCTCCGTGAGGAAGGCCTGAGCGGGGCCCACAAAGTAGGCCGCGCCGCTGACGCTAATCAGCAGTCCGCCCACCAGCACCGCGCTGCGGGACACCAGCAGGCTCAGCTGGAACATCCGCTTTTTGTACAGCGCCCACATGAGCAGCAGGGCGAAGATGATACCGCTGAGCGTGTCGTAGGGGAAGATGTTGCCGGGCAGAAGCTGGAGCATATTGCCCAGCAGCACGCTGCCGCAGCCCATGATGATCTCAATGAGACCCGGGGTGCGCGCGCCCTTCTCCCGGATGATGCTGCGGAACACCAGCAGCATGACGATGCAGTAGAACAGGAAGTACAGGCAGGGCACCAGAATGGGCCAGCCGATGGAGTAGGTGAAGCCGATGCGCCCGCCGGGGAGGGCGGTGATGGTGGGGGAGTCCAGAATGAGCCCCAGCGCGGTGAGCACCTCCAGTATGGCGGTGCAGACGGTGAGCACAATTTTCAGGAAGTAGCCTTTCAGCCGGGCAAAGCTGGCCACAAAGAAGTAGATCAGCAGCGCCAGCGCGAACAGGGACAAAATGGACACCTGAAACCAGAACTCCACCCCCGGGAACACCTGCAGCCGCATGAGCACACTGCCGCCGGTCCACAGGGTAAAGCCAAACATCACCACGATGAAGTGCCAGATCTCCGGCGTTTTCTTCGCCGCAAGGAAGGCGATGAGAATAAAGGCGTAGCAGCCCAGGGCAAGCAGGTTTATGTAGAGATACGGAACTTCGCTCATTGGGTCACCGCACCTCCGTTCGGGCCGAACTTCTGCTGGAAGCTCAGCAGCTCGGCAATATCCATGGCGCTGGGGTTCAGCCGGGGCAGCTCCCGCCCGGTGAAGTGCCGGTAGCCGTCCACGGTGCCGCTTTTCAGGATGGTAATCACCAGCGGCTCCATGCCCAGCAGCTTTTTCAGGTCGTTGTAGTCGCTGTCGAAGTACTTGAAGTACACGGACAGATGCTCCGTGAGAATCTCCCGGTTAATCACATCCCGATCCATGGAGTCCTGGCCGAATTCCACATACATATGCAGGAAGGGGAAGCCCCGGCTGTCGGATTCCTTCTTGGCCAGCCACTGGCTGATGTCCAGACGGGACATATCCAGCACCTGAGAGATGGAGCTCTCGGTAATGCGGGTGAAGCCCGCGATGTCGATGATGGAGGGCACCCGGTCCACAAAGGTGAAGCGGGGCAGCGCCCCCGCGCCCGCGGAGATGCAGCGGTACATATCGCCGATGCGGTAGCGCATGAACGCGCCCCCGTGGAGCACGCTGATCACCAGCTCGTAGGTTTCTCCGGCGCGCACCTGATCCATCAGCACCGTGCGGGGGCGGAGACTCACATCCCGGGCGGAGCGAGCCATCTCGTCCTGAGGGATGAACTCGTAGAAGCAGGCGTCGGGGAAGAACACCATGCCCCGCTGCTCCCAGGTCTCGGCGGCAATGCAGGCGCTCTCGGTGCCGGCGGCGATTTCAATGGGGGTCACGCCCCAGGCCCGGCTGAGGGCGTCCTTGTAGCAGGTGGAGTCGGTTCCGGCGCAGACGAAGCCCTTGATGCGGAACACGTCCCCGGGGGTGATGCTGCCGCCGTTTTTGCGGCAGTTATATTTGGCCTTCAGATAGCGGAAGGCGATGGGCAGGGACACGGCGTGTCGTTTTCCGCTGCCGCCGGTGGCCTTGCTGAAATTTTCGGTGATGTAGTTCGCCACGCTGCCGATGGCGAAGAAGTAGTCCAGCCCGCCCTTCATGGCGCAGGAGAAGCCGGCCTTGATGCGCTGGGAAAAGCTCATGGAGGAGGCGTCGTCGTCAGGCAGCCAGACGAAATCCACATCCTCATTCAGCAGGGAGGGCAGCAGCCCGGTGGCGTAGGGCAGGGGAGCGCCGCCGTACAGCACCCGGTCGCCCCGGCGCACGTTGCACTCGCCCTTGCTGCGGGCGGCGGCAAGCATGGTCACGGTCATCACGTTATGCTTGTAGGTGTCCAGCATCTCCCGGGTGTAGGGAGCCAGCTTGATGGGACGCAGTCCGCCCTCCCAGGTGGTCTGAATCCAGATAATCGGGTCGCCGGGCAGCTTCTCGCTGCGCCGGGGCAGCAGCGTGTCCGCATAGTCCGCGTATTGGGTGAGAGGCATACATTCCCGGAATTCCTCAATGCTCTCCGGCTCCGCGCCGCTGAGCAGCTCCCGTCCCAGCGGGGAGGATCTCCAGGCGTGCAGCTGCTCGTCCATCAGCCTGCGCTGGATGAACATATATTCATCAATGCTCAGGTCAAGGAAGCCACAGTACTCGTTCCAGAGCTGATCCTTGGGTTCGGTTTTGAGTTTGTCCTGAAACCTCATGTTACGACTCTCTCTCAGTTGTTTGTCTGCCGAAAGCAGCGGTACATACTGCGCGGAGTGGGGAGCAAAAAGGGGGTGGAGCGGCGGTATTCCTCGTATCCGTCCAGCAGACGGGGAAAGACCAGGCGGTCCTCAAAGAGCACCAGCAGGATGTTCAGCGCGGTGTACGCCGCCACGGCGGAAAGGGGCAATCCCCCGCCGGCGTGGAGGCACAGCATCAGTCCCAGCAGCCACAGCACGCCGGGGTGGCGGCAGATGGCGTACACGCCGGTGACGCAGACCCTGCGGCGCTTGCCGGGGGAGGCGTAGGCGTCGGCGGCGGAAAAGGCGAAAAACAGGGTGTAAATCAGCAGCAGCGCAAACCCCGCGCCCAGCACCAGCACCGCCCAGCGCAACGCGCCGGACAGGGGGGCGCGCCCAGGGGCAAGCTGAAAGAAAACTGCCGCGCCCAGCAGCGCGCCGCCTGCGGGAAAGCAGACGGTGAGCCACCTGCGATGCAGAAGAAGATCGTTATAGTCGCTGAGGAAAAACAGCGCGAAGGCAAGCAGACCCAATCCGAACATCCCGTGCCTCCCCTGGTACATTGCCGCAAATAGTTACAAATTGATGAATACAACTATAATATAAATAATATGCTCAGTCAACATAAAAACCGCAGAAATTATGGAAAAACGGGGAACTATTTGTAACCAAACACTTCCCCGTGATTTCTTGTCGAACGGCGTTTACATAAGGCTTTTCAGCCGCTTTCCCCGCAATCCACAACAGCTTGCGCCTTGTCCTGCGTCTCCCACGAGATAGGGTGTTTTCCCCCTGAAAAACCGTGGATACCGCCCGCCGGTGGGGGGAGCGGCTCATTTTTCCGTTTCCTCGCCGATCAGGTACTGACGCACGTAGCCGGTGCGGCCCAGCGCCAAAAAGAGGGCGGAGGCGGCGGCGGCCCCGAACACGGCCTGCAGGCAGTTGGTGGGGATGCTGCCCAGCGCGGCTGCGCCGTAGCCCAAAGGGAAGCACTCGTAAAGGAAGTAGCCGGCGATCATGATGAGCTCGGCGGTGACGCCCGCCAGAATGGAGGCCGGCAGCGGCTTCCGGCTCCCCAGCCGGCGCAGCAGCGCCCCGGCGGCAAGCGCCATCAGCGCCTTAATGACCAGCGTGCCGGGGGCGTACAGGGCGTAGCCCGCCAGCAAATCCGCCAGCGCGCTGCCCAGACCTGCCGCCAGTGCGCCCCAGCCGGGGCCCAGCAGGAAGGCGCCCAGCAGCACCACCGCGTCCCCGGCGTTCATGTAGCCCAGGGCGGTGGGAATCTTGATAAAGGTGGTGGCGGCGCAGCACAGGGCGGCGAACAGGGCGGAGAACACCAGCTTTCTCACTTTTGTGTCGTTCATGCGAGGGAAGTCTCCTTTCGGGCCATTCTTGTACACGCGATGCAGATGCCCAGAAGAAGGAAGAAGGCAAACAGCACACGGGGGTAGAACCAGATATACTCAAAGAGTCCCGCCGCCGCGATGCCCACAAAGGAGGCGCAGCAGGACACAAGGGCAAACTTCACCGCGCCGCTGTGGGCGGCGTAGAGCGCCCGCGCGCCCTCCTTCACGTCCCGCAGCATCATCCACATAAAGCTGACAAAGCCCAGCAGTCCCATCTCCAGAAACAGCTCCAGATACAGCATCTGGGAGTGGTACACCCCGTCGGTGGCCCATTTCCGGGCGTAGGCGGGATAGACCTCCTGGAAGGTGTCCGGCCCCAGTCCGATGCCGGTGAGCCACTGACCCTTATCCTCCAGCAGCAGCACAATGCCGCTCCAGATGTACTTCCGGTGGGCGGCGGAGGTGTCTCCGCTTTTGAAGATGGAGGCGATGCGGGTCATCACGCTGTCCGGCAGGAAGGGGAACAGGAGCACCGCACCCAGAAACAGGATGGGCAGCAGCTTCCGGTCGGCGTACATGACGAACACGATGGCGGAGAGCACAATGGCAATCCAGCAGGAGCGGGAATAGGTCATCAGCAGCGCCAGCGCCGGCAGAGCCAGCCCCAGGCACAGAACCACCCGGTACAGCGGCCGCTTCACGTTCATGGCGTAGCCCGCGCAGAGGGGTAGAAAAAGCACCAGAAATTCCGCGTAGTTGTTGGGGTTGTCCAGCGTGGAGAACACCCGTCCGGGCACGCCCACGTTGGTGTTCATGTCGGTGAGCAGGGAGTCGGCCTCAATGCCCATCACCCGCTGGGCCAGCGCGAACAGGGAGGTGACCATCACGGCGGCGTACAGGAAGCCCAGCAGCTTCATGAGACGCTTTTCGTCGGTGATGTCGGCGGCGATGACAAAGGTGAGCAGGAAGGCGGTGATGAAAAACAGCAGCACCCGGAAGCTGTCGCTGCGGCTGTGGGTCACCAGCATACTCAGCGCGCAGCTCAGGGCGAACAGAATGAAGGGGAAGCCCAGCGCCGCCGGGTACAGCGGCTCCCGCTTGCGGGCGCACACCAGTAGGCCGTACAGCACGAACAGTCCTCCCGCCGCCAGAAAGGCGTAGGAGTTGGCCCAGTAATTGTGGGGGGTCACGAACATCACGAACACGAAGGCACCCAGCAGCGTCTCAAAGCTCACCAGCCGCGAGCCGGAGAACAGCCGGAGAAGCAGGCTGCCGGAGCGGGCGCGGGGGGTGAGGTCGTACAGCCGGCGGGGGAGATACATCAGCCCGTCCAGCACCCAGACCATAATCCGATGGAACAGGCTGTGGGCATAGGCCCGCTGGAAGGCGCTGTCCCGCTGGAAAAAGGCCACGATGCGGGAGGTGTGGAACGCCCGCTGGAAGAGGGCGAAAATGCCGTGGAGGAAGCGGAAAATGCCGCTGCACAGCCAATAACGGTAAAGAGAGCCTAAAATACTGTCAGCCACCAAGGGTCGTCACCATCCTTTCGGTGAATTCGGCACAGCTCATCCCTGGGCGGGCGCGATGGCGCTGACCTTCAGGTACATCTTGCTCTCGCCGGCGTACAGGGTCAGGGTGTGGCCCACGCCGTACAGGGTGCCGCCGATGGTCACGCCGTGCTCGCCGATCACGCCCTCGGCCTCGCAGTTCAGGGTCAGGTAGCAGTAGCCGTCGGCGGGAATGGCGATGGGGTCGCTGTTGGCGTCCAGAATATAAGCGGTGGCGGGCACGCTGGTCCAGTCCTTCACGGTGCCGACGGTCACGTTGCTGCTGGAATCCCACACCACGTCGCCTTCGTTAAGCGCCTCGGCCACATAGGTGGGGCAGTCGTCGTTATAGAAGCTGATGATCACCTTTTCCGTGTTGGCGGCGGTGCTCTCCGGGCCAAAAAACTTCACTGCCACAAATACCACGGCTGCCACAAGGATCAGCACGATCACCAGATCCACCAAATTTACCTTGCCGCCGATTCTGCCTTTTTCGTCTATCATAGTTTCCTTATCCTTTCAGCACATTATTGATAGGCGCGGAATACGTCCCACGCCAGCTTGTTCAGGTCAAAGCTCTCCGCGATCTTCCGACACGCGGCGGCGGAGTGGGCGGCGCGCTTTTCCTCGTCGTCCATGTAGCTTTTCATGGCGGATGCAAAGGCGTCGGTGTCGCCGAAGCCCGTCACCTCTCCGCAGACAATGTCGGTTTCCGCCAGATCCCGGTTGCCGCCCACGTCCGTCACCACGCAGGGCAGCCCCGCGTTCATGGCCTCCAGAATGGCGAAGCTCATGGCCTCGTTGTACTCGCTGGAGCACAGGTACAGGTCGCTGCCGTGGAGGATGCGCCCCGCGTCCTTGCGGAAGCCGGTGAGCAGCACGCTGCCCCGCAGTCCCAGCTCGTCCACCCGCCGGGATACGTCGTGAAACAGGCTCCCGTCGCCGCAGATGGCGCAGACAAAGGGCCTGTCCGTCATGGTTTTCAGCGTACGCAGGCTGTCCAGCAGGAACATGAGCCCCTTCTCCGGCTCAAACCGGGCGAGGATGGTCATGAGGAACGCGTCCCGGGGTACGCCCAGCGTGTCGCGGATGGTCTCATCCCGCACAGGCGTCCCCTCCGGCTCCACGCCGTTATAGATCACCTGCACCCGGTCGGGGCACACGCCGTTGCGGAGCATAATGTCCCGTCCCTCCCGGCACACGGCGATGATGGCGTGATTCCGGGGCGTAAAGCTGCGGTTGAGCACCCGCCATTTCAGCCCGGAGCGGATGGTCAGGTGGTTGGTGTACACCACCCGGGGCTTGTCGTACCACCGCAGGGACAGCAGCGCCAGAATGTTCTCCCGTGGGTACTGGGCGTGGATCACGTCGATGCTGTTTTCCCGGCAGAAGGCAGCCAAAATCTTTGCCGCGCGCAGCGGCTCCCGCCGCCCCAGCTCCAGCCGCAGGGCGGGCACCCCCCGGCCGATCAGCGCCTGGGAAAGCTCCCCCGGCACGTTATAGGCGAGGAAGCAGCTCTCCCCCTTGGCGGAGAAGATGCGGACCAGATTGTCCACATATTTTTCGCTGCCGCCCTTTCCGGCGAAATTGATGAGATAAAGAATGTTCGTGGCATTTACCTCCGACACATAAAGTTCCGGTACAGTATATCTTATCCGTGCCACAGCGTCAAGCAAACAGCCGTTGTTAATCGCAAAGTGTTGTGATAAGATGGAGCAAAGAGGTGTTTTGCTTGACGGAGAAGCTTTACGACATTGACAGTCATTTGCGGGAATTTTCCGCCCATGTAGTCTCCTGCCGCAGGGAGGGGGAGCGCTATGCCGTGGTGCTCAGCCGCACCGCGTTTTTCCCGGAGGGGGGCGGACAGGCGGCGGATACCGGCACGCTGGGGGAGGCCCGGGTGCTGGACGTGCGGCTATGGGGCGATCAGGTGGAGCACCTGACCGACGCGCCGGTGCCGGAGGGCAGCCGTGTGCGCTGCTCGCTGGACTGGGACAGGCGGTTTCGCCGGATGCAGGAGCACAGCGGCGAGCACATCATTTCCGGCACGGTGCACCGGCTGTACGGCTACGACAACGTGGGCTTTCACATGGGCGAGAGCGGCGTCACCATCGACTTCAGCGGCGAGCTGAGCGACGAGCAGCTGACCCACGTGGAGGCCGTGGCCAACCTGACCGTGTGGCGGAATCTGCCCGTCCGCACCGGCTACCCCTCGCCGGAGGAGCTGAGGAGCATTGATTACCGCAGCAAGAAGGAACTGGACGGGCCTGTGCGCCTTGTGTATATTGAGGGGGTGGACTGCTGCGCCTGCTGTGCGCCCCATGTGTACACCACCGGGGAGATCGGCGTCATCAAGCTACTCTCCGCCGAGCGGCACCGGGGTGGGATGCGCCTGACCGCCGTGTGCGGGGCGGACGCGCTGGAGGACTATCGGGCGCGGCAGGTCTGCACACGGGAGATCTCCAATCTGCTGAGTGTCCCCCAGCTGGAGACACCCGCCGCCGTGCGCCGTCTGCTGGGCGAGACGGAGGAGTTGAAGCGCCGCCTGGTGGAGGCTCAGCGGGAGGCGCTGCGCTGCCGCGTGGCGGCTCTGCCCCAGACGCAGGGGGCGCTGTGCCTGTTCGAGGGGGAGCTGGACGGGGTGTCCCAGCGGGAGACCGTGAACGCGGGCATGGAGCGCAGCGCGGTCTGCGCTCTGTTCGTGGGCGCGGAGGGGGACTGGAAGTACATCATCGGCAGCAAAGAAACCGACCTGCGGGCGGCGGCGAAGGCCATCAACGCCGCCATCTCCGGGCGCGGCGGCGGCAGCCCCACCATGATTCAGGGCAGCGCAGCCGCCACCCGGGCGGACATTGAGGCCTATTTTGCCCACTGGGGCGAGGAAACAGAATAAGGAAAGCGGCGCGGAATTCCGCGCCGCTTTGTGCTATGCCCGCCCCGAATAATTTGTGTCATCCTAAGCGCAGCGAAGGATCTGTCCCCGTCCTGCAAGGATTCTTCGTCGCTGCGCTCCTCAGAATGACAGGGGGGGAGGGAACCGCCGCGCCCCTCGTAGGGGCGAACTGTGTTCGCCCGCCCCTGCCCGGCGCAAAAATAGCGGCGGGCAAACCATTGCCCGCCGCTCAATCGTTAATGTCGGCCGCCGCCGCCGCCGGAGGAATGTCCGCCCCCGCCGAAGCCGCCGCCTCCGCCGAAGTGACCGCCGCCGCCGCCAAAGCCGCCGCCGGAGTGACCACCGCCGCCGAAGCCGCTGCCGCCGCCCCAGTGACCGCCGCCGCCCCGCCGGTCATCCCGGTCGTCCCGGTGATTCATGGAGCCGTTGGGGTCGTAGGGATTGCGGGGGCCGTAGCGGGGAGGCCGGTGCCGGTGCCCGCCGAAAAAGAAGAAGGCGGGCCACACGCCGTAGGAGTTATAGTACCTGCGCCGCCCCATGCTGTTCACCAGCACAAGGAGGAACACAGCCACGATGACCACAAGCACGATCACCGTGCTGAAAAATCCGCTGACCAGACTGCCCACGCCGCTTTGCTGATGCCCCTCCTGGGGAATATAGCCGGTGTCCGTCTGGGGCTGATTGCCGGTGGAGCCGCCTGTCTCTCCGCCGCCGGTGAAGCTCACGCCGTAGTAGCTCTCAAACCAGCCCAGCAGGTGGGGGAAAAGGCCGCTCACCGCCGCGTCGTACTGACCCGCGTCCACGTCGTCCCAGAAATAGTCGTTGAGCATACTGTTCACGTCGTCGTCGTCAAGCGCGCCGGAGATGCCGGCGCCCACGGCCACCCAGCCACGGGCTTCCTCGGTGACCAGCAGGAGCAGCAGACCGTTGTTGGCCTCCGCGCTGCCCACGCCCCAGTCGTTAAAGAGCAGGTTCGCGTACTGCTCGCTGTCGTAGCCCTGGGGCAGGTAGTCGATGGTGACCACCACGATCTGCGCCCCGTCGCAGTAGTATTCCAGATTGCCGTTCTGGCCGATGATTTCATCCTCGGTGCTCTGGGTGAGCACGCCGGCGGCGTCGTTCACATAGAAGCTGTCGCTGACGGCAAGGGGCGCGGCCAGCGCTGGCAGCGCACACAGGGCAAAGACCAGCGTCAGCGCGCACAGCAGGGCAAGTGTTTTTTTCATAGTTTTCCCTTTCGCTCAGTTGTACGTTTTCGGCGCTTCCACGCCAAAAACGGGAGCCAGCACGCTGGCGGGGAAGGCCTCCAGCGTTTTGTCGGTGAAGTCCCGCACCGTGCCGTTATAGGCGTTCTCGTCAATCATCTTCTGCGCGCCGGCAAAGGCAGAGGCGTAGTCCGCCAAAGCGCTTTGATCGTTTTCCGAGAGCGCGGCGCCGCTGAGGGCGGTCTGGGTGGCGGCAAAGGCGGTGGAGAGAGCCTCGTTGGCGTCGTACATGGCGGGGATGTCCCGGTTATCCCGGGCGTCCAGCAGCACCTGACGGGCGGTGCTCAGGTCGGACGCCGCCGCCGCGCCGTACTTGGCGGCGATGGTCCAAAGGCCGTTTGCCGCGTCCGTGCGCTGCTTCAGCCGCTGGTCGATGGTTTTGACGTTGCCCTCGGTCTCGTAAAAGCCGTTCTCAATCTGCCGGCACTCATTTCCCAGCTTTACCCGGGTGTTCAGCGCCAGCGATCCTGCCACGCACACCGCCGCCAGCACAGTCGCCGCGGCGCGGGAGGAAAAAAAGCTCATTTTATCAGTCCTTTCGGGTGGGGGCGGTGGCTCAGCCCTTGATCTCCAGCAGCTTCTGCTTCAGCTCGCCCTCGATCTTGCCCAGCTCCACCTCGGCGGCGG
>CAZCDJ010000036.1:0-14497 GCA_964497655.1 uncultured Oscillospiraceae bacterium | reverse complement strand
TGGCAGCTCCTTTTTTACAGATTGCGGAACGGGTCAGAACAGCTCGTCGCCGGAATGGTTCTCCAGCCCGGGGTGCAGGTCAAAGCGCACCGCGCCGATTTTGGCCTTGCCGTCCACGGCCTGCTGCACCAGATAAGTGCCCCGGATGCCGAAGCCGCCGCACAGCTCAATGGCGGCGCAGCCCGCCTCCGCCATTTCCCTTGCCGCCAGAGCGCCCTGCTCATAGCTGGAAACGCCGATGGAGGTCAGACAGACAGAGGGAGTGGTAACGGTGGCGCGATCCTTCCCGGGATCTGCCCCGGGGGCGATGAAAATGAACGCTGCCTGAAGCATGGAAGTTTCCTCCTTACTTTTTGTTGGGAATGTGAATGGCCTTCCCGTCCGCCGCCAGAGCGGCCTCGTGGACGGCCTCGGACACGGTGGGATGGCAGCAGATGGTCTGCTGCAGCTCCTCCAGCGTGGCCTCCAGACGGATGGCCAGCGCAGCCTGCTGAATCAGATCGTTGGCGCCGGGGGCCAGGATGTGCACGCCCAAAATCTCGCCGTATCTGGCGCCGGCCAACACCTTCACCATGCCGTCGGTGTGCCCCATGACCAGACATCTGCCGTTGGCCACTGTGGGGAATTTGCCCACCTTGTAGTCAATCTTCAGCTCTTTGAGCTGTTCCTCCGTGTAGCCCACGCCGCCGAATTCCGGCCCCACATAGGCACAGGAGGGGCTGTCTATGGCGCGGAAGCACCGGTCGCCGCCCATGGCGTTCTCCGCCGCGGTCTCGCCCATGGCCATGGCAGCGTGGGCCAGCATCAGCTTGCCGTTGCAGTCGCCCACGGCGTACACGCCGGGCACGCTGGTCTCCATCTTGTCGTCGGTGACGATGAAGCCCTTCTCCTCCCGGATGCCCGCGCGAGCCAGATCAAGTCCGGCGGTGTTGGGGCCGCGCCCCACGCAGACCAGCACCTTTTCCACCTGATAGGTCTGTTCGCCGTCCGGCTGCCGCACCTTCACCTCCGCGCCCGTGGCCGTGTCCTTCACGGACAGCACCGAGCTGGAGGTGTGGATGTCAAGACCCATGGTCTGAAGCTGCGCCTGCACCATGCCGGTGAGCTCGCCGTCCATCAGGGGCAGCAGCCGGGGCAGCATCTCGATGACCGTGACCTTTGTGCCGAACTTCAGATACGCGCTGCCCAGCTCCAGCCCGATGACGCCGCCGCCGATGACCAGCATACTCTCCGGGATGTGGTCAAGGCTCAGGCAGGCGGTGGAATCAATGCAGGCCTTGGAATCCTTCACGCCGGGGATGGGCGGCAGAATGGGGTAGGAGCCGGCGGCAATGATGATCTTTTCCCCGCTCAGGCTCTCCCCGCCCACCCGGACGGTCTTGGGGCCGGTGAATTTTGCCTCCCCGCTGACGACCCTGATCTTGTTCGCCTTCATCAGCGCGCGCACGCCGCCGGTGAGCTTTTCCACCGTGGCGGCCCGGTAGGCCTGCACCTTTGTCCAGTCCACCCCCACGTCTCTGCCGATGATGCCCATGCTCTCGGAATGGACAGCCTCGTCATAGGTGTCGGCGGCGTGGAGCATGGCCTTGGTGGGCATACAGCCCCGGTTCAGGCAGGTGCCGCCCATCTCGCCCTTTTCCACCAGCGTAACCTTGCCGCCCAGCTGCGCCGCCCGGATGGCGGCCACATAGCCGCCGGGGCCGCCGCCGATGACCAGCACGCTGCCGCCCTCTGCCCCGGAGGGCGCCGCAGCCGGGGCAGGCGCGCCGGCGGGCGCAGCAGGCGCGGGCAGGTCGATCTTCTCCCCCGGCTCACCGATGAAGGCGATGGGGGCCAGCACCGGCACCGGCTCTCCCGCCGGCACCGCGATTTTCAGCAGCGTGCCGGAAACGGTGGCCTGGATGTCGTTTGTCAGCTTATCCGTGGAGACGGAAAACAGCACCTCGCCCTCCTGGACGGGGTCTCCCTCCTGCTTTTTCCACGCGTCAATGGTACCCTCGGTCATGGTGAGCCCCAGCTTGGGCATCACTACCACTTTACCCATTTTTCTTTCCTCCCTTACGCCAGCATCAGCGCCGGATTTTCCAGCAGGGTCTTGACCCGCTGGAGGAATTCCGCAGCCACGCTGCCATCCACCACCCTATGGTCGGCGGTGAGCGACAGATTCATGATGGGACGGATGACTATTTCCCCGTTCACCACCACAACCTTGTCCTCCATGGCGGTGACGCCCAGAATTGCCACCTCCGGCTGATTGATGATGGGCGAGAAGCTCTCGATGCCGTACATCCCCAGATTGGTGATGGTAAAGGTGCCGCCCCGCAGCGCCTCCATGGGCAGGCCGCCGCTTCTCGCCTTGTCCGCCAGCTCCTTCACCTCGTCGTGGATCTGCGTCAGGCTCTTTTTGTCCGCGTCGGGCACGTTGGGCACCACAAGGCCGTTGGGCAGAGCCACCGCCACGCCCATGTTTACATAGTGCTTGTAGATGATCTTATTGTCCTCCACGGAGCAGTTGAGCAGCGGGTACTCGGTGAGGGCCTTGGCCACGAACTTCACCAGCAGGTCGGTGTAGCTCACCTTGATTTCCTTCGCCTTGAGCTGCTCCCGGTAGTCCTTCATGGCGGACATATCCACCCCCAGATTGAAGGTGACGGTGGGGCTGGTCATGTGGGAGGCCAGCATATTCTTGGCGATGGCCTTCCGCATTCCGTTCATGGGGACGACCTCCTCCCGGGTCTGCTCCGCTCCCTTTTCCCGGCTGCCCTCCAGGAAGGACAGCAGGTCGGCGGCCAGCACTCTGCCGTGGGCGGGCACATCCTTCAGGTCGATGCCCGCGTCAGCGGCCACCTTGGCGGCCAGCGGGGAGGCCTTGACAGCGGGCTCCGCCGGGGCGGCGGGGGCGGCCTTGAAGTTTTTCACGTCGTCCTCGGTGACGCGACCCTTTGGGCCGGTGCCGGTGACCAGCGCGATGTCCACGCCCAGCTCCTTCGCCAGCTTCTTGGCGGCGGGGGACGCAACAACCCGCTCCCCCTCCTGCCGCTGCACGGCGGGAGCTGCGGGCGCGGGGGCTGCGGCGGGGGCGGCCGCTCCAGCGGGAGCGGCCGTTTCGGTCAGCAGAGCGGAAATATCCTCCTCCGCGCCGGCGATGATGGCGATCTTATCCAGCACGGGGACGGTGGTTCCCTCCGCCACCAGAATTTTTCTCAGCACGCCGGAGGCGGAGGCCTCGATGGTGTTAGTGAGCTTATCGGTCTCCACCGAAAAAAGGCTCTCGCCCTCCCGGACGGCGTCGCCCTCCTTTTTCAGCCACTGGGACACGGTGCCCTCGGTCATGGTAAGGCCCAGCTTGGGCATGACCACTACTTTTGCCATAGTATCTCTCCTTCCAGTTTATGATAGCGTTTCATCTCCGCCGAACAGTCCCAGCTCGGCGGCGCGGGAGATGGCCCTGCGGGGCAGCACCCGCCAGGGGCCGCTGCGCCTTATCACAAAGCGCGCCTCGTCCCCGGGGAACAGCCGAATCTCCCGCTCCCCGTCCAGGGCGATCATCCCCGGCTCCGCGGCGTGGTAGAGATATTCCTCCCCCAGCGCCAGCTCCCGGGCGTTTCGGATTTCCATGGGGGTGAGGATTCCGGCGGCGATGGGCGCAAGCACCCGCCTGCCCCCCGACCCCAGCTCCACGGCGAAGCCCCGGTCATCCGTATCCTCCACGATGCGGCACACGCCGGGCACGGAGGAAAAGCCGATGGTGGCGGGGTGGCAGCGAGAGACGATGATATGCTTCATCCGCGCCGGCTCCCAGATGGCTCTGGCACCCACATAGGTATCGTCGGAGATCACCGCGTCAATGAGCGCCATATCCCGGTACGCGCCGTTCACATACACCTCCACCCGCTTATCCCGGATGCACACGGAATAGGGGTCGTCCAGCCGGGTCACGGCGGCGGCGGCCATGCCGGCCACGGTTCCCTCCATCATGGCGGGATAGACATTGTTGGTTCCGGTGGAGACGGACAGCATGGGCGTTTTGTTAAGGCCCTTGGCAGCGGCCCGGGATGTGCCGTCGCCCCCCAGCACCACCACGCAGCCCACGCCCATGCTCTCCATCAGCGCGGCGGAGGCCTCGGTGTCCTTCACGGAGCCGTCCATCAGAAAATCCAGTACTTCTATGTTCGAGTCCAGCACCCCGTCGTCCTGAAGCTGGTACCGGACGCTGTATCCCATGGTAAAGGTGTCGGGCATGAACACCACGTCCCGCACACCCAGCCCTCCGGCGGCAAGCACAATGCGCTTGCAGATGTTCACCTTTTCATTGTTGTCGATGGTGGTCGCGTAGGACACCAGCCGGCGTATGTCCTTGCCGGAGGCGGGATTTGCGATAATGCCGAGCTTTGCCATCGGCAGCACTCCCTGTCTATGCTGATCTCGCCGCGTGCGCGGCGGAATTTTCTTCCCTAAGCCATCGGCGCAGAAGGGCGCCGCCCTTCTGCGCCGATAACAGAATCAGAACATTTTCTTTGCCGCCAGAACGATGTCCGTGGCGTTGGGCAGATAGACGTCCTCCAGATTGGGCGCGAAGGGCACGGGGGTATCCAGCGCGCCGATGCGAGCCACGGGAGCGTCCAGATCGTCAAACATTTCCTCGCTGATGGTGGCGGAGATCTCGCCGCCGTAGCCGCCGCGCTTGTTCTCCTCGGTGATCACGATGGCCTTGTGGGTCTTGGCGACGGACTGGGCGATCAGCTCCTTATCCAGCGGATACAGGGAGCGCAGGTCGATGACCTCAGCCTCAATGCCCTCGGCGGAGAGCCGCTCGGCGGCCTCCAGCGCGTCGTACACCTGCTTGGCGTAGGTGACGATGGTGACATCGCCGCCCTCGCGGACGATCTTGCCCTTGCCCAGAGGGATGGGCTCCAGAGAGTCCACCTCTCCCTTCATGGCGTACAGGGTTTTCTGCTCGAAGAACATCACCGGGTTGTCGTCGTCGATGGCGCTCAGCAGCATACCCAGCGCGTCCTGGGGATTGCCGGGGTACACCACCTTCAGGCCGGGGATGTGGGTGAGCCAGGCCTCAAGGCTCTGGCTGTGCTGAGCCGCGCCGCCGGTGCGCCCGCCCGCGGGAAGCCGCACCACCATGGGCAGGTCGATCTTGCCGCCGAACATATAGCGCATCTTGGCCGCCTGGTTCGCCAGCTGATCCATGCCAACGGTCAGGAAGTCGTTAAACATCAGCTCCGCGATGGGGCGCAGCCCCGTGGCTGCGGAGCCCACGGCGCTGCCGATGATGGCTCCCTCGGAGATGGGGGTGTCGCGCACCCGGTCTCCGCCGAACTCGTCAAACATTCCGGCGCTGACGCCGAAGCAGCCGCCGAAGGCGCCCACGTCCTCGCCAAAGAGAATCACATTGGGATTCTCGCGCATCCTGATGCTCATTGCCTCGCGAATGGCTTCTCCGTAAGTCATTGTACTCATCTTACACGCGCCTCCTCTACGATATCGGAATAGACGTCGGTGACAACGCTGTCATCCGGCGCGAAGGGCTGCGCGTCCGCGAACTCGATGGCGTGCTCCAGCTCCTTCGCCACCTGCTCGTCCACGCCGTCCACCTCCGCTTGGGTCATGACGCCGTTCTCCACCAGGAATTTCGCATAGCGGGGCATGGGGTCCTTGGCCATCCACGCGGCCTGCTCCTCGGGAGTCTTGTAGGTGGCGGGGTCGCCCTCGAAGTGACCGTGCTGCCGGTAGGTCTTGCACTCGATCAGCGTGGGGCCCTTGCCGGCACGGGCGCGGGCCACGGCCTCCTGGGCCGCCTCCAGCACCGCCATGGGGTCGTTGCCGTCCACGGAAACGCCGGGGATATTGTAGGCCGCGCCCCGGTCGGCGATGTCCTTAATTGCCTGATGGCGATCCTGGGACATGGAAATGCCGTAATGGTTGTTCTCGCACACAAAGACGATGGGGAGCTTCCAGATGGCCGCCAGGTTCAGGGCCTCATGGAAGGTGCTCTGGTTGGTGGAGCCGTCGCCGAAGAAGCAGGCGCAGACCTGATCGGTCTTGCGGGTGACGATGGAAAGCCCCGCGCCGCAGGCAATCGGCTGTCCCGCGCCCACAATACCGTTGGCGCCCAGAATTCCCTTGTCCCGATCCGCGATGTGCATGGAGCCGCCCTTGCCCTTGCAGTAGCCGGTGTAGCGGCCGAACAGCTCGGCCATCATCAGATTCATGTCGCCGCCCTTGGCGATGATGTGGCCGTGACCACGGTGGGTGCTGGTGATGTAATCGTCATCCCGCAGGCACTCGCACACAGCCGGCGCGATGGCCTCCTCCCCCAGGTACAGGTGGGCGAAGCCATAGATCTTTCCCTCCGCGAACAGCCGGGCAGCGGCTGTCTCAAAGGCGCGGATGCGGCGCATCCGCAGATAGATGTCTTTCATCTGCTCTTTCGTTGCTGACATTAAATGACCTCCTTATAGAATTTTTGTGTTACCCTATCGTTCAATTCCTCCCGGGAACGTCCACGGGAACGGAAATGCCCTTCAGTCCCGGACGAACACCTCCACGGCGGCCAGCGCCGCCTCAATGCTCCGATCCGTGTCCCCAAAGCGGGGGATGCACAGCCCGTCCACGGTCAGTCCGCCCCGCACCGCAGTCACCTGGGCGGCGCCCACCGGGAACACCGAGGCCACGTCCGCCGTGTCCACCTCCTCCGGTCGGGACACCGCCACGGTGGCGCGAATCAGCACCCGCGCGCCGAACTCCTCCTCCGAAATGTCCAGCAGCTCCTGCAACCCGCAGAGACAGCTTCGGGACACCGCATCCTTCACTGCCTTTTTCGCCGCCTTGTTCACGTCTTGCCCATGGAAGTCCGTGCCCATGCCGAATTCAACAAGAAACTTTCTCAATATTCTCACCACCCTTTTCTCTGTGCGAATACAGTATATGCCAATCTGCAATTATTCTCAATAATCAATCTTTATTCTCAGCCATTTTTGTACAGTTGCCCATGTCCAGCAGTTTCGTTCCACTTATCTGCACAAATTGTTTGCAAATTAACAAAGAAGTGAGACAAATCTTACCGACTTGTCTCACTTCTTGCGACTATTCTCGATAATTCTCAGTTTAACTAAGACTTAAGCTCTGGATTGCTTGGGGTCAATGCCGTAGCGCTTGATGTGGCGGTACAGGGTGGCGCGGCTGAGCCCCAGCTTCTCCGCGGCTGCCGCAACATCCCCGCCGCACACGGTAAGGGCGGAGAGGATTTCCCCCGCGTGCCCGCCCCGCACCGGCTCCTCCTCCCGGATCAGCTCCCGCTGGGGGATGATAAAGCGCAGGCTCTCCCCGGTGAGGACGCCCTCGGGGCTGGAATAGAACGCCCGCTCCACGCCGTTTTGCAGCTCCCGCAGGTTGCCGGGCCAGTCATAGCCCATAAGCCCGGCGATAAACTCCGGCGAGAGGGACTTCTCCATGTCCGGGTTCAGCCGGTTCAGCCGCTCCAGAAAGACCCCGGCGCAGTACGGGATATCCGTGGGCCGGGCGCGCAGGGGCGGGATCTCCAGCCGCAGCACGTTCAGCCGGAAAAAGAGGTCCCGGCGGAATTTTCCCGCGGCCACGTCCTCCTCCAGCCGCACGCTGGCGGCGGCGATGATGCGAATGTCCAGATGAATCTCCTGCCCGCCGCCCAGACGCACAATGCTGTGGGTCTCCACCGCCCGCAGCAGCTTGGACTGGAATTCGATGGGCAGCTCGGAGATGCCGTCCAGAAACAGGGTGCCCCGGTTTGCAAGCTCAAACCGGCCGGGGTTGCCCTCCGCCGAGACGCCGGGGAAGGCGCCGGCCTCGTAGCCGAACAGCTCCGATTCCAGCAGATCCCGGGGGATGGAGGCGCAGTTCACCGCCACAAAGGGCCCGGCGCTGTTGCGCCCGGCGTTGTGGATGCCCTGAGCCATCAGCTCCTTCCCGGTGCCGCTCTCCCCTTCGATGAGGATGTTGCCGTCGTACTGGGCGTATTTTCCCGCCAGCGCCACGGTCTTTTTCATGCCCAGATCGCGGGTGATGATGTCGTCGAAGGTGTAGGTGGCGTGGTTGCCGGACATCTTGTTCACGCTGTCGATCAGGTGCTTCTGCTTCTTCAGGGTCACGTTCATGGTCTTGACGCCGTAGTTCAGAGCCGGGGACACGGTGGCGGTGCAGCGAATGGTGCCGGATGGGGTCATCACCCGGGTATCGTCTGCAAAGAACTTGTCGTCGTTGACCCACTCGCCGCTGTTCCAGCGCACGTCCGGCAGGAGCTGGCGGATATCCGCCTGCTTCAGCCGTTCCATGTCCGCGTCAAACATCCGAAGCGCCTGCGTATTGCCCCAGATGGGGTGGTAATCCTTGCCCGCCAGGATGATGCTGTCCGGGCTCACCTCCAGCGCGGAGCGCATAATCTCGCCGCTGCGAAGCAGGGAAATCTGCCCCTCGATACCGTACACCGCCGCCAGCACCACCCCCAGGGTGTGATCGTGGGCCTGCCCGGCGTCGCCGGACATGTTGAGGCAGCCGATCACCTCCCCGTTGGTGCCGTGGATGGGCGCGGCGGAGCAGGTCCAGCCGTGGTGGGAGCGGCAGTAGTGCTCCGGCCCCACCATCTGAATGGCGGTGTCGTAGTCCAGCGCCACGCTGATGGCGTTGGTGCCCACGCTCATGCTGTTCCAGAGGGCGCCGGGCACATAGCGCATATCCCGGGTCTTGGCCATCACCGTCTCGTCCCCTCTGGCCTCCAGAATGTAGCCCACCGCGTCGGTGAGCACCAGCAGGAAGTGGGAGCGCTTCACAATCTCGAACACGCTTTGCATGATGGGCACGGCGGTGTTGATGAGCGTCTTGTTGGCCTCGCGGATGCTGCTGAACACCGCGTCATCCACCCGGGTACCGCAGCCCCCCTCCGGGTTCACCCCGGAGGCCCGGCACTTTTTCCAGGAATCCGCCACCGGGGGCTGAATCCGCTCGTCCAGCTTTCCCTCGTAGATGAACTGAGCCCAGATTTCCCGCATAACGTCCATATTGTATGTCATCTCAGCTACCTCCGAACATGGTATCCAAAATTTCCTCAAGGGTCACAGCGCCGAACATGGCGGATAGGTCAAGCCCCGCAAGGGCCGCCGCCGCGTCCTCCCGGCGATATTTCACGTCCCGCAGCGCCCGGGTGGCAGGGGCAAGCTCCGTCACCGCCATAAAGTCCCCCCGGAACCCGGCCTCCCGAATCAGGCCGCCGTCCACCCGCAGCTCCGCCTCCAGCGTGCCGCCGGCGAAGCGCCGCTTATTTTTGTAGCTGTACTCCGGCGTGTGCCCGTAGGTCCACTCCCAGCTGCGGTATTTCTCCCGCGCCAGCCGCTCCACCTGACCCAACTCCTCCGCCGTGAGGCTCTGCCGGCAGAGGCCGTCGGCGGACAGCTGCTCCAGCAGTCTCGCCCAGAACTCCGCAAGCGTCATGTCCCGGGGCAGGAAGGCGCGGATATTCCCCACCCGGCTGCGTACCGACTTGGCGCTTTTGGAGGTAAATTTCGTGGGATCCGCGTTCAGCGCGCCCGCAATCATCTCCGGGTCGGAGTCAAAGAGCAGCGTGCCGTGGTGGAGGATGCGCCCCCCCTGAATCCGCTGCGCCACGCCGGACACCTTCCGCCCGTCCACGGTGATGTCATTGCGCCCGGAGGTCTCGGCATGGACGCCCATGCTCTCCAGCGCCTGACACACGGGCCTTGTGAAACGGTCTATGGTAAGCGTGGCGGCATCCCCCAGGTCGGTGAGAAAGGAATAGTTCAGGTTGCCCAGGTCGTGATACACGGCCCCACCGCCGGTCTGGCGGCGCACCACGGTAATGCCGTGCGCCTCCACAAAGGCCGGGTCGATCTCAGCGGCGGCGTTCTGGTTCAGCCCCACCACAATGGTGTTGGCATTCTGCCACAGAATCAGCCACTGGCCCTCCGTCCTGTTTTTCAGCACATATTCCTCAAAGGCCAGGTTGAAGCAGGGGTCGCAGGAGCGTGTCTCAAGATAGTTTAACGGCATTTGTTTTCCTCCCGGTTTTTTTCTCAGTATAGCCCGTTTGCCTGCCAATGGCAAGAACTTGTCTCATTTCCTGAGAATATTGGCGCGTCCCGGTAATTTTCCCCTTCTTCCCGGAATAAATGTATTTTTATGACACTTTATTGTCAAATTGTCTTGCTTATTACCGAATTTTGGATTGTATTCAGTTGTATCATTGCAGGAAATATAGTTTCCGAACAGAGCTTTATATCCTTATGGGCTTACTGTTATGCAACGCCGAAATTCGGGGCTGCCCCCGGCTGCGAGAGGAGAGCAGGCCGTGAGAAAAACTGTGCTGATCGTAGACGACCACGAGATCAACCGAAGAATTCTGAAAAATCTGCTGCGGGACGAATACGACCTTCTGGAAGCGGAAAACGGCCGGGTGGCCATGGAGCTTCTGACCCGGGAGGACAGCCGCGTCTCCGCTGTTTTGCTGGATCTCCTTATGCCGGAGATGGACGGACTGGCTGTGCTGAGAGCCATGGCCGAGGAGCCGGAGCTGGCTGACATTCCGGTGCTGGTTGCCTCCCAAATTGACCGGCGGGAGACCGAGATTGAGGTGCTGGAGGCCGGCGCGCGGGACTTCGTCCCCCGTCCCTATGAGCCGCTGGTGCTGAAAAAGCGGCTGGCGAACCTGATTGAGCTGCGAGACTCCGCCAGCAGCCTGCTCACCGTGGAGCGGGACTCGCTGACGGGCCTGTACACCAAGGAGGCGTTCTACCGCCACGCCCTGCAAATCCTTCGGCAGTCCGCTGACCGGGAATTTACACTGGTATCCGCGGATATTGAGCGCTTCAAGCTGGTGAACGACAGCTTCGGCCCCGCCGAGGGCGACCGGCTGCTGCGTTTTCTGGCCACCCGACTGCGGCAGCGCACCCGGACGGCAAACGGCATCTGCGCCAGATTTCACGGCGATGTGTTCTTTGCGCTGGTGCCGGGCCGGATTCCGCCGGAGGAGTTCAGCCGTCTGGTGGAGACCGCGGAGGAACAGCTTCGCGCCTATCCCCTGAATATGCAGCTCTCCCTGAAATTCGGGATTTATCAGGTGGGGCGGGGGGACACGACCCCCATCTCCCTGATGTGCGACCGGGCCAAGCTGGCGGCGGACTCCGCCAAGGGCCAGTACCACTGTGTCTCCACCTATTACGACGACTCCCTCCGCCGCCGTCTGCTGCGGGAGCAGAAAATAGCCGACGCCATGAGCGAGGCGCTTCAGACCCGGCAATTTGAGATCTATTATCAGCCCAAGTACGATCTCCGCAACGAGCAGCTTGCCGGCGCGGAGGCGCTGGTACGCTGGAATCACCCGGAGCTGGGCTTCATGAGCCCGGCCGAGTTCATCCCCCTCTTTGAGCGCAACGGCTTCATCACCGAGCTGGACCTCTATGTGTGGGACATGACCTGCCGGCAGATTGTCCAGTGGGCGGAGCAGTACGGTAAATATGTGCCCATCTCCGTGAACGTGTCCCGGAAGGACATCTATCAGGACGACCTGCCCCAAGTGCTGCTGGGGCTTGTGCAGCGCCACAACCTCCTGCCCCGCCAGCTCCATCTGGAGATTACCGAAACCGCCTACACCGAAAATCCCGACCAGCTCATCCGTGTGGTGAGCCAGCTGAAGCAGCTTGGCTTCGTCATTGAGATGGACGACTTTGGCAGCGGCTATTCCTCCCTGAATATGCTCTCCGAGCTGCCCATTGACGTGCTCAAGCTGGATATGCGCTTCATCCAGAAGGAGACCGAGAAGCCCGACAAGCGGAACATCCTCAGCTTTATCATCAGTCTGGCCAAGTGGATGAACCTTCTGGTGGTGGCCGAGGGCGTGGAAACCGCCCAGCAGATTGACATTCTGCGGGATTTGGAGTGCACCTATGTGCAGGGCTACTACTTCTCCCGCCCCATGCCCGCGACGGACTTTCTGGCGCTGCTGCTGGAAAGCGAGGACAGAAGCGGCGCCCTTCCGGATCAGGACTGGTCCACCCAGTATTTTGAGACCAGCGCCCTGCCCGGCGCCAAGACCATGCTGATTGTGGACGACAGCGACACCAATCGCACTGTTCTGGCGGAGACCTTCCGGGAGATTTATACCATCACGGAGGCGGAAAACGGCTACACCGCCTACACCTATGTGGAGCAGCATTTTGACGAGATTGCCGTCATCATGCTGGATCTTGTCATGCCCGTGATGGACGGCTATGCGCTGCTGCAAAAGCTGAAGGCCAATCCCCTGTACGAGACCATCCCGGTGATTGTCACCTCCCAGCTGTCCGGAGACATGGAGCTGCGCGCCTTCGAGCTGGGGGCCAGCGACTGCCTGCCCAAGCCCTATCAGCCCACCGTGGCCATTCACCGGGTACAGAACGTCACCGCCCGCAGCACGCTGCAGGCCATGACCCAGGAGAAGGAGATGCTCCTCAAGCTGAAGCAGCTGGAGCGGGAGGCAAAAACCGACCCGCTCACGGGGCTGTACAACCGCACCCAGCTTGAAAATGATATGTCCCTTTTCCTCTCCGGCGAACCGGGCCGGAAGGCCGTGTTCTTTATGCTGGACATCGACAACTTCAAGAGCATCAACGACCAGTACGGGCACGACTGCGGCGACACCGCCATCCAAAAGGTGGCCGAACAGCTGAGGCTGCTGTTCCGGGAGAAGGACGTAATCTGCCGCATGGGAGGCGACGAATTCGCGGTGCTCATGAAATGCGGTATGGATAAGCGCCAGCTCTCCCGCCGACTGGAGCGGATCTGCGAGCAGCTCCGCTTTTCGGTGGGACAGTCCCGCATCACCTGCTCCGTGGGCGCCTGCCAGATTCCCGATCACGGCAACCGCTTTGAGGACATCTACCACAACGCGGACGTGGCGCTGCTCACCGCCAAGCGGCTGGGCAAGAACCGTGCCCAGATTTTCGGCAGCGAGCTGGAGCTGCCCGCCAGCGTGCTGTACCGCAGCATGGACTGGCTGCTGGACGAGTCCAGCGACGCCATCGTGGTCTGCGACGCCAACACCTATGAGGCTTATTACATGAATAACGTGGCCTGCGCCATGGCGGGAAAGAAAAAGGAGCAGTGTCTGGGACGCCCCTGCTACGAGGCCGTCTGGGGAATGACCGCGCCCTGTGCCCACTGTCTCCACAGCGATCAGCTCAGCCGGGAATATACCGAGCGAGAGATCCACCCCCAGGGCAGCGACCGCAGCTTTCTTGTGAAGGGCAAGCTGATCGACTGGGGCGACCGCCCCGCCCGCATCCAGTATATTCAGGACAACACCGACCGGGCCAGGCTCTACCGGGAGCTGAAGGAGCTGTCCGACGACCGGAAAATGCTGCTGGAGCTGCTGCCCGGCGGCATGATCCGCTATGACGCAGCCACCCAAAAGCTCAATTTCGTCAGCGAAAACACCCTGCGGATGCTGGGGTACAGCCGGGAGGAGTTTTCCGCCCGCTTTGACGACCGCTTCGACCTGATGGTATGGCCGGAGGATCGGGAGCGGGTGCTGCGGGAGATTGACGATCAGATCAGCCACGGGGAATACGACGTATGCGAGTACCACATTCAGCGCCGGGACGGCTCCCTGTGCTGGGTACACGACATGGGCTACCTGAAAACCGACGAAAAGGGCAACGAGTTCTATGTGGTCATTACGGATATCACCGCCCTGAAGCAGGCGGAGACAGAGAACCGTATGCTGGCCCAGCAGCTCAGCACCATCGTCAACCGGATGCCCGGCGCGCTGTGCCTGTACCACTGGGACGGCAAGGAGCTGAACACCCTGCAGCGCAGCCGCCAGTTCCTGACCATGGTGGGCTGGGACGACCACACGCTGGAGAGTAACACCAAGCGTCTGGTGACGGATCAGGTGCACGAGAGCGACGTTACAATCGTGCGGGAGGCCATGTCCCTGGCCATGCACGAGTGCAGACCCTCGGACTGTATTTTCCGAATCTACAAGGGTTTTGACCAAAAATGCGTGTGGCTGCGAATGCAGATTGCCCCGGATCGGCAGGCGGACGGCTCCGTGCTGCTCTATGTGCTCTACACCGACGAGACCGAGCTGCGGGAGCCGCAGCCCCCCCGCCCCGACGGAGAAACAGAACGATTCATATAAGGAAAGGCCGCCCGGAAAATCCGGGCGGCCTTTTCAGACTGTCAAAAAACCTCGTAGAGTTTCGCCGCCGCAGCGGCGAAATAGAGTCAAATTCCGTTTTCTGCCGCGGCGTGTACGTGGCAGAAAACACCGCTCGCGGAGCGTGCGTCGACTTGTCCGCCGTAAGCGGACAACTTAAGGCGCGAAGCGTAGCGTGACCCCTTTGTCAAAGAAGTCATTGGACTTCTTTGACAAAGGGGAAAGGCCGCCCGGAAAATCCGGGCGGCCTTAGTCTGTCGAAGAACCCGGCTGCGTATCAAGCAACAGCCGGGTTCTTTGCAT
>CAZCDJ010000035.1:753-14559 GCA_964497655.1 uncultured Oscillospiraceae bacterium | reverse complement strand
ATTCTGAATCTCGTCGAACAGCTCATCCATGGCGAACAGCAGCTGTGTCAGATTGGAAAACCGTACATCCTGAGGAAAATTGGGGTTTTGGATCACTCCCTGGGGGTTGCGGTTATCGTACGAGCAGACCTTGACAATGCAGACACGATTGCCACAGGGCGTGAACTTCGTATCAAGCATCAAATCCCTCCCTTGCGTAAACGGCACCGCCGTTTCTCATCTTTATGGTCCAAGCTTACCACCCCAAGGTTACACCAAGGTTACATCCCGGGATTTTTTTAGATAAATTTTATGTACTCTTATACCTGCTTTTTCGACATAAACCGCCCTCCGAGCGCATAATGATCGGCCCCGACCTGCTCTCGCCGTCCAAGGGGCCCACCACTTATTGTAATTATTGCGAGTGCAAAAAGTCCGTCGAAGCGGCGCGGCGCCCGCCATTTTGTGGGCTGCCGCACAAATTTTTCAACATCTTGTATCGGTTAAAATTCGGTAACATTTTGCGGAAATTTTCCGAAAAACCGTTGACTTTAAACACTTTTAGTGATATTGTAGCTACGGATCAAAAATTGATCCCCACGAAAGGGCAAAACCCGTGAAAGCGGGTGACGCAAAGCTAAAGGGTCTAAGGGCGCGAGCCTATGATCGCCAGCTGCCGACATCTGAACATTTTCTCACGGACACGCGGTTAGTTCCATGAGAATCCAGACGGCAGCAGCAATGATCTTCGGGTCATGGCTGCATTTTTCTTTCGTAGGCCGCTGATCGCGGCGCAAAAATCGGGAGGAAAACAACATGAAAAAGAGATTGGTCAGTCTTGTTCTCTGTCTGGTGCTGGTCTTTGCGGTGCTGCCGGTTTCCGGTATGGCTTACAGCGGAAACCGCTGGGAAAAAACCTCTGTCACCTACTGCAGCTGTGTCAGCGTGCAGAGCGCGCAGGCCGCCGTGCTGGACGCCATGGTCAGAGCCGCCAACTTCCGCATTGAGATGCTGGTGAAGATTGCCCAGTCCACTCCCTACGACGACACCGCCTGGCTGCTCCGTCAGGTCGACCGCACCGTCGCCCCCGTGTTCGCCTATGCGGCGTACATCGGCGCCACCGTGGTCTGCGAGTATGTGGCCTACGAGGTGGATGGGCAAATTCTGATGATAGACCCCATCCGCGTAATCAAGCGCTGAGGAGCGCACCTTGGCTGAGGAGTTCTTTGACCGTCTGCCGGAGGAGGTGCGCTGCGCGGTACGCAGCGCCCTCCATGCGGCGCGGCAGCTTCCCGGCGCGGAAAAGGTGGTCGTGTTCGGCAGCTACGCCAAGGGTACGCAAGGCCCCGACAGCGATTTGGATGTGGCGGTCTTCTTCGGCGAGGATGACCATACGCCCTTTCTTTTCCGCCACCGAGCGCTGACACGGCTTTGTGTCAACCCTGAGATTGACATTCAGATCCAGGCTTTTTCCTCCGCTGAGCTGGATGCCCCTTGCGGAATCGTCGAAGAAATCGTAAAATACGGAATAGAGCTTCCGGGCGCGTAACGGGCGTCCGGGCCGCTCGCGTTATCGACGAAACGAGGCTCCGGAACATGGAAGGATTTTACGCCAACGAATTTGACGGCGGCATTGTGGGCAGCGGCCCCGCGTCCGAGGACATCAAGCTGCTGGCCAAATGCGAAGAAATGGAGATCATGACCCAGCGGCTTTCCGCCACCTCCACGGTGTGGCTGGTGCCCGCCGGGGATGACGACACACTGGAATTCTTCTTCGTCCACACCGGCTCCCTGCAGCTTTGGGTGGACGGCGCGCCCCGGGTGTTCTCCGCAGGACAGTCGTTCTATCTGTCCGGACTGCGGGAGGACGTGCTGGTTCGCGCGGAGCAGGACTCCCTGCTGCTCTATATCGCCAACCGCCCCATGTTTCAGGACACGCTGGACTTTGAGCGGGATCACGAACGTCTTTTGGACCAGATTCAGGAGAAGGACCACTACACCCACACCCACTCCCTCAGCGTGATGCGCTACACGGTACGGCTTTTTGAGGCCATGCGGGACAAGGGACTTCGCACGGACGTGTCCGTGGACGACATGGTGGTGGCCTCCATCTTCCACGATATCGGCAAGTGCTTTGTGCCGGACGAGATCCTGAAGAAGCAGGGCTCCCTTACCCCCAGCGAGATGAAAAGCATCTATCACCACCCCATCGACAGCGCCCGGCTGCTGCTGCCCAAATACGGCGAGCGCGTGGCGGAAATCGCCCGCAACCACCACGAGCGGGAGGACGGCAGCGGCTACCCCTACGGACTCACCGGCGGCGAGATCAGCACGGAGGCCAAGATTCTGGCCGTGGCCGACTGCTTCGACGCCATGACCACCGACCGGGGCTATAACCGGGTGAAATCCTACGAGGAGGCCGCCCGGGAGCTGGCAGCCGACACACGCCGGCTGGACGGACGCATCACCGCCCTGTTGGTGGAGCTGGTACGGGATGGGAAGATTGCACCCTCAGGAGGCGCCGAGCAATGACGAAAAACGAAAAATACGGCTACTGGATTATGCTCTCCAACTACGACCTGGACACCACGGACTGTCTGGTGGCCGGAGAGCGCTGGGTCTATGTGGCCTACCTGTGCCAGCAGGCGCTGGAGCGCCAGCTCAAGGGGATGTACGTCTACTACTGCGACGCGGAGGCGCCCAAGACCCACAACGTGAGCTTTCTGCTCAGCCGTGTCACCGCCGCGCCCCGGTTCAAGGCGGAGGCCGATCAGGCCCGCTTCGCCCTCCGGCGGGACGAGTGCGAGGACCTTATGGCGGACGCCATGTTCTACTATATGTCCGATTATCCCTTCTCCTACAAGAACATCACCAGCCGGTTCGTGGACGAGCAGGTCGCCGCGGAGCTGCTGGCAAAGACCCGGGACTTCATCGCCTGGCTCCGCTCCTTCCAGCCGGAGACAGAGATTCCCACGCCGTAACGCGCAACCCTTTTTCCCCACCTTCCCCACAATTCAATATCCAGCGATCTTCCCATTGTCAACGGCAAACCCGGAGAAATCCGGCGGCGCAAAGCTAAAGGGCCTAAGGGCGCGAGCCTACGGCAGCCAGCTACCGAATGAAGATGCCTGGTGACGACGCTCTCCCCCCGGCACACGCCGGGCGGCCTGTGCGTCGCGCACACAGCGCGGTTCGGGTGTTTGACCCGAACCGTTTTTTCGTGAAAGGACGAATGACCAATGAAAAACATAATGAAAAAGCTCATGAGCGCGCTATCGGGGAAAAAGGTCGACCAATACACTTCCATCCGCTCTCTCGCCCCCGGCGAGTGCCTGTTCTACTTCTGCTGAGCGTTCTTCCCCCTCTCTCCCGGACATATAAGCGGTAACGGCTCCCTCAAATGAGGGAGCCGTTATTCGTTTTGCCCGCAGGGGCGGAGACTTGCGGGCGAACACAGTTCGCCCCTACGGATGCAAAAACGGAGCGTCCCGTAGGGGCCGATGCCCACATCGGCCCGCCGTATCCCCGCCGCGCCAAAACGTCCGCACCATGCCAAATCGTCCGCGCCATACCAATACATCTGTCATCCTGAGCGCAGCGAAGGATCCTTCCCCCGTCGGGCATCCAGACAAAGATCCTTCGTCGCTGCGCTCCTCAGGATGACAGGCCGGGGGGTATCCCGCCGCACCCCGCCGTGCCCTACGTCCCTCCGCCCCTTACGGGGTCATGAGGATATCCCGGGCGACGGGGGCGTAAAACATCTGCCGGATGCGCTCCGGGTCCCGGGTCTGGGCCAGAATCCACATGGTTTTCCCCAGCGCCGCCTCCGTGGTCATGTCCCACGCCTCCAGCACCCCCGCCGCGCCGGACAGGGCGTGGCCGGTGTTGTACACCGCCAGATCGCTGCCCTCGTTGGGCACCTGGGTGGTCATGATGATGGTCTTGCCCCCGGCGGCCGCCTCCGTCACCAGCTCGTGCAGGCCGCCCCCCTGGGGCATGCCGCCCACGCCGAAGCTCTCGACGATGAGGGCGTCGCACCGCTCCAGCATGAAGCGCAGCAGCTCCCCGCCGCAGCCGGGATACAGCTTCAGCAGCCCCACCCGGGTGTCCAGCGCCTGGTAAAACACCGGCTCCGCCCCGCACTCCGGCACAATGTACTGAAAAATCCGCCCGTCCCGCACCTCCGCCAGATTGGGGTAGTTCATGGAGGAGAAGGCGTCGAAGCTCTTGGTGTGGGTCTTGCTGGCCCGGGTGCCGGTGATGACCCGGCCGCCGAACACAATGCTGACCCCGTGCATATCCTCCGCGCAGGCGCAGAGGAAGGCGTCCAGCAGGTTCTGCTTGGAATCCGTGGTGTCAAAGCCGATGGGCTTCTGGGCCCCGGTGAGGATGATGGGCTTGGGGCTGCGCTGAATGAGATAGCTGAGGGCGGCGGCGGTGTAGGCCATGGTGTCGGTGCCGTGGGTGAGCACAAAGCCGTCGTAAGCCCCGTAGTTCTCCCGGATGCACGCCGCCATGCCCAGCCAGTGCTCCGGCCCCACGTTGGTGGAGTCCAGATTATAGAGCTGCACGCTGCCGGTATCGCACAGCTCCGACACCTCCGGCACATAACGCAGCAGCTTTTCCGCTCCCAGCTCCGGCAGCAGCCCCTCCGCCGTCATCTCCGAGGCGATGGTGCCGCCGGTGCCGATAAACATGATCCGTTTCTTCATGGTGTTTCTCCCGCAAAAAATACTTCCGCGCCGTCTTTGCGCCCTGCTCGCGCGGATTTCCTTTTCTATTCTAATATTCTATGCTATAATTTACTATTAAAATCTCAAATAAATTTTCCGGGAGGGCAAAGCAGTGAAATACGCGTTTATCGGCAGCGGCAACATGGCCCGCGCCATCATCGGCGGCATGGTCCGCAGCGGCACACCCGGCGAGAACATCGCCGTCATCAACCCCGGCAACCCCCAAAGCACCGGGGAGGTGCACCAGCAGTACGGCACCGTGACCGCCTGCGAAACGGCGCTGGAAACCGCGGACTGCATCGTGCTGGCCGTGAAGCCCCAGACCTTCCCGGCGGCGCTGCCCCTCTACGCCCCCCATGTGAACCGGGACGCGCTGCTGGTGTCCATCATGGCGGGCATCTCCCTTGGGTCGCTGGAAGCGGCCTTCCCCGACAGCCGGGTGGTGCGGGTGATGCCCAACCTGAACATGTCCGTGGGCGAGGGCGCGGCGGGCTACGCTCTGGGCAGCGCCGCCACCGAGGACGACGGGGACACCGTGGGCGCCATGTTTGCAGCAGGCGGGCTGGCCCTTCGCATGGACGAGACCCAGATTGACGAGGTGGCGGCTCTCTCCGGCAGCGGCAGCGCCTACCTCTACTATCTGGTGGAGGCCCTGCGGGACGCCGCCATCGAGGACGGCATGAGCTACGAGATGGCCGAGGCGCTGGCCCGCCAGACCCTGATCGGCGCGGCGAAGCTGCTTTCCGTCACCGGCGCGTCGCCGGAGACGCTGCGGGCGCGCATCACCAGCAAAAACGGCACCACCCAGGCCGCCATCAACAAGATGGCGGAGCTGCATTTCCCCGAGGCGGTGAAGGCCGGGTTCCGGGCCAACAAGGCCCGCAGCCGGGAGCTGGCCGCCGAAACCGTTTGACGGGCGCGCCGGTTTCCCAGATTCCGCTGGCAGGGGACCATGCCCACCGCGTCCCGCCCGCATCCGGCGGGACACCTATGCGGGCGAACGCAGTTCGCCCCTACAATGCCCACCCCACAACAGGAACAAAACGATTTACATACAAAGGAGCTGAAGGAATGTCAACACGCCCTTTTAACAAGGTCATGGCAGCCAACCGGGGTGAAATCGCCATCCGCATTTTTCGCGCCTGCTACGATTTGGATCTCCGCACGCTGGCCATCTACTCCAAGGAGGACTCCCTTGCCCTGTTCCGCACCAAGGCGGACGAGAGCTACCTGATCGGCGAGAAAAAGAGCCCGCTGGGGGCTTATCTGGATATTGACGGCATCATCCGGCTGGCAAAGCAGCGGGGGGTGGACGCCATCCATCCGGGCTACGGCTTTTTAAGCGAGAACGCCGCCTTCGCCCGGGCCTGCGAGGAGGCGGGCATCGCCTTCATCGGCCCGCCCAGCGACGTGCTGGGCATGATGGGCGACAAGCTGGAGGCCAAGAAAATTGCCAAGAGCTGCGGCGTGCCCACCGTGCCCGGCACGGTGTCCCCCCTGCGGGACGGGGCGGAGGCGCTGGAGAAGGCGAGAGAGTTCGGCTTCCCCGTGATTTTGAAGGCTGCCGCCGGCGGCGGCGGGCGGGGCATGCGCCTGTGCCAGCGGGAGGAGGACGTGCTGCCCGCCTTTGAGCTTGTGAAAAGCGAGGCCGGCAAGGCCTTCGGGGACGACAGCATCTTCATGGAAAAATATCTGGTGCAGCCCAAGCACATCGAGGTGCAGATCCTTGCGGACAAATACGGCAACGTGCGCCATCTGGGGGAGCGGGACTGCTCCTTGCAGCGCCGCTACCAGAAGGTGGTGGAGTACGCCCCCGCGTGGAGCGTGCCGGAGCCGGTGCGGGAGGCCCTGCGGGCGGACGCGGTGAAGATCGCCGCCGCCGTGGGCTATGTGAACGCGGGCACGGTGGAATTTCTGGTGGACAAATTCGGCAAGCACTACTTCATTGAGATGAACCCCCGGATTCAGGTGGAGCACACCGTCACCGAGATGGTCACGGGCATCGACCTGGTGCGGGCTCAGATTCTCGTGGCCTCCGGCGCGGACGTGGGTCACCCGGAGATCGGCCTTGCGCGCCAGAGCGACCTGAAGCTGGACGGCTACTCCATCCAGTGCCGGGTGACCACGGAGGACCCCAAAAACAGCTTCGCGCCGGATAACGGCAAGATCAGCGCCTACCGCTCCGGCGGCGGCTTCGGCGTGCGGCTGGACGGCGGCAACGCCGCGGCGGGCGCGGTGATCTCCCCCTACTACGACTCCCTGCTGGTGAAGGTGACCAGCTGGGACCGCACCTTCGACTCGGTGTGCCGCAAGGCCCGCCGGGCGGTGGGGGAGGAGCACGTGCGGGGCGTCAAGACCAACATCCCCTTCCTCACCAACATCCTCACCCATCCCACCTTTCTGGCCGGGCAATGCGACACCAAATTCATTGACGAGACCCCGGAGCTGTTCGAGATTGAGGACAGCCGCGACCGGGCCACCCGGGTGCTGAAATACATCGCCACGCTGCAGGTGGCGGACCCGGACGCGGTGCGCCGGGAGCACCAGCTCCCCCGCTACCCGGAGCCGGAGCGGACGATTACCCCCGAAACGGGACTGCGGCACATCCTCACGGAGCAGGGGCCGGAGGCCTTCAGCAAGTACGTTCTGGCGGAGAAAAAGCTCCTTGTCACCGACACCACCATGCGGGACGCCCACCAGAGCCTGCTGTCCACCCGGATGCGTACCCGGGATATGCTGAAGGGCGCGGCGGGCACGGCGGACTTCCTTGCCGACTGCTTCTCGCTGGAGATGTGGGGCGGAGCCACCTTTGACACCGCCTACCGCTTCCTGTACGAGTCCCCCTGGGAGCGGCTGGAAAAGCTGCGGGAGAAAATCCCCAACATCCCCTTCCAGATGCTGCTGCGGGGCAGCAATCTGGTGGGCTACGCCAGCTATCCGGATAACCTTGTGCGTGCCTTCGTGCAGGAGAGCGCCAGAAGCGGCATCGACGTGTTCCGGGTGTTCGACTCCCTGAACTGGCTGCCCAGCATGGAAACCGCCATGGACGAGGTGCTGCGTACCGGCAAGCTGCTGGAGGCCACCATGTGCTACACCGGGGACATTCTGGACCCCAAGCGCGACCGCTACCCCCTCAATTACTATGTGAATCTGGCAAAGGAGCTGGAAAAGCGGGGGGCGCACACCCTCTGCGTGAAGGATATGTCCGGCCTCTTAAAGCCCTACGCCGCCAAAAAGCTCATCTCCGCCCTGAAGCAGGAGATCGGCATTCCCATCCATCTGCACACCCACAACACCACCGACAACCAGATCGCCACCTACCTGCTGGCGGCGGAGGCGGGGGTGGACATTGTGGACTGCGCCATCGGCCCCCTCTCCAGTCTCACCAGCCAGCCCAGCCTGAACTCTCTGGTGGAGGCCATGCGGGGCACGGAGCGGGACACGCTCCTGCCCACCGAGGGGCTGCAAAAGCTCTCCGACTACTGGGGCGACGTGCGCGCCCGCTACGCCAAATTTGACCACGGCCTCACCGTGCCGGTGACGGACATCTACCGCTACGAGATTCCCGGCGGCCAGTACACCAACCTGCAGCCGCAGGTGGAGGCGCTGGGTCTGGGCGACCGCTTCGGCGAGGTGAAGGAGATGTACCGCACCGTGAACGAGATGCTGGGGGACATCATCAAGGTGACGCCCTCCTCCAAGATGGTGGGCGATCTGGCCATCTTCATGGTGCAGGGCGACCTGACCCCGGAAAACATCGTGGAAAAGGGCGCGTCGCTGGCCTTCCCGGACAGCGTGGTGAGCTATATGAAGGGCCTGATGGGCCAGCCCAAGAGCGGCTTCCCCGAGGAGCTGCGCGCCGTGGTTCTAAAGGGCGAGGCGCCCATTGCCTGCCGCCCCGGCGAGCTGCTGCCCCCCGCCGACTGGGACGCCCTGCGGGCGGATTTAAGCAAATTTACGGAAAACCCCTCCACCCAGGCTCTCATCTCCTACGCCATGTACCCCAAGGTGATGGAGGACTTCCTGGCCCACCGGAAGGAATACGGCTACATCATGCGCATGGGCAGCCATGTGTTCTTCAACGGCATGGCCGTGGGCGAGACCACCCAAATCAACATTCAGGACGGCAAGACCCTCATCATCAAGTATCTGGGCTTGGGCGACCGGAATGAGGACGGCACCCGCACCGTGCAGTTTGAGCTGAACGGGATGCGCCGGGAGGTAAACGTGCCTGACCCCAAGGCACCGGATACCGCCAGAAAGGCCGTGCTGGCCGACCCGGAGGACAAGGGTCAGGTGGGCGCGTCCATCCCCGGCATGGTGAGCAAGGTGAGCGTGAAGGTGGGGGACACGGTGCAGGAAAATCAGGTGCTGGCCGTGATTGAAGCAATGAAAATGGAGACCAGCGTTGTCGCCCGCAGGGACGGCACGGTGACGGAGCTGTTCGTGGAGCCGGGCCGGGCCGTGGTGAGCGGGGAGAAGCTGATGACAATCGGATGAAGCTGTATTTTGATGGACACGACTGCCGCTACGCGGCGGAGCAGACCCTGCTGACCCTGTTTCCCACGGAGCGCCCGGAGTATCCCGCCGGCCCGCCGGCGGGGGACTGCTGCGTGCTGACCCTGCGCCGGGGCGACAAATACACCACCTGCACCTGCCGCCTTACCCTGGGCGGGGCGGCCTATTCCGGCCGGGCCACCGCGAAAAACGCGGACATGACCGACGAGCTTCGGGAGAGCTCCCTCCACAACCGCGTTGTGAAGCTGGCCTTCTACCGGGCCGCCCTTCGCAGCGGCGTGCCCGTGCCGCCCTGGGGCTCCCTCACCGGCGTGCGCCCCGGCAAGCTGATGAGCGCCCTGCTGCGGCAGGGGCTGACCCCCGCCCACGCGCTGCGCAGCTTTCGGGAGGAATACGACGTGTCCCGGGAGCGGGGGGCGCTCTGCCTTGCCACCGCCCTGGCCACGGAGACCGCCCGGGCCTCGCTGGAAAGCCGGGACATCTGCCTCTATGTGGGCATCCCCTTCTGCCCCACCAGATGCGCCTACTGCTCCTTTGTGAGTGCCTCGGTGGAAAAGTCCATGGCCCTCATCGAGCCCTACCTCTCGGCCCTTTCTGAGGAGATCGACGCCACGGCCAGGGCCGTGAAGGCGGCGGGAGGGCGCGTCGTGTCCCTCTATATGGGCGGCGGCACCCCCACCACCCTCACGGCTGACCAGCTGGACGCGCTGCTCACCAAGCTGGAGAGCGCCTTCGACCTCACCGCCACCCGGGAGATTACCGTGGAGGCCGGCAGGCCGGACACCATCACGGCGGAGAAGCTGCGCGTCCTCCGCGCCCACCGGGTGGACCGGGTGAGCGTGAACCCCCAGACCATGACGGACAGCGTGCTTACCGCCATCGGCCGGCGGCACACGGCGGAGGACATCCTCTCCGCCCTCCGTCTGGTGCGGGAGACCGGCGGCTTTCAGGTGAACATGGATCTGATTGCCGGCCTCACCACCGACACACCGGAGGGCTTTGCCCATACCATGGATCAGGTGCTGGCTCTCGCGCCGGAGAATATCACCGTGCACACCCTGTCCCTGAAGCGGGGGGCCACCCTCACCGCCGAGGGGGGCCGGCCCGATGGGCTGCCCGGCGACGAGGACGTGCGCCGGATGCTGGATGAGTCCCGCCCCCGGCTGGAGGCGGCGGGCTACGCCCCCTACTACCTGTACCGGCAGAAATTTATGTCCGGCGGCGGGGAAAATGTGGGATGGACCAAGCCCGGCAGGGAAAACCTGTATAACATCTGCATCATGGAGGAGCTGTGCAGCATCGTGTCCGTGGGCGCGGGGGGCAGCACCAAGCTCACCGGCGGGGAGGGGCGCATCGTCCGCCTCACCGCCCCCAAATATCCCCAGGAATACATCGGGGAAATCCGGCGCACCTGCGCCGACAAGCAAAGAATCGAGGAATTTTACCATGGCATATGACCTGAAGGAAATAAACCTCCGCACGGTGGCGGATCCCGCCGCGTTTTTGGCGGAGTGCGACGCCGGCTACGCCAAAAAGATCTCCGCCGCGGCGGACATGATTGTGAAAAATCTCTCCCGCAGCCCCATCGTGCTGCTCTCCGGCCCCAGCGGCAGCGGCAAGACCACCACCGCCCAGAAGATTGAGGAGGAGCTGCGGGGCCGGGGCATTAAGACCTACACCATCAGCATGGACAACTACTTCCGCACCGTGGACGCCGCCACCGCCCCCCGCACCGCCGGGGGAGACATCGACTTTGAGAGCCCCAGGTGCATGGATATGGAGCTGCTGAGCGCCCACTTCACCGCCCTCTCCCAGGGGGAGCGCATCTGCGTGCCCAAGTACGAGTTCGCCCGGCAGATGCGGGTGCTGGAGCCCAGCAAGACCCTGAAGCTCCGCAAGGACGAGCTGGTGATTTTCGAGGGCATCCACGCCCTGAACGACTCCATCACCGCCCCCCATCCGGAGGCCTTTAAGCTTTACATCTCCGCCCGCAGCAACATCGAGTTCGAGGGCAAAACCGCCTTCAAGGGCACCTGGATGCGTCTGGTGCGCCGCACGGTGCGGGACCACCTGTTCCGGGCCTACGACCCGGCCAAGACCATCGCCATGTGGGCCAACGTGCGCCGGGGCGAGAAGCTCTACATCTCTCCCTTCAAGGAGAAGGCCGACCTGATGCTGGACACCGCCCTGCCCTACGAGCTGCCGGTGATGAACACCATCGCCACGCAGCTGTTCTCCTCCATCCCGGAGGGGATTGAGCGCTATGAGGAGCTGCGGCAGGTGCTGCCCGCCATCCAGCTGTTCGGTCACATCGACAACGCGCTGGTGGCGCCCAATTCGCTGGTGCGGGAATTTATCGGAGGAGGAATCTACGAGCAATGAAGGTACTGATGCTGTGCGGCAGCCCCAACGAGCAGGGCTGCACCCACGCCGCCCTCACCGAGGTGGGCAAGGGCCTGAAGGAGCAGGGCGTGGACTACGAAATTCTCCACATCCACGGGGCGGTGCGGGGCTGCACCGGCTGCATGAGCTGCTCCAAAACCGGCTCCCACCGCTGCGTCTACGGCGAGGACCCGGTGAATCTGGCCATTGAGCGCATGGCGGAGTGCGACGGGCTGGTAATCGGCTCCCCGGTGCACTACGCCTCCCCCGCCGGAAATCTGGTGGCCTTTCTGGACCGGATGTTCTTCGCCGGGGGCGAGACCTTCGCCCACAAGCCCGGCGCCGCCGTGGTGTCCGCCCGCCGTGCCGGCACCACCGCCAGTCTTGACGTGCTGAATAAGTACTTCACCATCAGCCAGATGCCCATTGTCCCCTCCATCTACTGGAACATGGTGCACGGCTCCGCCCCCGCCGACGTGGCAAAGGACGGGGAGGGTCTGCAAATCATGCGCCAGCTGGGGCGCAACATGGGCTGGATGATAAAATGCTTCGCTCTGGCCCGGGAGCAGGGGCTGACCCCGCCGGAGCGGGAGAAGCGCGTCCGCACCAACTTTATCCGGTGAACGCCCTGATCCGTCCCGCCCGGGAGGGCGACGCCGCCGCCTTCGCCGCCATCTACGCCCCCTACACCGCCACCCCCCTCACCTTTGAGGCTCACGCCCCCACGGCGGAGGAATTCGCCGGGCGCATCCGCGCGGTCACGGAAGCCTATCCCTGGCTCACCGCTCAGGCGGACGGCCGGGTGCTGGGCTATGCCTACGCCCACCGGCTGCGGGAGCGGGAGGCCTACGACTGGGAGGCGGAGCTCTCGGTCTATCTCTCGCGGGATTGCACCGGGCAGGGCGTGGGCACGGCTCTCTATACCCGTCTGCTGGAGCTGCTTGCACAGCAGAATGTGGCAACGGCCTGGGCCTGTCTGGTGCCGCCCAACCCGCCCAGTGAGGCGCTGCACCGGAAATGCGGCTTCTCCACCGCCGGGCGCTGGCTCTCCGTGGGCTGGAAGTGCGGCGCGTGGCACGATCTTTTGTGGTACCGGCGGCAGCTTCTGCCCCCGGGCGAGCCGCCCCGGGTTTTTATCCCCTATCCGAAAATTATGCAAATGCAAAGTAAAAGGTGATGCCAGTGACAGATATTGAAATTGCCCGCCGCGCGACCCTGCTGCCCATTTGGGAGCTGGCCTGCCGCGCGGGGATTGAGGAAGACTATTTGGAGGTGCGGGGCCGGTACAAGGCCAAGCTGCTGCCCTCCCTGCTGCGCAGCCGGGCGACCCGGCCGGACGGACGGCTCATTCTGGTGACCGCCGTCACCCCCACCCCGGCGGGGGAGGGCAAGACCACCGTGACCATCGGCCTTGCCGACGCGCTCTCGCGGCTGGGGGAGAGCGCCGTGGCGGATTTGCGGGAGCCGTCTCTGGGCCCGGTGTTCGGCCTGAAGGGCGGCGCCACCGGCGGAGGGCTGGCGCAGGTGGCTCCCATGGAGGACATCAACCTGCACTTCACCGGGGATTTCCACGCCATCGGCGCGGCCAACAACCTGCTGTGCGCCCTGCTGGATAACCACATCTATCAGGGGAACCGGCTGGACATCGACCCCCGGCGGGTGACCGTCCACCGCTGCGTGGACATGAACGACCGGCAGCTGCGGGGCGCCGTTGACGGCCTTGGCCGCCGGCAGGGCGGCGTGCCCCGCGCAGACGCCTGGGACATCACCGTGGCCACCGAGGTGATGGCGGTGCTGTGCCTTGCGGGCAGTCTGGGCGACCTGAAGGCCCGGCTGGGCCGGATGCTTGTGGGCTACACCCGCGCCGGCGCGCCGGTCACGGCCCACGATCTGCACGCGGAGGGGGCCATGACCGCCCTGCTGCGGGACGCGATCATGCCCAATCTGGCCCAGACGCTGGAGCGCACCCCCGCCCTCATCCACGGCGGGCCCTTTGCCAACATCGCCCACGGCTGCAGCAGCGTGCTCGGCACCCGCACGGCGCTGAAGCTTGCCGACTGGTGCGTCACCGAGGCGGGCTTCGGCGCGGATTTGGGCGCGGAAAAGTTTTTGGACATCAAGTGCCGGCTGGCGGGACTGAAGCCCTCCGCCGTTGTGGTTGTGGCCACAGTCCGCGCACTGAAACACCACGGCG
>CAZCDJ010000035.1:0-743 GCA_964497655.1 uncultured Oscillospiraceae bacterium | reverse complement strand
CCCGGGAGCTGCCCGACCTGGTGGAGGTCATGCGCCGGGCTCACGCCGGACGCGGTGGTGCTGGTGGCCACGGTGCGCGCGCTGAAAATGCACGGCGGCGCGGCGAAGGGTGAGCTGGGAAACGAAAATCTCCCCGCCCTGCGCACGGGCTTTGCCAATCTGCGGCGGCACTATGAGAACCTGACCGGCGTGTTCGGCCTGCCCTGCGTGGTGGCGGTGAACCGCTTCCCCACGGATACGGACGCGGAGCTGACCCTTCTGGGGGAGCTGTGCGGCGCGCTGGGCGCGAAGTGCGCCCTCTGCGACGTGTGGGGGCAGGGCGGCGCGGGGGGCGAGACGCTGGCCCGGCTGGTGATGGCGGCGGCGAAGGAAAAAAGCCGCTTTACCCCGGCCTACGACCCGAACCTGCCGCTGCAACGGAAGATTGACACGGTGGCGAGACGCATCTACGGCGCGGACGGCGCGGACTTCACCCCCCAGGCGGCGGAGCAGCTTGCGGCGCTGACGGAGCTGGGCTTCGGCGCGCTGCCGGTGTGCATCGCCAAAACCCAGTACAGCTTTAGCGACGACCCGAAAAAGCTGGGCGCGCCGGAGCAGTTCCGCATCACCGTGCGGGAAATCCGCCTCTGCGCGGGCGCGGGCTTTGTGGTGGCCCTCACCGGCGACGTGCTCACCATGCCCGGCCTCCCCCCCGTCCCCGCCGCCGAGAGCATCGACGTGGACGACGACGGCAATATCACCGG
>CAZCDJ010000034.1:0-14687 GCA_964497655.1 uncultured Oscillospiraceae bacterium | reverse complement strand
CAATATGCATTTCTTCGGGGAGCACACCTTCTCCTTCTACAACGCGGAAAACGAGCGCTTCTGGTGCAAGTTCCACTTCAAAACCCAGCAGGGCATCAAAAGCCTGACCAACGAGGAGGCCGCGGAAATCAATGGCATGGACAGGGAATACCACGGCAAGGATCTCTATGAGGCCATTGAGAAGGGCGACTTCCCCAAGTGGACCATGTATGTGCAGATCATGACCGAGGAGCAGGCCAGAAACCACTATGAGAACCCCTTCGACATCACCAAGATCTGGCGTCACGCCGAGTATCCCCTCATCGAGGTGGGCGAGCTGGAGCTGAACCGCTGGCCGGATAACTATTTCGCCGAGGTGGAGCAGGCCGCGTTTACCCCCGCCCATGTGGTGCCGGGCATCGGCTTTAGCCCCGACAAGTTCCTGCAGGGCCGCCTGTTTGTGTATGGGGACGCCCAGCGCTACCGTCTGGGTGTGAACCACAACCTGATTCCCGTGAACCAGGCCAAGGGCGTGAAGGGCGGCGTGGCAGACTACCACAGAGACGGCTTCATGCGCACTGACGACAACTACGGGCGCACCCCCGCCTACACCCCCAACAGCGGCGAGTACTGGACCGCCCAGCCCGAGGTGGCCGAGCCGCCTCTGGACATCGAGGGGGCCATGTGGCGCTACGATCCCAAGGACGATCCCACGGATGATTGCTTCCGCGCCGGCGGAGACCTGTGGCGGGTGATGACCGAGGATAAGCGTGCCCTGCTGATTGCCAACACCGCCGCCGATATCGCCTCCGTCACCGAGAATGTGAAGTACCGCCACGCGGTGCATTGCTTCAAGGCCGACCCGGAATACGGCGAGCGCTTCACCGCTGCCGCCGGGCTGTGCATGGATAAGGTGCGGGAGCTGGCGAAGCTGGATCACGCCGGACTCATCGCAGCCACCCTCCATTCGGAGAACTAAGAGCATACGTTTTTTCCTAAAAGTGCAATGGCCGCCCCTTCGGGAGCGGCCATTTTCCAGTTTGGCCCAGAAGATACAAAGATTTGGGGCATTTCGTTGCAATTCGTGCGGATTTCACAAAATATTTGGATATCAGCTTGTAATATATGGCACTGAAGAATATACTTTTAACGTTGTTTGCATAGTGGTGACGCGAAATCGAAACATTTTTGCGAAGGGGGTGGAGCAGACATGAGGAGAGCACTGTGCGTGGCGCTGCTGCTGGCAGCCCTGCCGCTGGGGGTGTCCGCGTCGGGGGAGGAGCTTACCGTGGTCATCTCCACCAACGCCGCGCCATTCCAGCACTTGGACCGAAAAGGGGAATTTAAGGGCATATCCCTTGATATTCTTGGCGATGTGGCGGAGCAGAGCGGGCTGGAGTTTCGCTGTGTGACCAAGCCCGCGGATGTGGCGCTGAAGGACTTTATCGCCTCCGGCCAGGCGGATGTCGTGGTGGGTGTGCCGTACAATGCCGAGTTTGCCGAGAACAACGGCTTTATCCTGTCGCAGCCCTTTCTCTCCATTGGCTCCACCATGTTCTGCCGTCGTGGGACGGACGTGAAGGATGTGTCCCTGTTGGTGGCGGCGCTGCCCCGGGGCGCCACGGAGATCGAGGGCATGGAGGCCGCCCGGGTGGACTACTACACCAACATCGAGGACTGCATTGACGCGGTGGAGAAGGGGAAGGCGGACTTCGGTTACGGCAACAAGTACAGCGTGGACTACTATTTTATCCAGAACATCTATCGCAATCTGGTCACCTATCCGGTGGTGTCCCCGGAGAAGCAGTACTGCTTCGGCTTTTCTCCCCGGGTGAGCCCGCAGGTGATTGCGTGCTTTAATCAGTATATTGAGACCATTGACAGCGCGACCCTGCGCTCCTATGTGATAGAGAGTATGTCGGAGCAGGAGCGCCGTCCCATCGCCAACTTTTTCCGCACCAATGTGGCGCTGGCCTCCGTGATGGTGGGCGTGCTGGCGGTGTCGCTGGCCGTGCTGTGTGTGGTCATCATCACCAACCGGCGGATTAAGGTGAAAAACCAGCTGTTGGCCGAGGCCGTGGCCCAGGCAGAGCGTGCCAATGACGCCAAGGGGCGCTTTCTCTCCCACATGAGTCACGAGATCCGCACGCCCATGAACGCCATTGTGGGGATTACCCGGATCGCGGGCAACCACCTGGACGACCCGGAGAAGGTGGGCGAGTGCCTGACGAAGATCGACCTGTCCTCCCGGCTGCTGCTGAACATCATCAACGATGTGCTGGATATGTCCGCCATAGAGAGCGACAAGCTGAAGCTCGCCCACAGCGAGTTTGACCTGAAAACGGTGATTTCCGGCATTGCCGCCATCTATTACCCCCAGTGCACCATGAAGGGCGTGCATTTCTCGGTGCTGGTGGACTTGCGGGACGAGGTGCTGGTGGGGGATTCCCTGCGGGTGAACCAGATTCTGATGAACCTGGTGAGCAACGCCTTCAAATTCACGGAGCCGCACGGCTCCATTAAGCTGAGCATCTGCCAGACCATCCAGCGGGACAAGCTGCAATTCGTGCGCTTCACCGTGGAGGATACCGGCATCGGCATGAGCGAGGAGATGTGCCGGCGGCTGTTTCTGCCCTTTGAGCAGGAGAGCGCGGAGACCGCCCGGCGGCACGGCGGCAGCGGACTGGGGCTTGCCATCACCAAGAATCTGGTGGACATGATGCAGGGCACCATCAAGGTGGAGTCGGAGCAGGGCAGGGGCAGCACCTTCACCGTGGATCTGCCCTTTGAGACCACCGGGCGCAGCCATAGCGGCAGCTCCGAGGCTCTGAAAAATGTGACCGCCCTTGTGGTGGATGATGAGGGCCATGCCCGGGAGTACACCGCCATCATTCTGGATCGTCTCGGTGTCCAATACCGGCTGGCTGCCTCCGGCGAGGACGCGCTGCGGCAGCTTGGTGAGGCGCGCTCTGCCGGGCAGGGCTTCGACGTGTGCTTTATCGACTGGAAAATGCCCGATATGAGCGGCGTGGAGCTGACCCGGCGCATCCGGGAGAGCTTCGACCGGGATACGATCATCATTATCGTGTCGGCCTATGATCTCTCCCAGGTGGAGGGAGAGGCCAGGGCCGCCGGCGCGGATTTGTTCGTGCCCAAGCCCCTGTTCCAGTCCACGGTGTTCGATCTGCTGATGCAGCTCACCGGCGGACGCTGCCACGGGGAGCCCGCCGCCGTGGAGCACTTCGATTTCACCGGATGCCGGGTGCTGCTGGCGGAGGACAACGACCTGAACGCCGAGATCGCCCGGGAGCTGCTGGAGCTGGTGCATATGCAGGTGGATCGGGTCGCAAACGGCAGGGAGGCGGTGGAGCGCTTTGCCGCCTCCGCGCCCGGCGAATACGACGCGGTGCTGATGGATGTGCAGATGCCGGAGATGGACGGCTACCAGGCCACCCGGGCCATCCGCGCCTGCGACCATCCCCGGGCAAAAACTGTGCCCATTCTTGCCATGACTGCCAACGCCTTCACGGAGGACGTGAGCGCGGCGCTGTCCGCGGGCATGAACGGCCATGTGTCAAAGCCCATCGACACGCAGCTCCTGTACGAAACGCTGCGTGACTTCATGGAAGTTAAATAAGAAGAAAAACGGCGTTTCGCCGTGTGGTAGAGGAATAGGAGAGGGATACTGTGGGCGAGCGAGGCAGGAAAACCGGTCTTGTATCAGAAGGAAAGAAAGGGCTCCCCAACGACGCGCCCCATTGGGACGATCGGTACCGAATTTGCTTTCGGCCCCGGTACAACTATGTCACCGGCGCGGTCTGCGCGGCTCAGGCCGAGGTAGTGGATCAGCGGCCGGAGGAGGGCGGAGGCGCGCCCCCGTCGGACGTGGCGGTGCTGTGCCGTGTCTGGGATCTTCTGCTGGCGTGGCAGGGACGGTGTCTGCCGCTGGTGCCGGTCACGGTACGCCTTTCCCGGCAGGGCGTCTGTGACGACAGCGTCTGCATCGCGCTGGAGGAGCGGGCGTGGCGCGGCGGACTGGAGCCGTCCCTTCTCTCTCTGGAGCTGCCGGAGAACGTCTACCCGGAGGAGGGTGGGCGGCTGATCTCCGCCGCGGAGCGTCTGCGCGCCGCTGGTTTCCCCGTGGAGCTGGGGGGCTTCGGCAGCGGCTGCTTTTTGCCGGAGCTGCTGCGGGATGTGCCGGCGGATTCGCTGAAGCTGAATATGCGCTTTCTGGAGCAGGGCGAGCGGAACGCCCGCAGCGGCAGTATTCTCAGCGGGGTGATTCGCATGGCCCACTGGCTGCATCTGCCTGTGGTTGCCGACGGGGTGAGCACTGTGCTGCAGGCGGACTACCTGAAAAGCATCGGCTGCTTCACCATGCAGGGGGATTATTTCGCGCCGCCCCTCCCAACAGGTGAGTTTGAGGAGCTGCTGTGGGAGAGCGCGGGAGCGGAATCCGGGCTGCTCCGACGGGGCGACGATCTGTGCCAGGTGGAAAATTTCTTCAATGCCTCCGACTAATACACCAAGTTTTTCAACAGCTTTGTGGGCGGCGTGGCCATTGTGGAATTCTCCGGTGACAACGCGGAGATTCTCCGGGCGAACGACCGCTTTGTGGAGGCGGTGGGGGTTTCTGAGACGGATTTTCAGAGCTGCCGGCTCCATTTCCAGCGCTGTTTTCCTGCGCTGGAGCGAAAGCAGCTCTTTTCCACCCTTCGCAGCGCCGCCCAGTGCGGCGGCGAGGCCGAGTGTGAGCTGCGTCTCGCCGGGCGGGCGGAGAAGCGTGAGCCGCGCTGGCTGCGGCTTTGTGCCCGCTATCTGGCGGAGGGGCAGGGCTCCATCATGTTCTGCCTTTCGGCGGAGGATATCTCAAAGCGCATGAATCAGCTTCTGGACAGCCTGAGTCTGGGCCAGCGACTGGCGGATGTGGTGGAAAACCTGCCCTACGGCATCATGGATTTTTGCGTGTCCGACAAGGTGGAGCTGGTATATTTCAGCTCCCGCGCGGCGGAGATGATGGGCTACACCCGGCAGGAGTTCCTTGAAGCATACAGATCCTCGCCGCTGGGCGGCATCCATCCGGAGGATCTGCGGTTTTTCGTGGCGAACCTGTGCTTTTTGCTAAAGGGCGAGATTAGCGTGCTCAATCACCAGATGCGCCTGCTGTGCAGGGACGGCTCCAGCCGGCTGATGCGTCTGGTTGGCCGGGTGGTGCACAAGGACAGCGCCGGCGTGTGGTATGTGAGCACCCTGCTGGGGCCGGTGGAGTACCCGGACAGCTACGGCGACGTGGTGAGTGATCTGCCCGGCGGGCGGGGCGCAACTCGGGAGATTATTCCGCTGGGCATCATGCAGTACACCGTGGAGGGGGATACCCGGCATCTGACGGACTTTAACGACGTGGCGTGGCAGATTTTCGGATACAGCAGCCGCCGGGAGTATCTGGACGAGGTGCGCTGCAAGTCCAAGATCAAGGATACCTACCCGGAGGATGTGCCGCTGGTGGAGGCCAAGATTCAGGAGGTGCTGCACACGGACCGGCAGATTACCTTTGAGCACCGTATTCTGCGCCGCAACGGCACGCTGGGCTGGGTGCGGGTCATGCTGCGAAAGATTGTCACGCCGGCGGGCGGTGAGGTGATTCAGTGCGGCTTCACCGATATCACGGAGCAAATCAACCACAGACGCAGCCAGTAGAGCTGTTTTATCTGCAATACCATGCGCCGGGAAACAATTCCCGGCGCATTTTCTCGTGGGGTTTTCAAAAAAAGTCTTTATTATTTGCCGGGAATGAGGTATATTATGTCCTATCCCCGAAGGGGTTTCGCGATTTAACCGTATAATGTATAAAAGGAGGCAAAGGCGATGAAGTTTTCCACGAAAATCGAAAAATGCGTGCAGTCCCCCATCCGCAAGTATCTCCCCCTGGAGGTGGCGGCTGCTGCCGCCGGACGCAAGGTATATCATCTGAACATCGGTCAGCCGGATATTGAAACGCCCCGGGAATTCTTTGACGCCGTGCGCGATTTCAAGCAGAGTGTGCTTGCGTATGCGCCCTCCCCCGGAATCCCCGAGTATATCGACGCGGTGCGCGGCTATTACGCCCGGCTGGGCATTTCTCTGGAGGCCGGGGACGTGCTGGCCACCATGGGCGGCAGCGAGGCGCTGCAAATTATCATGCAGTGTATTCTGGATGAGGGGGACGAGATTCTGACGCCGGAGCCCTTCTATCCCAATTACAGCACCTTTGTGAACGTGACCGGCGGTGTCATCCGCCCCATTCCCACCTCCGCCGAGGACGGCTACGCCTACGGCGACCGGGCGCTGATTGAGTCCCGCATCACGGAGCGCACCCGCGCCATTCTTATCACCAATCCGGGCAATCCCACGGGGCAGGTGCTCCGGCGGGAGGAAATGCGGATGCTGGCGGACGTTGCCCGGGAGCACAACCTGTTCCTGGTGGCGGACGAGGTGTACCGGGAGTTCGTGTACGGCGGCGAGGCGCTGTGCAGTATGCTGGAATATGAGGACGCGGCGGAGAACGTGATCGTGGTGGACTCGGTGTCCAAGCGGTTCAGCGCCTGCGGCGCCCGGGTGGGCGCCATCGTCAGCCGCAACAGAGCCTTCATCGCCCAGGCGCTGAAGCTGTGTCAGGGCCGGCTGTGCGTGGCCACGCTGGATCAGGTGGGCGCCGCCGCGCTGTATGGCGTGGAGCAGTCCTATTTTGCCGCCGTGCGGGAGGAGTACCGTTCCCGGCGGGACGCGGCCATGGCGAAGCTTATCGCTATTCCCGGCGTGATGTGCTCCCGGCCGGAGGGCGCGTTCTATTTCATGGTTAAGCTGCCGGTGGACAGCGCGGACAAGCTCCAGCGCTTCCTGCTCACGGAGTTTGAGGATCGGGGCGAGACTGTGATGTTCACTCCCGGCGACGGGTTCTACGGTACGCCCGGGAAGGGCGAAAACGAGATTCGCCTTGCCTACGTCCTGCAAAAGCAGGACTTGGAGCGGGCGGTGGAGCTGCTGGGTCTGGGCATTCAGGCGTACAACAACAGAAAATAAGCAAAAGGCGGGACATTTGTCCCGCCTTTTTCATATCCCGGCTCGAAATACCAGCGCCCAGGAGAGCCACGCCACAAGGTAGAGCAGCGCCGCCGTCCGCAATACGGGGTACCACGCCGCGCGCCGGGGCAGGGGAGCGCTGCGGCGCAGCGCCGCTCCGCTCTCCATCCGGTGGCGGAAGCGCTGGGCGCGCACCACATCTGCCGCGAACAGGGCGACGCAGGTTGCCCCGGTGATGAGGGTGCCGGGGAAGGCCCAAAAGCCCAGTACGCGCATGGAGACAAGGATGTCCATGTCCCGCAGGACCATGACCAGCGTGGAGCCGTAGTACCAGGTGAGAAACAGCACCCCCGCCAGCAGAAGCCAGGGATTATTCTGCTTTTTCCAGCGGCGGAGCAAAAGGGTCTCGTCGGTGCAGAGCTCCGGCGCGGCCGGGTCGTCAGTGCGAAAATAGTACGCGCCCCCCACGTCGGTCACCTTTTCCCAGCCCATCTCCCCGCAGGTGTCCAGATACTCCAGCTCCCGGCGTGTCAGCTGCCCGATGTCCTCCACCACGTCAATGCGATAGCGTGTGGCCCGGGGCGCAGACCGCTGAAATTCCACCAACGTGCCGTGAAACTCCACAAGCTGCAAGCCCTGCCGGGCCTTCTCCTCAAGCCAGAGCTCCCGGTAGTCCGTCTCCCAGGCGGGAAAGGGAATCACTCTCCACACGTTCATCGCGTTCGCTCCTTTCCCAGTCCTCCAGACACAGCCGCAGCCGTGCGTGCTCTGTCTCCAGCCGGGCCGCGCCCGCCTCTGTGATGGTGTAGGTGCGCTTTCGTCCCTCCGCCGCCGTCTGGCGAATCAGTCCGCCGTCCTCAAAGCCCGCCAGAATGGTGTATAGCGTGCCCGGGCCGATGGTCACCCGCCCGGCGGACACGTCCCGCGCCCAGGTCGCCATTTCCGTGCCGCAGCGGTCCTCCCCCCGCAGGGACAGCAGCACATAGTACATGGATTCCGTCAGAGCCTCCTGCTTGCCGCCCATGACCTCACCTCCAATATCGAATATCAATATCGACTACCGATATTATATCCGGTGCCGCTGTCCCTGTCAAGGGTAGGGTACTCACCTCTTGCAGTAGATTTCGATGGCGGCAGATAGAAAGGCCGCCGTGCCTTCCCCGTTTTGGTCGATGCTCTCGGCGAAGCGCTCATCGCCCACGTACATCTGTCCCAGACAGGACAGAATCTCCATTGTGCAGCGATAGTGATTGGCGGTGATATAATCCTGCCACCTTTTTACAAGGGCCTGCGCTTCCTGGCTTTCCGGCGGCAGATGGCGCATTTCGCCAAACTCCCGCAAAATTCCTTCACCCTCGCCGGAAATCTGCTTCAGCCTCTCATCATCATAGCCCCGCATTTTTTCCTCGCTTTCCCCATAGGCTGTGGTGTTGCCCCAGCGCTCCTTTACCTCGTCGGCGTATTTTTTCTTGGTTTCCTCAAACACGGCTTTGTCAAACTGCTGAAAGCTCATATCAGTCTCTCCTTTTAGTGTTTGATCCACAAGGGCAATCAGCTCATCCACCCGGGCCCGCTTTTGCAGAAGCAGCTCTCTGTGTTTCTTCAAGGCGGTTGTGGGATTGTAATTGGGATTCGTCATAATGCTTTTGATATCGCTGAGGGGGAAGTCCAGCTCTCTGAAAAACAAAATCTGTTGCAGGGCTTCCAGAGCCTCTTGATCATACAGCCGATAACCGGCTTCTGTGACCCGGCAGGGCTTTAGCAGGCCGATCTCATCGTAGTAGTGCAGGGCTCTCACGGTCACGCCGGTCAGCTTTGCAACCTCGTTAATTTTCAATCGCACACCCATCCTTTCCCGTATTTGTGCTGCGCCTGTGTCATGCTTCCATAGTACACTATTCCGTAACGTGAGAGTCAAGATTTTTTTGCAGGTTTTTCGCCTGTGCAGGATGGGGCTTGCCATACGGCCCGCGGTGGATTAAAATATAGGGGAAAGGGGGCGAGACCCATGGAAAGAAATCAATTTCGCTGCGCCAAGTGCGGCTGCACCGGCTGTGAGACCGATCAGTTTCAGGCAACCGGCGGGAGCTTCGCCAAGCTGTTCGATGTGCAGAACAAAAAGTTCTTCACTGTCACCTGCACCAACTGCGGGTATACCGAGCTGTATAAGGGACAGGGCTCTCAGGGCATGGATATTCTGGACTTCCTGATGAATAATTGAGCCCCAAAAGAAACACGCGGCGCGCATTTTGCACGCCGCGTGTTTTTCATTTGTATCTCACATAACTGACGCACCAGTCCGTCCAGTCCACGGCCTGCTGCCGCTGCAGCCTGCCGATCAAACCGGACAGCCCCTGCTCCGCGATGTCCCCCGGCAGTGTGTTTCCCAGCGCGTCGCGCAGCTCCGTGAGGGCGGGCAGCGCGTCCGGGGAGGTGGAGGCCAGATAGCCAAGGTCGATCTGCTCCAGCGAGCCGGAGAGATAAGCATCCACGTTGTAGTGGGCAATGCGCGCGTCGATGTTCACGCAGTTGAACAATATCCAGCCCGCAAGTCCGATGGCGGCGAAGAAGGGCCAGAAGCGAAAACCCCGCTTCCACACCCGCAGCGCAGCCAGCAGCAGGCATACTGCGATGAAGGCCATGGCCCACAGGGTCTCCGCCCGCTTCAGCGTCAGGCCGTAGGCCAGAATGTACAGCCGCATCCGCCAGAAGGCAGAGAACAAAATCACACCGGTGAGAGCCAGCAGGGTGGTTGACATAATGCGGACGCTCCGGCGGTTGCCGCCCAGCGCCGCGCAGGTGAGGGTGACGGTCAGGTTGATGGCGGCCACCCACACCAGCTGGAAGAAGCCGCTTCTGGCGTACTCCGCGTAGCCGCCCTCCATGGCGGCGGTGTCCGCTCCGCCGAACAGGAAGGCGAACTGGATGGCGCAGAAGATCAGATACACGGCGCACAGCAGGGCCAGGGCGGTGACGAAAGGGGCGGCGGGTCGCTGGGGCGTCTCCCCATCGGTCGCCTCCCGGGCCTTGCCGTGGCGCAGGAAGTAGAAGGCGGAGAAGAAGGCCAGCGTCAGCAGCGCCACGCGGAGAATCCGCCACAGAGCAAAGCCGTCAATGCCCTCCAGCCAGTGGGTAAGACCGGAAAACAGGGAGCCGAACACCGCGTCGGCGCTGATGAGCAGCGGCAGCACAATGGCCAGCAGCCCCGCGCCGCAGAGCACGCCCAGAGCGATCTGCCGCGCGGTCTTTTTTTCCCCGTCCCCCAGTCCGCCCAGCGCCCGGAAGGGCTTGCCCCAGTTGGAAAACAGGGCCCGGAGGGTGAGGTACACGGTTTCCGGCACCGCCCGCGCCCGGGTGAGGGGGCAGGAGGTCTGCCCGGAGAGGGAGAAGAAGCAAAGGGCGCTGCCCGCGGCGATCAGCAGGTAGTTGATGACCCGCACGTTCAGGTCGCCGTAGACGCAGCAGCAGAGGGTGAGAAGCCCCACCATAGCGGCAAGGCCGCCGTTCCACCGGTTCCATTTGGCATCCCTGCCCAGATACAGCAGCACCCCGGCCCACAGGGCGGCGGTGACTGCGGCGGCCCCCAGGGCGGGCAGGCGAAAGACGTCGTCAAACATGTTATCCAGTCCAAACACGGCAAACCACAGCGCGGCGCAGCCCAGCCCCATCCCAAGGGCCAGCCAGTCCCGGGGCGCAAAGCGCAGCGGCGCGGCGGGCGCGGCGGGCTGGGTCGTGACGGCGGGTATCTCTTTATTCTGTTCCATCCTGCTCACCTTCCGCATATTCCAAAATATCTCCCGGCTGGCAGTCCAGCTCCCGGCACAGGGCCGACAGGGTGGAAAAGCGCACGGCCTTGGCCTTGCCGGTTTTCAGCACGGACAGATTGGCCATGGTGAGACCCACCCGGTCGCTCAGCTCCGTGAGGCTCATTTTTCGCTTTGCCAGCATCACATCAAGATTCACAGTTATCATGGCGCGCCTCAAATGGTCAGGTCGTGCTCACTCTGCATGGCGGCGGCCTTGGCCGTCAGATGCGAGAGCGCGGCGAACAGCACGGAGCAGGCCACGCCCACCGCGCAAATGCCCAGAATGAGCAGAGCAATGCCGATGTGCAGGGCGTGCAGCGCGGCAAGGAGAACGCCGGCAAGCAGATACAGCGCCGTGTCCGCGGCTGCCATGATGCAGCAGATCCGAAGCCGCCGGGCATTGGCGATACAAAAGCTGTTGTCCCGACCGATCTCGCCGCCGATGAGCCAGGCGCACACAATCACCACGCCCACGGGAATGGCCGTCACCCAAATATAAGCGAGGCAGGGAACGTACAGGTGCGCCAGGGCGGGGTTGGCGGCGGCAAACTCCCGCCCCAAATCCGGCGCAATTACGCAGCCGAGAAAAAGCACACAAAGCAGCCCCAGCGCATCGGTAATTCTAATCCAGACGGAAAGCTCCTTTTGTTTCATGGGAAAGCCCCCTTTCAAGGGCAATATAGCACAGTGCTTATCGAATTGCAAGTATTATTTATTGATAAACGATAAAATACTTCTCGCGAAATTGTGCTGCCTGTGGACGGGTTTCGACGCTTTGCGCGCAGGGAAAACGCTAAAATGTGCGTAGGCAGGGGATGAAGCCCTGTGAAAAAGAGGGAGGGGAGAAAGTGAAGATTACTTCCGAATACGCGGCAGGGCGTCTGGTGATGCACCTGAGCGGGGAGCTGGATCACCACAGCGCCCGGGACGCCATGCGGGGCATCGAGAGCGCGCTTGACGAATATCTGCCCCGGGACACGGCGCTGGATCTGTCCGGCGTCACGTTCATGGACAGCAGCGGCATCGCGCTGATGCTGAAGGTGGAGCGACGGATGCGGGAGACCGGCGGGCGCTGCACGGTGGAAAATCCCTCCCGGCAGCCCATGCGGGTCATCGACGCCTCCGGCATCGACAGGCTGATTCCGGTGAAGGCGCACCGGGCATAAACGAAATCGAAGGAGAATAGGAAGGGACGAACAGATGAAAAGCGAGAACTACATAAAGCTGGAATTTCCTAGCCGCAGCGTGAACGAGGGCTTTGCCCGTGCGGCGGCGGCGGCCTTCGCGGCGCAGCTGGACCCTACGCTGGAGGAGCTGGGGGACATTAAGACGGCGGTGAGCGAGGCGGTGACCAACGCCATCGTCCACGCCTATCCGGACTCGCTGGGCCGGGTGAGTATGCGCCTGCGTACCATGAGCGGCAACCGCCTTGAGGTGGTGGTGAAGGACTGGGGCAGGGGCATTGAGGACGTGACAGCGGCCCGGGAGCCGCTGTACACCACCGGCGGCGAGGATCGCAGCGGCATGGGCTTCACGATTATGGAGAGCTTTATGGACAAGCTGCGCGTCCGTTCCTCCCCGGGGCACGGCACCACGGTGACCATGGTGCGCGCGGTGAAGCCCAGGAAGGACGAGAAATGACCGAGGACGCCATCCGCTGTCTCCGGTCGGCCCGCTCCGGCGATCGGGAGGCGGCGGAACGCATGGTGGTGGAAAACTCCGGTCTGATCTGGAGCATTGCCCGGCGGTATTTCGGCCGGGGGGTGGACAGCGACGACCTGTACCAGCTGGGCTGCGTGGGCTTTCTGAAGGCCATTGAGGGCTACGACGAGACCTACGGCACGGCCTTTTCCACCTACGCGGTGCCCAAGATCTCCGGGGAGATTCGTCGCTTCCTCCGGGATGACGGCGCGGTGAAGGTGAGCCGGGGTGTGAAGGAGAAGGCCGCCTCCATTCGCGCGGCCCGCATGGTGCTGGAGCAGCGTTTGGGACGGGAGCCCACGGTGGGGGAGCTGTCGGCGGAGACGGGCATGGAGCCGGAGGAGATAGCCATGTGCGAGACCGCCGCCGGCCCTGCCGAGTCCCTGCAAAAGGAAAACGGCGAGGAGGGCCTCACGCTGGAGCAGGTGCTGGGGGACTACGGGCAGGAGGAGCGGCTGGTGGAGCGGGTGTCTCTGCGGGAGGCCATCGAGTCTCTGCCCGAGCGGGAGCGGAGCGTGGTGTCCCTGCGCTTTTTCCACGATATGACACAGGACGCGGCGGCACGGGTGCTGGGCGTCAGTCAGGTGCAGGTGTCCCGCATTGAGCGCAAGGCGGTGGAGCGCCTGCGGGAGCTGCTGTCATAACCAAAAAAGAAGGGCTGCTTCAAATGTCCCCGTCTCATTAGGATGTTTTCGTTTTTAGGAAAAGCCGTAGGGTTTCAGAATCCTACGGCTTTTCTGTGTTTGGGCGCATTCGCCCACGCGATAGCGCCAAACCCTTCAAGCAGAGCCTTAATTTGATTTCCGTCCGCGTAGTGCGGCTTAAATCAAACCGCTTGCACAGGTTGAAATTGATGTGATATACTGAAAATAGGAGAGCACATTCTTGTAAATAAAAGCAAAGGTCTCCTTTCGTACAAGGGAATTTGCAAATAACGGACTCGTTTTTTAGGTGGAGAATACAAAATGAAAACCATAAATACGCAAGGCATTACACACTTGGAAGAATTAGAAGGCACCGCAAAATGGCTTTGGGGAACCGATTATATCCACGGAGATTTGTATGAAGCGGAAGAGCTGTTTTACAGCAACCATAAAATAAAGGCAAACACCCTTTTGTTTGTCAGCTATCCCGAGGGGAAGGTGATTCAGCCCATTAAAGCACAGGATGGTCAATATTTTGGTAAGCCTATTTATTACGATAACCATATTATCATCCTGCTCGTGGACTTTAATGTGAAAATGATTCAGCTTGAACAATATGATGAAATTACTATGGAAGTCACGAACATTGTTTCCATACCGCTGAGTGAGGTAAAAGATTGCTACAACTTAATGCCGAATACCAAGCCGCTGATGTTGACTCGTCGAGGATCAGAGAACTTGTTTGAAATTATTTATCCTACCAAAATACAATTTTCCATAGGTAATAACGAAAGCTTTTATTTCAGGAACGGAGACAAGCTGTATTTTTCGGCTTGGTTTGAGGATGAAGAATATCGGGAGGAGGTAATTGTTCGAGACGTTCACACAGGAGAAGTGATGGAGAACATCTCCGGCGCAATTACACTTATGCCTGACGGACAAGTATGGCTGCTGCGATAAAAGAAAGCCATACCAAAAGCAAGCCGCCCCACGAACTCTTGCGGTTCGCGGGGCGGCTGTGTTTAGGGTTCAACCAATTCTGCCGTTACAAATTCATCGGTTACCTTTGGCTGGAATGCGAAACGATCCGGTTTTCGTAAACACCCTTGTAGAAGGGGGGGCTAAGGAACAGCCCTTCTTTCAGGACTTGTCCCGGGATTTGAACACCACCGCCACCAGAAAGCCGAAGAATACGGCGGCGCAGATGCCTGCGGCGGCGGAGGAAAAGCCGCCGGTGAACGCGCCCAGCACGCCCTTTTCCGCCACGGCCTCCCGCACGCCCTTGGCCAGCACGCTGCCGAAGCCGGTGAGGGGCACGGTGGCCCCCGCCCCTGCCCAGTCGATGAGGGGCTGATAGATGCCCACCGCGCCGGCGATCACCCCCGCCACCACATAGCTGGTGAGGATGCGCGCCGGGGTGAGCTTTGTCTTGTCAATGAGGATCGATAAGGTACAATAAGTTGCGCAAATTGAAAAAGGGATAAAAAGAGACGTGGTT
>CAZCDJ010000033.1:6535-14881 GCA_964497655.1 uncultured Oscillospiraceae bacterium | reverse complement strand
CGCTGACCGTGTCCGGGACCTGCTGGAGAACACCGACTTCCTCCAGCCCCGCAGCCGGGTCAACGAGATGGTGAAGAACTTCATCGACCCCGGCCTGGAGGACCTGTGCGTCTCCCGCACCAGCTTCACCTGGGGCGTGCCCGTGGACTTTGACCCGGGCCATGTGGTGTATGTGTGGGTGGACGCCCTCTTTAACTACATGACCGCGCTGGGCTATATGAACGACCGGCACGACGACACCGACAGATACTGGCCCGCCGATGTGCACATGGTAGGCAAGGAGATTGTGCGCTTCCATTCCATCATCTGGCCCGCCATGCTCATGAGCGTGGGCGAGCCCCTACCCAAGAAGGTATTCGGCCACGGCTGGCTGCTGCTGGGCGGCGGAAAAATGAGCAAGTCCAAGGGCAATGTGGTAGACCCCTATATTCTTGCGGGTCGCTTTGGCGTGGACGCGCTGCGCTATTTCCTCATGCGGGAATTCCCTCTGGGCAGCGACGGCAACTTTAGTAACGAGCTGCTGATTGCCCGCATCAACTCCGACCTGGCAAACGATCTGGGGAACCTGCTCTCCCGCACCGTTGCCATGGTGGATAAATACTATGAGGGTACTCTGCCCGCCGAGCGCAAGGCCGACCCCATGGACGACGAGCTGATTGGCATGGCCGCCGCGCTGCGGGAGAAGTATGAGCGCTTGATGGACGGCTTTGGCACCCAGGACGCGCTGGTGGAGATATTCAAGGTGATCTCCCGGGCCAACAAGTATATCGACGAGACCGCCCCCTGGGTACTGGCCCGGGACGAGGCCAACCGGGACCGCCTGGCCACCGTCATGTATAACCTCCTTGAGGTGCTTCGCATCACCTGCTCCCTCCTGAAGCCCTTCATTCCCCAGAGCGCCGACAAGGCGCTGGCCCAGATCGGCGCGCAGCCCCAGGACGGCTGCTGGGACGCCGCGGGACGCTGGGGCGTGCTCAGCGCCACCGTCACCGTGCACCGGGGCGACACCCTGTTCCCCCGCATCGACATGGCCAAGGAGCTGGAGGCGCTGGAACAGCTGGAGGAGGAGGCCCGCCGTGCCGCGCTGCCCCCCGTTGAGGTGGAGCCGCTGACCGGCGAGAACGTGGACTTTGATACCTTCTGCAAAAGCGATTTTCGCGCCGTGAAGGTGAAGGCCTGCGAGGCGGTGAAGAAAAGCGACAAGCTGCTGCGCTTCACGCTGGACGACGGCAGTGGCGCGGATCGGCAGATTCTCTCCGGCATCCACAAGTTCTATGAGCCGGAGGCGCTGGTGGGCAAGACCCTGGTCGCCATCGTGAACCTGCCTCCCCGGAAGATGATGGGGCTGGAGAGCAACGGAATGCTGATCTCCGCCGTCCACAAGGAGAAGGGCGAGGAGGCCCTGCACCTTATCATCGTGGACGATGCCATCCCGGGCGGGCTTCGCCCGACCGGGATAAATATATATCAGCAGGAGGTTTACATAATGGAGTACAAGCGGTTTGGAAGCAAGCTCGTTGTGCGTCTGGAGAAGGGCGACGAGCTGTGCGCGGCGCTGCTGGCGCTGGCGGAAACGGAGGATGTCCGGCTTGCGTCGGTGAGCGGAATCGGGGCCAGCAATGATGTGACGCTGGGCGTTTTTGATACGCGCACCAAGGAATATTTCAAAAAGCGCTACAATTCCTGGGACTACGAGCTGGCCTCTGTTACCGGCAACCTGAGCCGGCAGGAGGGCAAGCCCTATCTGCACCTGCACGCGGTGATCGGCTCGCCTGCCAACGAGAAGGTGCACGCCGGCCACCTGAATGCCGCGGTGATTTCAGCCACCGGGGAATTTGTGGTTGACATAATTGATGGAGAGGTGGGCCGCCGCTTTGACGCGGATATCGGACTCAATCTGTTCGACCTGTGAGGGAACCGCCCGGTCCTTCGCAAAAGCAGTCTAATTAAGAGGCGGCCGCGCCTTGTGAACTGCACCCCATTTGTGATTCAGTATGCCATACTGTCTGACATTTGGGGTGCGGTTCCTTGTGCGCGGCCGCCTCTTGTCGCATTGGGGGAGGGCTTGTCGCAATTGAGGTAAATTACGGTTTATTTCTGCGGCGGTCTATGTTAGAATGACCAAAAACAGGAGTTGCAGAGAGGGGCATTCTATGTACACGGTTGTGGTGGCAGACGACGAACGGGAGCTGCGGGAGGCAATTGTCAGCAGCGTGGATTGGGAGGCGCAGGGCTTCACCGTGGTGGGCAGCGCGGAAAACGGCATCGAGGCATTGGAGCTGGTGGAAAAGTTCAAGCCGGATCTGCTGCTGACGGACATCAAAATGCCCTTTATTTCCGGCATTGAGCTGGCCCGGCGGGTGCGGGAGATCCGACCCTCCATCCAGATTGCCTTCCTCAGCGGCTACGACGACTTTGAGTATGCCCGCCGGGGCATCCAGTACAACATTGTCAGCTATCTGCTGAAGCCCATCTCCGCCGAGGAGCTGGGCGCGGCGCTGCGGAGCATTCGGGATAAGCTGGACGAGCAGTTTCTCAAGATGCGGGGCAGCGGCGAGGACGGGGACATCGCGGCAGTGCTGCGCCGTCTGGCCGTCACGGAATTTCTGCTGCCCCTGCTGCTTAGCAGCAGCGAATATATCACCGAGGACGCGGTGCGCCACCGGGCGGCGGAGCTGGGCATCGCCCCGGAGGACGCGGGCGCGCGCTTTCTGGTCCTTGTGTCCAAATTTAACGATGAGCAGGGCGGCAACCGCACAGAGGAGCGGCACATCGCCTTTGTGGAATCGGTGCTGGGCAAGTACATGGGCTGCCGCAGCGTTATCATCAACGGCAGGGTAGTGTCCCTGCTCTGCGGGGGAGATGGGATGGCGTCGGCGCTGGAGCTGCCCCTGAAGGAGCTGATGCAAAGCGCCGAGCGGGTGCTTGGTCTGCGGTGCAGCGTGGGCGTCAGCCGGGAAACGGGCGCGCTGTGCTATTGCAGCGGCGCCTACTACGAGGCTCTCACCGCCCGGCGCTACGCCGACCCGGAGCAGAGCGACGCCCGCTTCATTTCCGATCAGGAGCAGGGGGGCATCGTGGGCTTTGAGTACGCGGAAAAAACCGCCTCCGAGCTGGAGCAATTGATTAAAACCGGCGATCGGCAGGTGCTGGAGGACTATCTGGGACAGGTGTTCAGCGAGGCCAATGAGAAAAATCTGGATCAGCTGGTCATTCAGACGTTGGCGACCATCTATAAAACCGCCAATTCCGTGCTGGAGAGCAGCGCGGCGGCGGAGTTGCTGTCCCAAAACCCCATCTACGACAAAATTGTGCTCCACGACGCGGCGGAGAACATCCGCAAGACCATGACCCAGCTTTGCCTGGACACCCGGGAGGCCATTGCCTGCCAGCGGCGGCAGAGCTCCCAGCTTTTATGCGACGAGGCGCTGCATATCATTGACACGGAGTACGGCGACAAGGATCTGTCTCTGGGCAGTGTCAGCACCCGGCTCCATGTGAGCCCCAACTATCTGAGCTCCCGCATCACCCGCAGCGGCAGAGAGCCGTTCAGCGCGCTGCTCACCGCCCGGCGCATGGAGGCTGCAAAGACCAGCCTGCTGTGCTCCTCCATGAAAATTCTGGAGATCGCCCAATGCTGCGGTTACAGTGACCAGCACTACTTCAGCTACTGCTTCAAAAAATACTACGGCGTGTCGCCCAACCGGATGCGGGAGGACGTGTGCCGGGACAGCAGGGGAGAATGACCATGCCCGTGAACGCCGGAGGCTCCAAAAAGAATACGCTGGCGCGCATCATCGTCATGGTGGTAAGCATCGTGGTGGCGGCGGTAACGGTGGCGGTAATGCTCATCTTCTCCGTGGTGTACAACCGGGAGCTGCACCGCAACGCCAAGGTGAGCAGCGAGCAGACGGTGGCACAGGTGGAGGCCACGGTCTACAACTACCTCAGCGGCATGAAGGACAGTCTGGACATCATCTGCGGCGCCCTGGCGGACAGCGTGGACACGGCGGCGGCGGAGCGGGTGGCCTCGGTGGCCGCCGAGCTTCGCACGGACGTGGCTGCCATCATGGTTTATGATCTGGAGGGGCGGCTGCTGTCCTACGGCGCGCCGCCGGGTGAGCCCACGCCGGTGCTGAAGGAGGATCTGAGCCGCAACCTGTCCTTTGACGGGGCGCTGTTCGCGTCCGCGGCGGAGTACGCGGTCACCACGCCCCATGTGCAGAACCTGTTTGCGGAGACCTATCCCTGGGTGGTCACCATCGCCCGGCGGGAGACGCTTGCCGTGTTCGGCGGTGAGGTATATGTGGCCATGGATTTCAGCTTCTCCTCCATTGCCTCCTATGTGGACAATGTGGGCATCGGCCAGCACGGCTACTGTTATATTGCCGACGCCCAGGGCAACATCGTTTACCACCCCCAGCAGCAGATGATCTTTGCCGGCATCAAGCAGGAGGATACCGCCAGCGTGGCAGGCTGCGAGGACGGCGTGTACAGCGATGACGACGTGATTCGGGCGGTGATGAGCCTGCCGGACAGCACCTGGCGGGTGGTGGGCGTGAGCTACACCGACGATCTGGTGAGCTCCGCCGCCAAGACCACCCGGCTGGTGTTCCTCATGGCCGCCGCGGTGTGCATTGTCATGGCCATCGCCATCAGCGTGCTGTTTTCCCGGGTGGTCACCCGCCCGGTTCGGTCGCTGGCCGAGGCCATGCGGAGCTTTGAGGAAAACCCGGAGAACTTCCGTTATCAGCCGGAAAAGCGCAATATCTACGAGCTGCAAATGCTCAGCGGCTCCTTCTCCCACATGGTACGCATGGTGCAACAGCTGATGGAGCGGGTGCGCCGGGAGGAGATTACCCTGCGTAAGACGGAGCTGAAGGCCCTTCAGGCCCAGATCAACCCCCATTTCCTGTATAATACGCTGGACTCCATCCAATGGATGTGTGAGCGGGACAAGAGCAGGGACGCGGTGGAGATGGTGGGGGCGCTGGCCCGACTGTTCCGCATCTCCATCAGCCGGGGCAAGGAGCTGATTCCCGTGCGGGAGGAGCTGCGCCACGCCCAGAGCTATCTGGTGATTCAGACCCGCCGCTATCAGGACCAGTTCGACTACGAGTTCCGGGTGGACGAGAGCATTGCCGACTGCCTGTGCAACAAAATCACCATTCAGCCGCTGGTGGAGAACGCCATCTACCACGGCCTGGACCGCATGGTGGACAAGGGCCATATTGTCATCACCGCCGCCTCGGACGGGGGCGACGTGGTGCTCAGCGTGTCCGATAACGGCGTGGGCATGACCGCCGAGCAGAGCGAGAGCATTTTGAAGAAGGACCGGACGGACAGCTCCGGCATCGGCATCAAGAACGTGAACGACCGGGTGAAGATTTACTTCGGCGAGAGCTACGGTGTGACCATTGACAGCGAGCCGGATGTGGGCACCACCATTTTTGTACGTTTCCCCCAGACCCGAAAGGAGCCGGAAAATGAAGTGTAAACGGATTTTTGCCATGCTGCTCGCGCTGTGCCTGCTCCTGTCCCTTTGCGCCTGCGGCGAGGTGGTGGGCGACAAGGTGGAGATTGCCTTCATTGCCAAGGCCACCGCCTCGGATTTCTGGCACAACGTATTTGGCGGCGCGGGCAGCGCGGCCACGGAATACAACGTGGCGCTGACCATACAGGGGCCGGAGACGGAGGAGGATTACGAGACCCAGAACCGGATGATTGCGGAGGCTGTGAACAGCGGCGCGGACGCCATTGTCTTTTCCGCCATCGACTACTATAACAGCGTGGAAGCGGTGGAGGCCGCGGTGAAGGCGGGGGTGGAGGTGGTGGTCATCGATTCCACCGTAAACACCGACAAGATCAGCCTCATCATCGGCACGGACAACTACGCAGCCGGACGGATGGCAGCGGAGGCAGCCATCGCCCGGGGGCAGGACGCGGGCTTTGACACCCTGCAAATCGGCCTTGTGAACTACGACGTGAACTCCGCCAACGGGCAGGAGCGGGAGCGGGGCTTCACTGACGCCATCGCCGAGTACGGCGGGGGAGAGGTGCTGGAGACCGTGAACATGGACTCCACCACCGACGACGCCAAGCGGGGCGCGCTGGAGCTGCTGGACCGGCACCCGGAGATCAACACGCTGGTGGGCTTTAATGAGTGGATGACCCTGGGCGTGGGCTACGCCATCCAGGAGCGGGACGCGGCGGAGCGGGTGATCGGGGTGGGCTTTGACAGCAATGTGGTGTCCATCGGGATGCTGGAGACCGGCGAGATGGATGCCCTCATCGTGCAGAATCCCTTCGCCATGGGCTATCTGGGGGTGCAGAGCGCCTATGAGCTGGTGACGGGCAAGCACCCGCAAAGCACCACCACGGTCACCACCACCATGACGAAAGAAATCATGTTCCAGGAGAGCAGTCAAAAAACACTGTTCAAATTTGGGTAAACCGCACAAAAACACTTTGACGAATATTGCCATATTGAGTTTTGTGCATAGAAAATCGTACCTTTTGAATATGATTTCCCATGTAAAATCCCTCCTTCGTCAGATATAATGATATCTGGGCAAAGCCCGAAAATTTGAATTGGAGGATTTACAATGAAAAAGTTTCTTGCACTGATCCTTGCTCTTGTGATGGTCTTCGCTCTGGCCGCCTGCGGCACCAAGGCTCCCGCCGGAACCACCGCTCCCGCCGGAACCACCGCCCCCGCCGCTCCCGCCGACCTGAAGGTCGCCGTGTTCTACTACAACTTCTCCGACGTTTACATTTCCACCGTGCGTTCCAGCATGGATGAGCAGCTGACCGCCGCCGGCATCACCTTCCAGAACTTCGACGGCAACTCCAGCCAGTCTCAGCAGACCGACCAGATCAACACCGCCATCGCCGACGGCTACAATATGCTGGTGGTGAACATCGTGGAGACCTCCTCTCCCGACGCCGCCCAGGCCGCTGCCGATGCCGCCAAGACCGCCGGCATCCCCATCGTGTTCTTCAACCGCGAGGTGGCTGACGAAGTCGTCGCCAGCTACGAGAACTGCGCTTTCGTGGGCACCAACGCCCCCGAGGCCGGACATATGCAGGGCAAGCTGGTCGGCGATTATCTGGTCGCCAACTACGACGCCGTTGATCTGAACGGCGACGGCACCATCTCCTACGTCATGTTCAAGGGTCAGGAAGGCAACGCCGAGGCCGAGGCCCGCACCCAGTTCGGCGTCGAGGATGCCGATGCTGTCCTCACCGCTGCCGGCAAGAGCGCCCTCAGCTTCTACGACAGCGCCAACACCAGCAAGTACCTGGTTGACCAGGGCGGCAACTGGTCCGCTCAGGCTGCCACCGACTACATGAACACCATTCTCGCCTCCTACTCCGAGGCCAACGGCAACATGATCGAGCTGGTCATCTGCAACAACGACGGCATGGCCGAGGGCGCGGTTTCCGCTCTGCAGGCTGCCGGCTACAACAAGGGCGAGGGCTCCAAGACCATCCCCGTGTTCGGCGTTGACGCCACCGATACCGCCAAGCTCCTCATCGACGAGGGCAAGATGACCGGTACCATCAAGCAGGACAACGTGGGCATGGCCAGCACCATCATGACCCTCATCAACAACATCAAGACCGGCGCCGCCATCATGGACAACACCGCCGACTACAACGTGGACACCGGCGTTGCCAAGATCCGCGTGCCCTACGGCACCTACACCGCGGCCTGATCATCTGATCGGCATTCGCCCCAGTCTACATGACTTGATCGCGAGCGGGGCTGTCTTATAGACAGCCCCGTTTTCGGTATTCCGGGTGTGGGAGCACCCGCCTGAAACGCGCGCGCTCGCGCGTCTGAGGCGGACGCTTCGCAACTGAGGACAAGGAGGAGAGGCTAATGGACCAGCCGGTATTGCTGGAAATGCGCGACATCTGCAAGGAATTTCCCGGCGTAAAGGCGTTGGACAAGGTATCGTTGTCCGTGCGGCCGGGCACGGTACACGCCCTGATGGGGGAGAATGGCGCTGGCAAATCCACGCTGATGAAGTGCCTGTTCGGCATTTACAGCAAGGACAGCGGCACGATTGCCCTGGAGGGGAAGGAAGTCAATTTCAAGAGCTCCCGTGAGGCGCTGGAAAACGGCGTGGCCATGGTGCATCAGGAGCTGAACCAGGCGCTCACCCGCACGGTGATGGACAACCTGTGGCTGGGGCGCTACCCCAAGACCGCGGGCTTTGTGGTCAGCGAGCGGCTGATGCGCCGGCGCACCCAGGAGATCTTCGACCAGCTGGAGGTAAACGTGGACCCGGGGGCCATCATGCGCTCCCTGCCCGTGTCCCAGCGGCAGATGGTGGAGAT
>CAZCDJ010000033.1:0-6512 GCA_964497655.1 uncultured Oscillospiraceae bacterium | reverse complement strand
GCCAAGGCCGTCAGCTACGATGCCAAGATCATCGTGTTTGACGAGCCCACCTCCTCCCTCACGGAGGTGGAGGTGGAGCATCTGTTCCGCATCATCCGGATGCTGAAGGCCAAGGGCTGCGGCATCATCTACATCTCCCACAAGATGGAGGAAATCCTCCGCATCAGCGACGAGGTGACCATCATGCGGGACGGCGCCTGGGTGGCCACCCGCCCGGCAAAGGATCTGACCATGGCGGAGATCATCCGGCTGATGGTGGGCCGGGAGCTGACCAACCGCTTCCCCCCCAAGGACAACAAACCGGGAGAGGTCATTCTGGAGGTGGAGCACCTGTGCGGCAAGTACACCCGGCTGAAGGACGCCTCCTTTGATCTTCGCAAGGGCGAGATTCTGGGGATCGCGGGACTGGACGGCAGCGGACGCACGGAGGTGCTGGAAAACCTGTTCGGCGCCATGACCCGCGCCGGCGGCACCATCACCCTTCACGGGAAACCGGTGAGCAACAAGACCCCGCGGGAGGCCATCCGGAATGGCTTTGCCCTGCTGACGGAGGAGCGCCGGGCCACCGGCATCTTCGGCATCCGCAGCATTCAGGACAACACGGTGATTGCCAACATCGGCGAGTATCTGATGGGCGGCGTGTGCCTGAGCGAGAAAAAGATGCGCTCGGACACGGACTGGTCCATCGGAGCCATGAGCATCAAGACCCCCAGCCCCAAGACCCTGATCCGCTCCCTCAGCGGCGGCAACCAGCAGAAGGTCATCATCGGCCGCTGGCTGCTCACCAAGCCGGAGGTGCTGCTGTTGGACGAGCCCACGAGAGGTATTGATGTGGGCGCGAAATACGAGATCTATCAGCTGATGATTGACCTGGCCAAGGAGGGCAAGGGCGTCATCATGGTGTCCTCCGAAATGCCGGAGCTGCTGGGCGTGTGCGACCGGATTCTGGTGATGTCCGGCGGCCAGCTTGCCGGCGAGGTGGACGCGAAAAAGACCAGCCAGGAGGAAATCCTGACGCTGGCGGCCAAATATGTCTAAGGGGGAGCGACACATATGAGTAAAGAGTCACAGACGCTGGAGACCACAGCCCTGAAGGAGAAAAAGAGCCTGAACCTGAAGGGGCTGGGCAATCTGGCCATGAACAACGCGCTGCTCATCATCATGGTCATCGCGGTCATCTATATCGCCATCAAAAACGAGAATTTCCTTAAGCCCGCCTCCATTGTGAACATCATCTCCCAGACCGCCGCCTACCTGCCCGCGGCGCTGGGCATCGCCGGCTGCATCGTGCTCACCGGCACCGACCTGAGCGCCGGACGCATCGTGGGCCTCACCGCCTGCGTGTCCGCGTCGCTGCTGCAAAACGCCGCCAACATAGCCAACAAGATGTGGCCCTCCATCGGCACCCTGTCCATCTGGGTGGTCATCCCCGTGGCCATGCTCATCGGCGCGCTGATTGGCGTGTTCAACGGCTTCTTTGTGGCAAAATTCAAGCTGCACCCCTTCATCGTAACTCTGGCCACCCAGCTCATCATTTACACCTTCCTGCTGCTGTATGTGGGCATGGGCAACAACGGCGGCATGGCCATCTCCAATCTGGACAGCAGCTACACCAGCTTTGTGAAGGGCTACTTCATGGCCGTGGGCGGCAGTCAGGGCATCTATTTCGGCACAAACGCGCCGGCGGGTATGACGCCCATACCAAACTACATCTGGTTCGCCATATTGTTCACCGGACTGATGTGGTTCATCTGGAACAAGACCACCTTCGGCAAGAATATGTTCGCGCTGGGCGCTAACGAGGAGGCGGCCCGGGTCAGCGGCGTCAACGTGATGATGACCACCATTCTGGTGTTCGCGCTGGCCGGCGCCATGTACGGCTTCACCGGCTTCATTGAGGGCGCGCGCATCGGCTCTAATACGGCAAACACCGGCCTGAACTACGAGCTGGACGCCATCGCGGCCTGCGTCATCGGCGGCGTTAGCTTCACTGGCGGCGTGGGTAAAATCCGTGGCGTGGTGATCGGCGTGCTGATGCTGCGGCTGATCTTCATCGGCCTTACCATGATGCACATCGACCAGAACTACTTCTATCTGGTGAAGGGCGCCATCATCCTGTTCGCCTGCGCTCTGGATATGCGTAAATATCTGGTGCGGAAATAACTGAGTTTTTACGTAAAATGGCAAATCACAGGTCGGATTTTCCGACCTGTGATTTTTCTGCTGTAAACAATTAAAGGCTGTCACTTTTCCCACGAAAAAATGATGTTTTTTCATACAAGTTTACCCTTTGGGTTTGGTTGCATAAAGAGGGAAATTCTTATATAATTGGATCAAACCCGGGGAGGTTCCGGGAATCTAATTTTATTGTGGGGGTACCTGAATGCGTACATCGAAAAAGCTGTTGTCCCTGCTCATCGCGTTGACACTGGTTTTCACCCTGCTGCCTGCCGCTGCGCTGGCCGCAGACGCAAACACCGTTACCATTGATTTTCTGAGTACATCTGACGTGCACGGTCAGTTCTATGCCACGGACTATACCGCCAGTGCCACCGCCTCCGGCACCTATCGTCAGTCCATGACCCGCATCGCCACCTATGTGGCAGCCGAGCGGGCCGCCTACAAGAACGTGTTCCTGTGCGATGCGGGCGACCTGGTGCAGGGCACCCCGCTGACCTACTACTATGCGTTCAACAAGGCCGACGTGGAAGACCCCGCCATGAAGACTCTGCGCTCCATGGGCTACGATATGTTCGTGCTGGGAAACCACGAGTTTAACTACGGTCTGACCATCCTGCAGCGGCAGCTGAGCTACCTGACCAGCGCCGACACCAAGACCGAAAAGAGCGTTGATGTGAGCGTGGCCAACTATCTCGCCGCCGCCACCAACAACGAAAAGACCAAGGACTGGGCCACCTGGAACAACTACGCGCCCTACCAGATCTATGATTACGACGGCGTGAAGGTCGCCGTGATCGGCATCGGCAACCCGGACATCGCCAAGTGGGACGGCCCCGCCAACCGCGAGGGCATCTACTTTGCCGGTGCGCTGGAGACCTACCAGCACTACGAGAAGGAAATGAAGGAAAAGTCCGACCTGATCGTCGTGGTCACCCACTGTGGCCTGAACAACGAGGGCGAGGATCCCATCGTGGATTCCGTCACCGGTCTGGTCGCCAATACCGACTCCATCGATCTGGTTTTCTCCGGCCATGAGCACGGCCTGCAGGTGAAGGAGCTGACCAATAAGGCCGGCAAGACCGTCACCGTCGTCCAGCCGGGCGGCAAGGCCAACGGCGTGGGCAAGGCTGTTGTCAACTACAACAAGTCCACCGATACCTACACCATCGACGCCAAGGCAGTCGCCATGGTGGAGAACAAGAAGCCCGTCTATGAGGTCAACACCGCTCTGGAGACCGTCCTGAAGCCCTATGAGACCGCCGCCTGGAACGACTATATGCTCCAGTCCATCGGCAAGGCCACCGGCGATTTCTCCGCTGCCAATCTGGGCACCGCTCCCAGCGCCTTCATGGACCTCATCAACACCGTCCAGCTCTGGGGCACCTATGACAACACCGGTCTGAACACCCCCAACAATAAGGCCGACGACAAGATGGCTCAGCTCTCCATCTCCGCGCCCCTCACCAGCGGCGACGCCGCCAACCTGATTCCCACCGGCGACATCAAGCTGGGCAGCCTGTTCCAGCTCTACCGCTACGAGAACTGGTTCTATCAGGTCACCATGTCCGGCAAGGAGCTCCATCAGTGGCTGGAGTGCTCCGCCAGCAAGATCACCCTTGACGCCAACGGCAAGCCCACCGTCAGCGCCGGCGACCTCACCTACTACGACGTGATCTACGGCAACGGCTTTAGCTATAAGCTGGATGCCGGCAAGGCCGCGGGCAGCCGCGTGGTCTCCATGACCTACAACGGAGCTGAGGTCAAGGACACCGATACCTTCACCGTGGTGCTGAACAACTACCGCTTCACCGGCGGCGGCAACTATGTGAAGTATGTGAACGAGCACGGCTGCGATCTTTCCGATCTTCAGAGCCGCGTGATCTACTACACCCGCGACAACATGATCCAGGGCGAGGATAACGGACAGGCCCGCAACCTGCTGGCCAACTACATCCGCCAGAATAAGACCATTGCCCCCACCGTCACCTCCACCTGGAGCGTGGTGGTCGGCGCGCCCTTCACGGATTTGAATCCCACCGATTACTACTACGACGCCGTGGTAGCGCTGAACAAGGCCGGAGTGATCGGCGGCATGACCCCCACCACCTTCGGCGCCGCCGGCACCCTTGAGCGCGGCCAGTTTGTCACCATGCTCTACCGCATGGCCGGCTCTCCCGCCGTTACCACCGGCACCGCCTTCACCGACGTGGCCGCCACCGATTACTTCGCCTCCGCCGTGGCCTGGGCCGCCGCCAACAAGATCACCAGCGGCACCACCGCCACCACCTTCGCTCCCCACGGCACCGTGACCCGTGAGCAGGCCGTGACCCTTCTGTACAACTTCGCTGTGTACCAGAAGAAGGATGTGAGCAAGACCGCCGACCTGACCGCCTATACCGACGTGGCCACCGTGAGCGCTTATGCCACCACCGCCATGTCCTGGGCCGTTGGAACCGGCATCGTGAAAGGCGTGACCACCACCACGCTGGTGCCCGGCGCTTCCGCCGTGCGCGGCCAGGCCGCCGCCATCCTCTACGGCTACCAGACCATTACCAAGTAAATACCAAACCCAAAAGCGGGCATACCGGATTTCTCCGGTATGCCCGCTTCCTTGTATTCTTATTTTCCCTGAGCCGCGCTGCCGCCCAGATCGAAATCCGTCGCGGCGTTGGTGCCCGGCATGGGCTTGGCTGGGGCGGGGGCGGTGGAGAGCTTGAAATCCCGGGCGGCGCTGGCGCTTTCCCGGCCCAGCATGGTCTCCATCACGCTGATGTCGCTGTCCACGTCCATGGCGTCGTTCTTGTACAGGGCGTCGAGCTGGCGTTCAAAGCCCTCCACGATGGAGTCCATGGTGGCCTCGATGCGCTGCTTGGCTTCCCGCAGGTTCTCGCCCTCCACGCCGGCGCTGTCGAACTGGGCGTAGGAGTCCAGCAGCTTCTGGGTGGTGGGCAGGTAGTAGTTCATAAAGGTGTCAATCTGGCCCCGCTTGGCGGGATTATCCTGCACCGCCCGGAAGATACTGGCGGTAATGCTCTCAATGCGGCTAATTTTCTCGCTGAGCACCGGGTCGGCAATCCGGTCGTTGGCGGCGCGGATGCTCTGGAGTGCCTGGGAGTAGGCGTCGTCGGCGGTGCGCTGCGCGGCGTCGGCGCTTTTCTTCATGGCGGCGGCCCGCAGGGCGGTCAGCTCCGCGTCGGCCTCGCCGCTGCGGAAGAAGTAGCCGGATTCCATGTTCAGGTAGGCAGTCTCCCCCAGGTAGCCCTTGTCGATCATCTTCTGCAAATCCTTGGCCACCCGCTTGCGGCTGCGGCCCAGCTTCCGGGCGATGGACTCAATGGACATGGAGTCAGCCGTGCCGATCACGGCCATGTACTTGGCGTAGCGCTTGATGGAGTTGGCCATGGAAAGGCCGCCGATAAAGGTGCCCGCGCCGCCGACGATGAAGCTGAGGGCCTGAAGCAGCTGCTGGATGTAGGAGCTGCCGGCGCCGGTGCCGGCCAGTGCGGCGCTGAGGGGTTCAATCAGAAGGAAGGAGCCCAGCGCCGCGGCCACCACGCCGATGATACGCAGAATCTTGGCGGTGGAGGATTTCATGGCGGGGGAGCGCACCACGCTTTTGGCTGCGTCTCTGGCCTTGCTGTCGTGCTTGCCGGCCTTTTCCCGGGCCGCCGCTTCCGCGGCCCGATCGGCCACGGTCTTGGCGGTGGAGGCCACGGTGGAGGCCACGTTACTGGCTACGTTGCCCAGCGTCGCGCCGTCGCGCCGCTGGGTTTTCTTGTCCGGCGCGAACAGCTTGGTGAACAGCAGGGGCAGGGCGATGAACCACAGGCCCGTGGCGAACAGGATGGCGATCAGCGCCCAGGATATCCAGTCGCCGTCCTCATCGTTCTTTTTGTTGTTCCGGTTGTTTCGATTGTTGCCGCCGCTGAAATCGTAATTATAATTGTAATTTCCCATCTCTCGCATCTCACTTTCGCGTCAGTCATCCAGCTTCAAAACGGCGAGGAAGGCCTCGGTGGGGATCTGCACGGTTCCAAGCTGACGCATTTTCTTTTTGCCCTCTTTCTGCTTTTCCAGCAGCTTCTTCTTGCGGGTGATGTCGCCGCCGTAGCACTTGGCCAGCACATCCTTCCGCAGGGCCTTCACGGTTTCCCGGGCGATAATCTTGCCGCCGATGGCAGCCTGAATGGGAATCTCGAACATCTGGCGGGGAATGTTGTCCTTCAGCTTTTCGCAGAGCTTGCGCGCTCTGCCGTAAGCCTTGTCCTTGTGGGCGATGAAGCTCAGCGCGTCCACCTGATCGCCGTTCAAGAGCATATCCACCTTCACCA
>CAZCDJ010000032.1:0-15003 GCA_964497655.1 uncultured Oscillospiraceae bacterium | reverse complement strand
CGGCGGCAACGACTCCATGGACACCTGCGACAAGGTGAGCCGCTTTATGGCCCGCAGCGGCTGGGAATGCCGCGTGATGGGCGTGCCCAAGACCATTGACAACGACCTGTTCGGCACCGACCACTGCCCCGGCTTCGGCAGTGCCGCCAAATATATCGCCACCTCCTGCGCGGAAATCTGCAAGGACGCCCATGTGTACGACACGGGCATGATGGTGGTCATTGAGATTATGGGCCGCCATGCCGGCTGGCTGGCGGGCAGCGCCGCGCTGGCCTCTGTCTGCGGCTGCGGGCCGGATCTCATCTATCTGCCGGAGGTGGACTTCGATATGGAGAAGTTCGTTTCCGACGCGCAGCGCATCTACAAGGAGAAGGGCAACTGCATCATCGCCGTGTCCGAGGGCATCCATTATGCTGACGGCACCTTTGTCAGCGAGGCCAAGGTCAGCGCCACGGACGGCTTCGGCCACGCCCAGCTGGGCGGACTGGCCGCCCATCTGGCTGATGTGCTCAAGTGCCGCACCGGCGCCAAGGTGCGGGGCATTGAGCTGTCCCTGCTCCAGCGCGCCGCTTCCCATATCGCCTCGGAGACAGACGTGGAGGAGGCGTTCCTGGCCGGCAAGGTGGCCGTGGAGGCCGCAGAGAACGGCGAGAGCGGCAAGATGGTGGGCTTCAAGTGCTCCCGGCGGGACGGCAGCTATGCCTGCGTCACGGAGCTGCTGCCCCTCACCTCGGTGGCAAACTTTGAGAAGAAGGTGCCCGCGGAGTGGATCAACGCGGAGGGCAACGGCGTCACGAAGGACTTCATTGACTACGCGCTGCCCCTCATTCAGGGCGAGCCGGAGCGGCCCACCGAGCATTCCCTCCCCCGCTACGCCCACCTGAAAAAGGTGCTGGCGAAGTAAGTAAACAGCATCGGCCCCCGTCCCCTCGGACGGAGGCCGATTATTTATTTGGTGATATAGCGGGTGAGGATGGCGGCCACCTGGGCGCGGGTGGCTCCGCTGCGGGGGGAAAGCTGGTTGGCGGCGGTGCCGCTCACCAGTCCCTGAGACACCGCCCAGGTCATGGGCGTCACCGCGAATGGGGACACGGAGGCGCTGTCGGAAAAGGCGGCGAGGGCGGAGGCGTCGGCAGGCGCGGGCGAGAGGGCATAGCGATGAAGCATGGTGCAAAGCTGCTCCCGGGTGATGGCCTCCTCCGGATGGAAGCTGCCGTCGGCAAAGCCGTCCACAATGCCGCAGCCGGCGGCCCAGTACACGGCCTCGTAATACCACTGGCTGGGGTCGCCCACGTCGGTAAAGGTCACGCCGGTGTGGGAGGGCACATGCAGGCCGTTATCATAGCGGTAGAGCACCGTCACCAGCATGGCGCGGGTCATGGCGGTCTCCGGCTGGAAGCGGGTTTCACTCACGCCGTCAAACACGCCCATGGTGACGCAGAAATTGATGTCGCTCTCCGCCCAGTGACCGGCGATGTCGGTAAACCGGGAGGAATTGCCCGCCCTGTCGGCGAGAAAGGCGGCAAAGGCGGCAAGATCCACCTTGCCGTAGCCGTAGGAGGTGTCGTAGCCCACGTCCCCCGCGTCCCGGCAGGTTTCCCGCAGCAGCTCCTTAAAGGCGGTTATGTTCATGCCCGGGGACACGGACTTGGCCAGCGCGGCCATGGCCGCCACATGGGGCGCGGCAAAGGAGGTGCCGCCCACCAGCGCGTAGGAGTTGGGCTTGCCTATGTAGGTGGAATAGATGTCCGACCCGGGGGCGGACACGAAAACGCTGTCGTTCTTCTCGGAAAAGCTGCTGACGCTGCCGTTGGACTCGTAGGAGCCCACGCTGACCACGCTGTCGTAGCTGGCGGGATAGAAATAGCCGGTGCTGCCGTCGTTTCCGGCGGCCGCCACAATCAACGTGCCCTTGTCGGCGGCATAGTTCACCGCCTGATGGAGAAAGTTGGAGTCGTCCGGCGTGCCCAGGCTGAGACAAATCACGTCGCAGTGGTAAAAGTCCACCGCCTTGTAGATGCCGTTGCAGATATCCGACACATTGGCCTCGTTGGCGTTGGCAAAGCACTTGATGGGGACGATGGTCACCTGATCCGAAATGCCCGCGATGCCCAGCGCGTTGTCGGACTGGGCGGCGATGATACCGGTGACCAGCGTGCCGTGGCCCAGATTATCCGCCGTGCCGGAGACGCCGCTGATGACGCTCTCCCCCGGGGCGATGTCGGCGGCGCGCAGATCCTCGTGCTCCCGGTAAATGCCGGAGTCGATCACCGCCACGCGCACCCCGTCCCCGGTGAAGCCGGCGCTCCACGCGGCCTCCGCGCCGATGTCCTTCAGGTTCCACTGGCGGGGGTAGTAGGAATCGTTGCGGGTGTCAAAGAGGGTGACTGTGTAGTCCTTCTCCCAGTACAGCGCGTCGCCGCCGGCGATCAGCGCGTCCAGCTCCGCCCGGCTGTCCACGGTGACGATGCCGGCGGTCACGGTGTGGGCGGCGGAAAAGAGGCGCACGCCGTCTCTGCTGCGTAAACGGACGATATAACCGCCGCTTACCGGCGCACTGTCCGCGGCAAGCGCCGGGGCCAGCGCGGTGAGCAGGCAAAGGCAGAGCAAAATCGCGGCGAGCTTCTTCAAGGACATATCCCCTTCCCATGGGTCGTGGTGTTGAATCGGGCCTTTGGCGCAAAATCCGGTATGGCCCGGGCGTTCCTCGCCGGTCGCGCGGCGGAACAAACGTGAGGTTTATTATACCACATGGTTTTCCCGGCGTAAACCCCCCAAACAGCGGCGGCATAGACTGGTATCGGAGAGCTGTCTCCATCAACATTCGGGAGGAACAAAAATTGGAGCTGGAAAATAGATCCGCCGAAGGCTGCGGATATAAGAGCGGCGCCCTGCCGGGCTGCGCCCCGCTGGCGGTGGCGTTCGTGCCCATGCAGCAGCGCGCCACACCCGCCTACGACAGCGGGGAAGCCCTCGCCCGGGGCACGCTGTTCCCCGGGCTGGATCTGCCGTTCATGAACATGGTAAATAAGACGCCGGAGCAGTCCCTGCCCCTGCGGGAGCTGATGGCGCTGGACTTTGTGCTGGACGAAATGGAGCTGTATCTGGACACCCACAGGAAGGACGCCGAGGCGTTTGCCACCTATCAGTCCATGCTAAAGCTGGCCCGGGAGGGGCGGGAACGGTACACGGCCCTGTATGGCCCCGTTACCCAGACCGACCTGCTGGGGGCCAAGAGCTACACCTGGCTGAACGACCCGTGGCCCTGGGACGCGGGCAAGGAGGACTAAGCGATGTTTGTATATGAGAAGAAGCTGCAATACCCGGTGCGGATTAAGAACACCAATCCGGCGCTGGCCAAGTTCATCATCACCCAATACGGAGGTCCGGACGGAGAACTGGGCGCTTCCCTGCGCTATCTGTCCCAGCGCTACACCATGCCCTGCGAGGAGCTGAAGGGTCTGCTGACGGACATCGGCACGGAGGAGCTGGGGCATCTGGAGATGATCGGCACCATTGTGCACCAGATGACCCGCAGCATGACCATGGAGCAGATCAAAAAGAGCGGCTACGACACCTATTTCGTGGATCACACCGCCGGCATCTACCCCACCGCCGCCTCCGGGACGCCCTGGAGCGCCGAGGGCATTGCCGTGGTGGGCGACGTGATCGGAGACCTGACCGAGGACATGGCGGCAGAACAGAAGGCCCGCGTCACCTACGACAACATCCTGCGTCTGTGCGATGACCCGGACGTGACCGACGTGATCCGCTTCCTGCGGGAGCGGGAGATCGTCCACTTCCAACGCTTCGGCGAGGGACTGCGGATTGCCACCGAGAGAATGGATCAGAAGAACGTGTACGCGGTGAACCCGGCCTTCGACAGATAAAGCCATAAATAAAGAACGCCCGTCCGTGGATTTTTCCCCGGGCGGGTGTTATCATAGAGCTATCTTTCCTTTCGAGGTACGGTTATGAGAAAAAAACTTGTCGTCGCGCTGCTGACCCTTTCCCTGCTGCTTCTCACCGCCTGCGGTGACGCCCAGACCCCTGCGGAGCGGGCGGAGAAGAACTACCTGCCCCATATTCAGGCGGCGCTGAAGGCGCTGGGGAGCCTGGAGCCGGCCGCCCCCGGCGGAGAGACCGCCCCCTTTGATGAGGCCTATGCCTACGCCGGCCCCACGGAGCGGCAGCTGGCCCAGTACGGCACGGACGACGGCTGCACGGACGCGGACGACGAATATCTGAGCGCCGTGGCGGAGCTGGTGGCGGAGTATCTGCCCCGGGAGGCCTCGGCCTATGACCAGTACCGGTATCTGGCCTATTTTGTCAGTGACTGCATGAACTATGAGGACAACTCCACCCCCACGCTGGCGGACGTGACGCCCCGGGGCGCGCTGCTGGGCGGCAAGGCCGTGTGTCTGGGGTACACAAACTCATTTCTCTACCTGTGCCGGAGCTGCAACCTGTGGTGCGCCCCCATCAGCGGCGTGGCCCGGTGGAACGGCGATGAGCATGGCTGGAATCTGGTGAAGCTCTCTGACGGCACCTATTATGTGGATGTGACCTGGTGCGATCAGGAGGGGGACATCGGCACCCCCGAATGGCTCAGCTACTTCATGCTCACGGAGGAGGCGCTGACCCGGGACCACGGCGTGTGGACCGGCGGCCCCGCCACCGGCAAGACCGTTTTCGGATAAGAAAACGCTCCGGGCATTCGCCCGGAGCGTACTTTTTTGGTCTTATCTCTTGTTGGACTTGCGCCAGATGCGCTGGGCCTGTGCGGCGGCGATCAGCTCGTCCCGGTGCTGGGGGGCGGCGACGCTCACCAGCAGCTCGGTGCGCTCCCAGGCGCTGCGGCCGGCCAGATTGACCACGCCGTTCTCCGTGGCGATATAGAAGGCCTGGCTGCGGGGGGAGGTGACGATATCCCCGTTGAAGTGGGGCAGGATGCGGCTGCGCTCCACGCCGTCCTTGTCGGTGAAGGTGGAGTTCAGGCAGATGAAGGACATTCCGCCCCGGCTCATGGCGGCGCCGGTGAGGAAGTCCACCTGTCCGCCGGTGCCGCTGATGTGGCGAAGGCCGCTGCTCTCGCTGCTGATCTGACCGTACAGATCGATGTTCACGCAGCTGTTCAGGGAGATGAAGTTGTCCAGCCGGGAGATCACATAGGGGTCGTTCACATAGCTCATCTTGGCGGAGACAAAGCTCTGATTGTCCGCCAGCCAGTCGTACAGCCCCTGGGTGCCGCTGGCAATGCCGAACACGCCGATGCCGTTGTCCATGGTCTTGCGCTTGTTGGTCAGCTTGCCGGACTCATACAGCTTCAAAAAGGCGTCGGTGCAGAACTCGGTGTGCATTCCCAGATCCTTCAGGTCGCTCTGGGCGATCATCATGCCCAGCGCGTCGGGTACGCCGCCGATGCCCAGCTGGATGGTGGAGCCGTCCTTCAGGTAGGGAATCACATTCTCGGCAATCCTCTTGTCGGTCTCGGTGGGCTCCCGGCTGGGCACGGACACCATGGGGGCGTGGGGGCCCTCCACCACATAGTCCACATCGGCAATGTTGATGCTGCCGCCGCCCAGAGAGCGGACGCGGGGCAGGTTCTCGTTTACCTCGATGACCACAAGATCCGCCACATCCACCGCCGCCCGGGCCACGCCGCTGGCCACGGAGAAGCTGAAGTCGCCGTGCTCGTCCATGGGCGCGGCGCAGACAAAGGCCACGTTCACGGTGAGGAAGCTCTTGTAGTACCAGAACAGGTTGCGGAACAGCATGGGGTTGTAGAAGCACAGGCCCTTGTCGCAGAGCTTGCGCTCGTAGCCGCTGGTGTGCCAGCTGGAATAGATGAAATGCTCCTGCTCCGGGTCGCTCTCCACGGCCTTGATGGGGCCGTAGACAAGATTGCCCCGGATTTTCACATCCTCCAGCTCGTCACGGCGGGCCGCGAGAGCCTCGTCGCACAGGGCGGGAAACACGGTGCTGGTGGAATAGTCCACCCAGTCGCCGCTCTTTACCAGCTTTGCCGCCTGCGCGGGGGTAAGGAGCTTGGACTTGTATTCGTTTCTGTAATCCATCAGTAGAACCCCCTGTATATTTATGTTGTTTGTCTGGCCGCGCTGCCGATTTCCAGTCCGCGCCGGAAGGCGGCCTCGTTGATGGGATTCAGCTCCGGGCGCTTGGCGCCCAGCTTTTTGAACGCGGTTTGCAGCACGTTCTCCGCGGGCAGCACGTGGGTATAGCCGATGATGGCGCCCACCATCACCAGATTGAGCACCTTGGGGTTACCCAGCTCATAGGCCACGCCGCCGGCGTCCACGTTCACCACGCGCACGTCGCTCCGCTCCACAGCGCACTTCACCACGCTGCTGTTCACAAACAGGGTGCCGCCGGGGACAAGGCTGCCCTGAAACCGGGCGAGGGAGGGCTCGTTCATGACCACCAGACAGTCCGCCTGCTCCACCTTGGGCGCGCCCACCTCCTCGTCGGAGATGACCACATAGCAGTTGGCGGTGCCGCCCCGCATCTCCGCGCCGTAGCTGGGGAAATAGGTGACGAACTTGTCCGTTGTCTCGCAGGCGGTATAGCTGAGCAGCTGGCCCATGACCATCACGCCCTGACCGCCGAAACCGGCGATGATAAAAGATTTTTCCATAACCTCTCCCCTCCTCACTTTCTGCGGAACTCGCCCAGAGGGAATTCCGTGAGAATGGTGTTGTGGATGTGATCCAGAGACTGGCCGGGGGTCATGCCCCAGTTGGTGGGGCAGTTGGACACGAACTCCACGAAGGAGAAGCCCTTCCCCGCCAGCTGATTCTCAAAGGCCTTCTTCACCGCGGCCTTGGCCTTGCGGGCGTTGGGCACGTCCGCGCAGGTGACCCGGGCGATGTAGGAGGGGGCCTCCAGCTGGCTCAGCAGCTCGCACATATGCATGGGATAGCCGTGCTCGGCGGCGTCCCGTCCCGCGGGGGAGGTGGTGGTCTTTGCGCCCAGCATCGTGGTGGGGGCCATCTGACCGCCGGTCATGCCGTAGATGCCGTTGTTCACAAAAATCACGGTGAAGTTTTCGCCCCGGTTGGCGGCGGACAGGGTCTCGGCAAGGCCGATGGCGCCCAGATCTCCGTCCCCCTGATAGGTGAACACCAGCGTGCCGGGGGCGCAGCGCTTGAAGGCGCTGGCCACGGCGCAGGCCCGTCCGTGGGGGGCGGACACGGTGTCCAGATTCAAATAGGTGACAGCCAGACCGCAGCAGCCCACGCCCTGAATATAGCAGGTGTCGTCCACCATATGCAGCTCGTCCAGCACCTCACATATGAGCTTGCACACGCTGGAGTGCAGGCAGCCGGGACAGAAGCCGGTGACAGCGCCCTCAAAGATGGCGGAGGGACGGGAATATACTTTTTCCAACATTTCGTTTCCTCCTTACAGCCGGGCGAGCAGCCGTCTGGCCTGCTCCATGATGTAGCCCCGATCCAAGATCTCCCCGCCGGAGGAGAGCGCGGTGTCCACCACGGCCCGGCCCCGCACGGCATTGTCCACATCCACGGCGTACTGGGCGGGAATGGACATCTCCGCGCAGAGAATGCCCCGCACCCGGGAATAGTCCAGCTCCTCAAAGGCACGGGCCGGGAAAGGATTTACCTTCAGCGGACGGATGAGCCCCACGGGGAGACCCTCCTGCCGCAGCAGCTTCACGGCGGAGCGGGCAATGCGCCCGGCAATGCCGTAGGCGGTGATGACAAGCTCCGCGTCATCGGTGAGGAAGCACTCATACTCCTGCTCGTCGCGCGCCCACGCCTCATACATGGCGGCGTCCCGCTTGTTCATGTCCTCCTGCTTCACCCGGGTGTCCAGTCCCGGGCCGCACATCACCTTGTGCTGCTCTCCCCCACGGCGGCCCACCGCCGCCCAGGATTTGGCGGCGCGGAGCGCGGCGACCTGCTCATCGCTTTTCGCCTCCGGCAGGGTCACGGGCTCCATCATGGTGCCGGTGAAGCCGTCCAGCAGCAAAAGCACGGGATTGCGGTACTGCTCCGCCAGATCGAAGGCCCGCCAGGTCATGTCAACGGCCTCCTGCAAGGTGGCCGGGCAGAGCACCAGCATCTGGAAGCCCCCGTTGCCGCTGGCCTTGGTGGCCTGAAAATAATCCTGCTGGGCGGGCTGAATGGAGCCGATGCCGGGGCCGCCCCGCTGGAAGTTGGCCAGCACCACGGGCAGCCGGGCTCCCGCCATCCAGCTGATGGGCTCGCTCATCAGGGAGATGCCGCAGCTGGAGGAGGAGGTCATGGCACGCACGCCGGCAGCCGCCGCGCCGTAGACCATGTTGGCGGAGGCCAGCTCGCTCTCCCCCTGCAGGAAAATCCCGCCCACCTGAGGCATACGCCGGGCGAAATACTCCGGCACGTCGTTCTGCGGGGTGATGGGATAGCCCGCGAAGAAGCGGCAGCCGGCGCGCACGGCGGCCTCCGCCACGGCCTCACAGCCCTTCATGAATACCTTGTCCGCCATCACTCCACCTCCCTGTAAACGGTGATCGCCGCGTCCGGACAGATGGCGGCGCACATCCCGCAGCCGATGCAGTCCTCGCTCCGCACCGGGCAGGCATACTGATACCCCTTTGAGTTGACCGCGCTTGTTGTGTCCAGAACGTGCTTCGGACAGGTGTTCACGCAGTACAGGCAGCTTTTACAGGCTTCCGCGAAAATTGTAACCTTGCCTTTTGCCATAGGTTCCACTCCTTATGTATGTAGATTGAGAATGATCTCAGTACCATTCCGGCAGCGTGTGCAGCCGGATGGGCAGGATTGGCACGTCGACCCGGCCGCTAAGCTCCGGCACCAGACGCTCCAGCGCGCAGACGAACTCCACGCGCTGACCGGGGAACAGGGCGCGGACGCGCTCAAGGCCCTCCAGCACCTGGGCCGCCGTGGTTTCGGGGCCCAGATTGGGGTTTGCGGATAGCGCCACATCGCCGATGCGGGACTGGGAGGTGACGCGCCGCAGGGTCTCCGCCGCGTCCTCCCCCCTGCCCGACCAGGGTCGGTAGGGGTTCACCAGATACAGCGCCCGGCAGTTCTCCCTGCCCAGCACATGGGAAAACTGGCCGATCATGCGCCCGCCGTGGTCTCCGCCGCCCACGTCCAGCAGGGTCACGGCGTTCTCATCCATCAAAGAGCTCAGCACGCCGGACACCACGGTGGGCGCGTCCAGATACTGGGCCTCGTAATGCAGCTCCACCCCGGAAAGACGCAGGCACTCCGCCGCGTCCCGCCCCCGAAACAGGGGCTTGGTCTGGTCCATGTCAAAGAAATGCACCCGCCGTCCCTCTGTTTGGGCGGCGGCCTCCGCCAGAGAGAGGGCCGTCTCGGTTTTGCCGCTGCCGGTCTCCCCCAGAAATACCAGATTTTTATACCGCCCCAGCAGGGCGCGCGCCACCGAAGATTCCATGGTCACTCCGTCATGGCCCGGAAGCGGGCCTCGTCGATGATCTCCACGCCCAGAGCGGCGGCCTTTTCCAGCTTGCTGCCGGCGTTCTCCCCCGCCAGCACATAGCTGGTCTTTTTGGAGACGCTGCCGCTGGCCTTGCCGCCGAAGCTCTCGATGATGGCGGTGGCCTCCTCCCGGGTGAGGGTGGGCAGCGTGCCGGTGAGCACAAAGGTGAGACCCAGGAAACGGTTGTCCCGAATCTCCTCCCGGCTCTCAAAGCTGACGCCCGCCTGCCGCAGCAGGGAGATCTGGTGCTGAGACTGCTCCTCGTCCAGCCAGTCCCGGATGAACTGGGCGGTCACCGCGCCGATATCCGGCACGGCCATCAGCTCCAGGAGCGTGGCGTCCATCAGCCGATCCAGCGTGCCGAAGGCGGAGGAGAGCACCTTGCCGGCCTTTGTGCCCACCTGACGGATGCCGAAGGCGCACAGCAGCCGGGCAAGTCCGGCGCTCTTGCTTTTCTCAATCTCCCCCATCAGGTTTTCGGCGGACTTTTTGCCCATGTGCTCCACCTGCGCCACGCTCTGGGGCTCCAGAGAATAGATGCCCGCCGGGGAGGTGAGCAGGCCGGCCTTAATGAGCGTCTCGCACAGGGCGGGGCCCAGCCCCTCGATATCCATGGCCTCCCGGGAGGCGAAATGCACGATGTTGCGCAGCAGCTGGGCGGGACACTCCGCGCCGGTGCAGCGCAGGGCCACGCCGTCCTCGTCCCGGACGATGGGGCTGCCGCATTCCGGACACACGCAGGGCAGGCGGAAGGGCACGGCTCCCTCCGGCCGCAGGGCGGTCACCACCTCAATCACCTCGGGGATGATCTCCCCCGCCTTGCGAAGGCGCACGGTATCGCCCACGCGCACGTCCAGCCGGTCGATGAAGTCCTGATTGTGCAGCGTGGCATTGGTGACGGTGGTGCCGGCAAGGCGCACAGGCTCCACAACGGCCTTGGGGGTGAGCACGCCGGTGCGTCCCACCTGCACAAGGATGTCCTTCACCCGGCTCTCCTTCACCTCCGGCGGGTACTTGTAGGCCACGGCCCAGCGGGGGGCCTTGGCGGTGCTGCCCAGAATTTCCCGCTGGGCGAGGGAATCCACCTTGATCACCGCCCCGTCGATGTCGTAGGGGAAGCTCTCCCGGTCGTCCCCCAGCCGGCGAATCTCCGCCTGGCACTCCGCCATGGTGCGGCAGCAGGCGTGGGGCACTGCGGGAAAGCCAAAGTCGGCAAGGGCATCCAGCGCGTCCATGTGGCTGGTGAACTCCCTGCCCTGCGCCAGCTGGATGTTGAACACGATGATATCCAGCATCCGCTCCCGGGCCACCCGGGGGTCCTGCTGGCGCATACTGCCGGCGGCGGCGTTGCGGGGATTTGCCAGAAGCGGCTCGCCCGCGATCTCCCGCCGGGCGTTCAGCTCCTGAAACACCGCCCGGGACATATACACCTCGCCCCGGACAATCAGGCGGGGCGGGGCATTTTTCAGCTTTTGGGGCAGGGAGCGCACCGTTCGCAGGTTTTCGGTCACGTCCTCGCCGGTGACGCCGTCACCCCGGGTGGCGCCCCGGACGAACACGCCGTTTTCATACTCCAGCGACATGGAAAGCCCGTCGATTTTGGGCTCCACGCTGTAAACGCTGCCCGGGGGCAGAAGCTGGGCCATCTTATCGGTGAACTGGGACAGCTCCTCAAAGGAGAACACGTCGGTGAGGCTCTCCAGCGGCACCTCATGCCGCACGGGCGCGAAGCTGCTTTTCGCCGTGCCCCCCACCCGGTGGGAGGGGGAATCCGGCGCGTCCAGCTCCGGGTGGGCCTGTTCCAGCTCCTCCAGCGCGCGCATCAGCGCGTCGTACTCGAAGTCGGAGATCACCGGCGCGTCCTCGTCGTAGTAGCGGCGGTTGTGCTCCCGCAGCTCCGCGCGAAGTCGTTCTATTTCCTGCTGTACGTCCATTGCGTTTACCCCACGTTGAAATAAGTTTCCGGCACGCGGCCCACCACCACGGTTTCCGCCACAAGAATCTCGCTGTCCACACGGGTGGACACGGTGCTCCAGGGCAGAATCACGTCGATGTCAATGACCACGTCCAGCTTGATCTGATGCTTGGTCTGGTTTATCCCGGCGCTGATGAGCTCGTTTTTCAGATCCACCCGGGAGGAGGTGAGCATGGTGATCTCCACCGGCACCAGCGGCCCCCGGCCCAGCAGCAGCGTGCTGCCCAGCAGGTTGCCCACGGGAATCTGGAGACAGAGCGTCCCCCCGTCCGAGGCGGTGACGATGTCGCTTAGAATCTCCGATGACAGGGTGTTGATCCGGGACATATTGGTGGATACGGCGGCAACGCTGCCGTCGTCGGCCCGCTCCAGCGTCACAAAATAGTCGTAATCGTAGTCGTGACTTGCCAGTGTGCGGGTCACGGTGTTGTTGATGCACACGGTCATCAGGTCGGTGGCATCGCTGAGAGCCATGGCGCAGCTCAGCTCCCGCAGGTACAGCGCGGCCTGCACGGTGCAGGCCAGCAGCAGCGAGACAAGCAGGAGCGCCGGCAGCAGCACCGCCGCCTTACCGGGCAGGTGCGGCAGGTGCAGGTCGAAATAAACAGGTCTCCGTTTGCGGCGACGCGGCATAGGAATCATCTCCCATGCTATTCTATGCGTCAGCCTTTGTCCAGCATTTCCGCAAATGCGGCGATAATTCCCAGTCGTCCGGATTCATAGGTGAGGCCACCCTGCACAAAGGCGTCGTAGGGGGGCGCCATGGGGCCGTCGGCGCTGAGCTCAATGGAGCTGCCGCTGACAAAGGCGCCTGCGGCCATGATCACATCGCAGCCGTAGCCGGGCATCTGCCAGGGCTCCGGGGTCACATAGGAGTCCACCGGCGAGCCGGACTGGATGCCCCGGCAGAATTTTTTCAGATTCTCCGCCGTTTCCAACCGCACCGTCTCGATGATGTCGCTGCGCGCCTCCTTGGGGCCGGGGAAGGCGGTGAAGCCCAGCTTCTCCCCCATGGCCGCGCAGAGCACGGCGGTCTTGAGAGCCTGAGCGGTGGTGTGGGGGGCCATGAAAAAGCCCTGATACAGCAGCCGGTTGTTGCCCATGGTGGCTCCGCACTCCCCCCCGATGCCGGGGACGGTCATGCGCGCGGCGGCATTTTCCACCAGGTCTCCCCTGCCGCAGATATAGCCGCCGGTGGGGGCGATGCCGCCGCCGGGGTTCTTGATTAGACTGCCCGCCATCAGGTCGGCCCCCACCATGGTGGGCTCCGCCGTGTCGGTGAACTCGCCGTAGCAGTTATCCACCATCACGTTGATGTGGGGGTCGATGCCGTGGACTATGGCGCAGATGCGCCCGATCTCCGGCACGGTGAGAGCCTTGCGCTCCGCGTAGCCCCGGGAGCGCTGGATGAGCACCGCCCCGGGGCGCTTTTCCCGCACCGCGGTCTCGATGGCGGCGTAGTCCGGTCCGCCGTCCGATGCCCAGTCCACCTGGGCGTACTTCACGCCGTAGAAGGTGAGGGAGCCGAAGGCGTTGCCGTCGATGCCGATGGCGGTGCGAAGGGTGTCATAGGGCGGGCCCATCACGGCCATCAGGGTGTCGCCGGGGCGGACGCAGGCGTAGATGGCGCTGGCAATGGCGTGGGTGCCGTTCACAAAGCCGATGCGAACCAGCGCCTTCTCCGCGCCGAACACACGGGCATAGATTTTGTCCAGCGTGTCCCGGCCCAGATCGTCGTAGCCGTAGCCGGTGGTGAGACCCAGGTGGGCCTCGCTGACCCGGTGCTCCTGAAAGGCCTCCATCACCCGCCGGGTGTTCTCCCGGGCCACGGCGTCTATTTCTCCGAAGCGCTGCGCCAGCTCTCCCTCGCAGCGCTCGGCCAGCTTCCGTACAGTTTCGGGTATCTCACTGAGTTTCACAATCAGTTTCCTCAAATCCGTTTACGATATTTCTGAACAGGTCGCCCCGCTCGGCGAAGTTGCGGAACCGGTCAAAGGAGGAGCAGGCGGGGCTGAGCAGCACGATGTCCCCCGACCGGGCCATGGCGCGGGCGCAGGCGATGGCGGCGGGCAGGTCGGCCACGATCTGCACCGGCAGCTTCAGGGGGTCGAAAAAGACGCTGTGGCGCACGGCGGCGGCAATCTTCTCCGCCGTGTCGCCGCTGAGCAGCAGGGCGCGGCAGCGCTCGCAGATCTCGTCCGCCAGCAGGTCGAAGGGGATGTTCTTGTCGTGGCCGCCGGCGATCAGGATGGGCTTTGCCCGCATGGCCCGCAGTCCCGCGATGGTGCGGGTGGGGCTGGAGGCAATGGAGTCGTTAATATAGGTCACGCCGCCCAGCACCCGGATGCGCTCCAGCCGGTGGGCCACGCCGCCGTAGGTGCGGGCCACGGCCCGGCACATCTCCGGGGATACCAGTCCGTCCACCGCCGCGAAGGCGGCCATGTAGTTTTCCACGTTATGCACGCCAGGCAGCAAAATCTCGGAGGCGGGGATGACGGACTCCACCTCAAAGCCGTGGGCGTAATAGATGGTGTCATCCCGGCAGAACACCCCGTCGCGCACCATCTCCCGGCGGCTGAAGAAGCTCACCCGCGCCCGGGACTCGCCGGCGAATTTGGCGGTGTAGGGGTTATCCATGTTGAGAATCAGCCGGTCGCCCTCCCGCTGGTTTGCGAAGATGCGCTTTTTGGCGCTCACATAGTCGCCGAAGTCCGGGTGTACGTCCAGATGGTTGGGGGACACGTTGGTGACCACCGCCACATCCGGGCGAATCTCGATGCTGTGGAGCTGGAAGCTGGAAAGCTCCAGCACGGCCACGTCGGTGGGCAGCATCTCCGGGATGCTGGTGAGCAGGGGCCGGCCGATGTTGCCGCCCAGATGCACCCGATGTCCCCCGGCCCTCAGCAGCTCGGCAATGATGGAGGACGTGGTGGTCTTTCCGTCGGAGCCGGTGATGGCGATGGTGCGGCAGGGGCAGAGGGCAAAGAAAACCTCCATCTCGCTGGTGACCACGGCTCCCCTCTCCCGTGCCTTTTCCAGCGCGGGATGGGTGGGCAGCAGCCCGGGTGTGCGGAAAATCAGGTCAAAGTCCAGCCGGTCAAGGTAGTCCTCCCCCAGACGCAGCGCCGCGCCCATGGACGCGATTTTCTCCGCGCAGATGCCAATCTCCGGGGCGGAGCGCTTGTCGCAGACGGTGACGGAGACGCCGCTTTGCAGCAGCAATTCTATCAGCGGCGTGTTGCTGACGCCCAGTCCGATGACGCAGACACGCTTCTCTCTCAAGGTATCAATGTAGTCGCTTAAAGTCATTTTGAAACACCTCACAGTCTTTTAATTATATCTCCGAAACGGGTCAAATACAATAAATTTATTGACTGGGCCATGGAAGGAGTGTTAAAATGCTTGGGCGAGCAGGCCGAACGACCGCGGGCACAAGCCGAAAGGCTGTGCGTGAGGAAAGTCCGGGCTCCATAGGGCAAGGATAACGGGTAACGCCCGCCAGGGGTGACCCTCGGACAAGTGCAACAGAGATATAC
>CAZCDJ010000031.1:0-15302 GCA_964497655.1 uncultured Oscillospiraceae bacterium | reverse complement strand
CTCCCTGATTTCCTTGCCCAGCAGCCCGGTGGGGCGCACCACCAGCACCGCCACCAGCACGCCGAACACGATGGCGTCGGCCCAGAGGGTGGAGATGTAGGTCTTGCTCATCTGCTCAATGACTCCCAGCACGATGCCGCCCAGCATGGCCCCGGGGATGGAGCCGATGCCGCCGAACACCGCCGCGGTGAAGGCCTTGATGCCGGGCATGGCCCCGGTGGTGGGCTTCACATACACATAGGCGGAGCCATAGAAAATGCTGGCCACCGCGGCCAGCGCGCTGCCGATGGCGAAGGTGAGGGTGATGGTGCGGTTGACGCTGATGCCCATCAGCTCCGCCGCGCCCTTGTCCTCGCTCACCGCGCGCATGGCCTTGCCCATGCGGGTCTTATTGATAAACAGGGTAAGACCCACCATGATGGCGGCGGTGACGGCCAGCGTCGCCAGGGTGATGCCGTCGATCTCCACCTGACCCAGCTTCAGCGTGGGCAGGCTGATGAACGCGGGAAACGCCTTCTGCTCGCTGCCAAAGGCCAGCAGCGCCATATTCTGCAGAAAATAGCTGACGCCGATGGCGGTGATCAGCACCGAGAGAGGCGGAGCCTCCCGCAGAGGCTTATAAGCCAGAAATTCGATGGCCACGCCCAGCAGCGCGCACACCGTTACGCCCACAACCACCGCCGCTATCGGCGGCAGCCCGGCGGAGAACACCGCCACGATGACGGCATAGGCCCCCACCATGATGACGTCGCCATGGGCGAAGTTCAGCATTTTGGCGATACCGTAGACCATGGTATATCCCAGCGCGATGAGGGCGTAGATACTGCCAAGGCTCAGCCCGCTGATTAGAGTCTCAATCAGATGGATCATTTTCCCGCGTCCTTTTCATTTTGTCGCCGCGCACCGGCGGCGCAGAAAGCGCCGCCGGCTTTGCTCAATTTGTCGCTATTCTCAGCCCTCGTACACCACGGCTGCGCCGTCGCGGATGACCATGGCCTGGGCGGGCTTGCTGGTCTCGCCGTCGGCGGTCCAGGTCATGGTGCCGGTGACGCCCTCCACGGTGATCGCCGTCATGGCGGCAACCATCTTGGCGTTGAAGCTGTCGTCCTTGTTCTCACCGGTAACGCCGGCGTTCTCCAGCGCGGCCTTCACCGCGTACACCGCGTCGTAGCCGTCGGCGGCGAACTGGTCGGGGGCGGCGCCGTAGGCAGCCTGATAGGCGGCCACGAAGGACTGCACGTTTGCGGCGGTGGAATCGGCGGCGAAGGGGGTGAGCATCATGACGCCCTCGGCCAGAGCGGGGTCGGACACCTTGTTCAGAATGCCGTCCAGACCGTCGCAGCCGAAGAAGGTGACGCCGTCCAGCTTGCCGCTGGCCTGGGTGAGGAAGGTGGACGCCTCGGCGGCATAGATGGGCAGGAACACCAGCTCCGCGCCGCTGTCGCGGATGGCGGCAATCTGGGTGGAGAAGTCGGTGTTGGTGCCCAGCGTGAAGGTCTGTACCTCGGTGATCTCAATGTTCCGGGCCTCGCACTGGGTCTTGAAGGTCTCATACAGACCCACGGAGTAGTCGATGTCGCTCTGGTAGAACACGGCAACCTTGGTGGCCAGCGCGTTATCGGCGATGTAGTCGGCGGAGGCGGTGCCCTGCTGGGGGTCGTTGAAGCACACCCGGAAGGCGCAGTCGTTGCCCTCGATGGAGGCCTTGGCGGATGCGGAGGGGGTGAGCACCAGGATTCCGTCCTCACGGGCGGCGGCCACAATGGAGGCGGTCTCGCCGGAGAAGGTTCCGCCCAGAGACACGTCCATGCCGCTGTCCATCAGCTTGCCGTAAGCGGAAACGGCGCTGTCGGCGTTGCCCTGGCTATCCTGAAAGTCCAGGGCGAAATTGAAGCCGTTCACACCGCCGGCTGCGTTAATCTCGTCCACCGCCACCTGCGCGCCGTTGCGGACGGAGGTGCCGTAGTTGGCATAGTCGCCGGTGAGGGGGCCGATGCCGCCCAGCAGCAGGGTAACGGGGGCGGCAGCTTCCCCGGCGGGGGCGTTGGTGACAGGCGCGGCGGTGGCGTGGGTGTCGGAGCCGGTCTTGCCGCAGCCGGCCATCAGGCCGAACACCATGCAGGCCGCCAGTGCGAAGGTCATCATTCTTGTTCTCTTTTTCATTTTTGTTTCCTCTCTCTTTTTCAGACTTTACTATTTTCAGCCGCAAGCGGCGGAAAAACGATACAAAAAGGCGGCTCTGCCTGAAAAGCAGAGCCGCCTGCGCGGACCCTTATGCAGTTTTGCGTTCCCTACACCGTGGCGGGATACAAAACATCGCATCGCTTATCAGACACATTGCCTACCGACAAGAGTATAATAATAATCGGCAGGAGCAGCAGCGCCGCCAGAATAATCAGGCCCAATACGCTGACGCCAAGTACTATGCTGATCATGAGCGCAACAAAAATGGACGCAGTCGCAATGACGGCGTCCATGAGGGATACGATGGCGGCGCAGCAAGAGAACGCGCCGAAGGTACGATCGGAGCGGCGATGATTGGTCTGAGAATTGGAAGTAAAAGTCATATCGGCGGCTCCTTTCGTGTAAGTGGGTTTAAGTTTAGCCGATAAAAGCCGCCGCGTCAACTGCCAAAAGTCCAAGAACTTTGCCACGCTAAATCGAGTAATTTTGGAGCATCACACAAATCCGGTCGTTTCGCGGGAAACCGGTCAGACCCCGGCGCAGGCGCTGCGGAGCATGACGCTGCCGCCACCGGAGTTGTCCCAGCTCAGGGCAAGGCCGGTAATCCGGGTCAAATCCACGCCGCTCAGCCCGCCCAGCGGCACGCGCAGCGTCACCAGCGGGGTGTAGGTGGAATACTCCAGCACCGGTTCTCCCTCCCAGCCGACGGTCTCGGTAAGGACGCCCTCCTGCCAGAGCAGGGCGGCGGCGTCGCTGCCCACGGCAAAGCTTGCGGCGTTGCCGAGAGCGTCCATGAAGGTGACGGTCATGGTCTGCCCGTTCCGGTTGCGCTCGTCGGTGCTGTCCACCGCCATGTCAATGTCCACAAAGCCGCTGCCGGACAGGTCAGCGCTTACGGGGAGGGTCACGCCGGAGCCGGCGGCGTCCCAGAGGACGTGGCGGAGGGAATAGGTCTCATAGTGCAGGTCGGGCATACGGAACCGCTCCACGGTGTTTTGCCCGGGCAGCACGCTGAAATTTTCCTTCCGCTGCGTCGCCGCGCCGGTGCAGCCCGGGGCCTCGTCGCTCTCCGCGCTCCAGAGGGCAGCGGACACGCCGGAATGAACCCGCAGCAGCACATCGCAGTCGTAGGCACGGCTCCCCAGGGTCTCGGCGGAGGAAAACACTCCCCGACCGTCCTTCACCGCGTTGCGTACGAAGTCGCCCAGATAGCCCGTCAGAAAGGCGCGCTGCCGCTCAGGGGCCATGAGCTGCTCCACATCCTCCGGGGAGTGGTTCAAATCCGGGGCGGTAAGCTGGGTGTTGAAGTAGGCGTGGTTGGCCTGCTTCAGATACACCAGCTCCGCCTGAGAGCGGCGATTTTCAAGGGACAGCAGGCCCTCATACATACTGCTGCCGTCCATGGACACCACGTCGCCGTCCATCTGGGGCAAAAGAATGCCGATGGGCACATCGGGCGGCGTGAACTCCATCACCTTGTATTCCGCAGGGGCCACGCAGACCACGCCCACGGCGCGCATTCCCTGGGGCATGGCGGAGGCGAACTCCAGCACATCCAGCCCGCCCCGGGAGTGACCCACAAGGATGATCTTATGAAAGTCCCCCGCGCCGGTCACATCCCGGCCGAACACGCTTTTGTCCCCCTTCACCGCCTTTTGCAGCAGTTCCAGCTGCCGGACAAGCACCTGACGGGTGCGCTCGTTGCCGTTGGGCTCCCCGTTTTCAAAGGAGTAGTTGATGGCCACATTCATGCTGATGACCAGATTCCCCCTCTGGCTCAGGGACTGGGCCAGGTACGCAAAGCCCTTGTAATAGGGTGCCTCCGAGGCCTTCTCAATGGGGTGGGAGCCGTGAAGCAGCACCACCACGGGGCAGTTTTTCTCCTCCGGGATCCCCAGCAGGCCCTGCACCTTGTAGCTGACCTCCCGGCCGCTCCCGTCCAGCACCGTGCTCTCGCCCAAATCGTAGTCCAGCAGGCCGTCCTCTGTGGCCGGCCTGTGCGCGCCGCAGCCCACAAGGGACAGCAGCAAAGCCAGCGCCAGCGCAATGGATGCAGTTTTCATAGCTCCTCCCATTCAAAGAGCGGCACATGGTACCATGTGCCGCTCCGCTCATTGTCAGCCGTTGGCGGCGGTGAATTCCACGGACACCATGCCGTAGCTGTCGTACAGGGCCACGGACACGCCGTCCTTCGTCCACCGCAGATACTGTGCCTCCGCGCCGTCCTGCTGCTCCACCTTCTCCGGTGCGCCGCAGCTGCGGGTGAGGGCGCTCTCCACCTCCCCGGCATCGGCGCCCTCCAGACGGACAGAGGCGGCGCTGACGCTCAGCTCCTCGGTATAAACCGTCTCGATCACGGCGTCCATGCCATCCAGCACCGCGGTGTAGGAGCGGCCCAGCAGCGCGGCGCCGTCCTCGCTTTTATTCTCCGTGCCGCCGCCAAAGAGATCCTTGACCTCCTCGTCGGTCTTGCCCACCATGTCCGCCACGCCCAGAATGGCGCTGGACTGGGTCTCCTGGGTCACAGGAGCGGTGGGGGTGGGATCGGCGGCCTGCTTGCCGCAGCCGGCAAGCAGCAGGGCCGACAGGGCCAGCGCGGAGACAGTGAGTGCAAGTCCTTTTGAACGTTTCATTTTTGTATCCTCGTTTTCGCAGTATTGCGGCGCTTTTCGCCGCTGTTGGAATAGACGCTGAAAAAAGATAATGGTTCCACGCCCCCAAAAAGGCCACCGCCCCCCCACCGGGCGCGGAACGGGAAATTCTATGGGTCTCTCTTGCTATTTGACGGAAACGTTGCTACAATTCAGTCTATATCTTTTGTATCGCGCGCGTGAGACCCCCTTTAGCGCTGCCCGGGCAGTCCCCCCGCGCCTAATATACCGACACATATTTGAGGAGAGCGTGACTTCCATGGATACGATGAACAGGCCGGAATTAATTTTGATTGTTGACGACGATGCCGTCAGCCGCGCCATGCTCAAGAGAATATTTGCGTCGGAATACGCCGTGGTGGAAGCAAAAGACGGCGTGGAGGCGCTGCGCCTTCTGCGGGAGCAACCCGGGATTATCGGCGTCATTCTGGATCTGTGTATGCCCCTGATGGACGGCTTCGGCGTGATGGCCGGGATGCAGGGGAACCCTGCGCTCTCCTGTCTCCCCGTGATTGTGGTGACGGCCAGCGACGACACGGACACCCAGAACCGGGCGCTGAACTACGGCGCGGTGGACGTGATTGTAAAGCCGATTGACCCGGTGGAGATTCGGCTTCGGCTGCGCCGGCTGCTGGCCCTGCTGCGGGCCTCCAAGCTGGAGGCGGAGAACAAGTGGCTGAAGGAACGGGTGCGCCTCTCGGAGATTGACGGGAAAACAGGGCTGTGGAACAAGCAGACCTTCTGCGCGGAAACCCGGAAGCTGCTGGACGCCGACCCCTCGGGGCGCTACGCCGTCCTCCGCTGGGACATCGACAACTTCAAGGTATTCAATGATTTCTTCGGCACCTCCGCCGGCGACGCGCTGCTGCGGAAAATTGGTGAGCAATGCCGCAGCAACACGGGGGCGCACGCCGCGCCCTGCACCCAGGGCCACTACGACTCCGACCACTTTGTCTCCCTGTGGCGGATGGAGGAGCTGAATCCGGAGCAGGTGCACCGGAGCATCCTCACCATGCTCCACGGCGCGTTTCCGGACTACGCCTTCTCCGTGCACCTGGGCATCTACGCCTTTGACGGGCAAACCATGGACGTGGGCATCATGTGCGACCGGGCGCTGCTGGCGCTGCGCTCGGTGAAAAACTCCTACGACGTGCACTACGCCTGGTACTGCGAGGCCATGCGTACGGAGGTGCTGGAGGAGCAGTCCATCGTCTCAGTCATGAAGGACGCGCTGCGCTCCGGCCAGTTCGTGCCCTTCCTTCAGCCCCAGTACAACTACGCCACCGGAGAGCTGATCGGCGCGGAGGCACTGGTGCGGTGGCGGCACCCGGAAAAGGGTCTGATTCCCCCGGAGAAGTACATCCCCCTCTTTGAAAAGAACGGCTTCATCTATGAGCTGGATCACCATATCTGGGAGCAGGTCTGCGCCCTTCTGAAAAGCTGGCGGGACAAGGGCCTTACTATTCCCTGCGTCTCCGTGAATATCTCCCGGCGGGATCTGTACCACCCGGGGCTGGTGGAGGAATTCAGCTCCCTCATCCAAGCCTATGGGCTGGACGCCTCCATGCTCCATCTGGAGATTACCGAGTCCGCCTATGTGGACAACCCGGAGCTGGTGCTGAGCTTTGTGTCCCAGCTCCAGCGCGCCGGCTTCAAGGTGGAGATGGACGACTTCGGCAGCGGCTACTCCTCCCTGAACACCCTGAAGGACGTGCACGTGGATCTGCTGAAGCTGGACATGGCCTTCATCACCCCCAACACCGACCGGGGCCGGGGCGGGAGCATCCTCACCTCCGTGGTGGGCATGGCCCACGCCATCCACCTGCCGGTCATCGCCGAGGGCGTGGAGACCCGGCAGCAGGCGGACTATCTGAAAAGCATCGGCTGCTTCTATATGCAGGGCTACTACTTTGCCAAGCCCATGCCCGCGGAGGATTTTGAGGCGCTGCTGCGTACCCGGAAGTCCGTGGTCGGGCAGGACCCCAGGTTTCGTCCGGGCTTTGACAGCAGCGTGGATTTTCTGGATGCCACCACCCAATCGACGCTGCTGTTCAACAGCTTCGTGGGCGGCGCGGCCATCCTGGAATACCGGGGCGGCAACGTGGCGGCGCTGCGGCTGAACGACCGGTACTACGAGGAGCTGGAGATTAGCGCCGCCGAGTACGCGAAAAAACAGTATCATCTGGCTGAAACCATAGACCCGGCCTACCGGCAGGGCTTTCTTGCCATGCTGGAGCAGGCCATCCGCACCGAAAAGGATGCAAGCTGCGAGGTGCGTACCATCGCCCTGCGGGATGACGCGCAGCCGCTCTATGTGCGCTGCGGCGTCCGCCTGCTGGCCAACAAGGTGGACAGTCATGTGTTCTACATGACTGTTGAGAACATCACGGCGCGGGTGTTGTCCCGGCAGCAGAACGAGATGTACCACAACATCATCTCCAATCTGCCCATGGGCGTGGCGGTCTATGCGCTGGAGGACCGGCTGCACCTGCTATATTGCAACGATCTCACCGGACAGATGCTCGGTCTCACCCGGGCGGAATACGAGGACCGGCTGCTGACCTATCAGGCGGAGGACTTCCTCTCCGGCAGCGACACTCTGCCCACGGACATCCGGCAGCGGCTGCTCCGGGGGGAGGTACTGTCCTTCCGTTTCCACACCCGGCGGCAGGACGGCAGCTTCTTGTGGCTGCGGGTGGGTCTGCGTCTGGCGGCGCGGGAGAACGCAGCGCCGCTGCTGTACGCCTCCTTTGTTGACGTGACGGATGTGGCGGAGACCGAGGCCAAGCTCTCCGCCCGGCAGCGCACCCTCTCCGCCCTGATTGACACCGTGCCCGGCGGCATCTTCCGTTACAGCGCCGACACCGACGAGTTTGCCTTCGTCAGCGAGCCCATGCTGCGGAAGCTGGGCTACACCCGGGAACAGTTCGCGGAGAAATTCCACAACCGCTTCACCCAGATGGTATACCGGGAGGATCGGGCGCGGGCACTGGCAAAGATTGAAAGCGACATTGCCAGAACCGGCTCCACCGACAGCTGCGAGTACCGGATTGAGGCCGCGGACGGGACGCTGCTGTGGGTACACGACGCGGGCCGGCTGATTGTGGACGAGAACGGCGACCGGTGGTACATCGTGGTGATTGTGGACATCATGGAGCGCAAGCGGCTGGAGCTGGCTCTGGAATCCGTCCGGGAGCGGAATGAGGCGTTGCTGGAGAACACCCCCAACGGCATCGCCTGCTTCCGATACGAGAACGGCGTCAAGCACATCGACTATGTAAACAGCAGTCTGCTGCGGATGCTGGGCTATACCCGGAGCGAGCTCACCGGCGACAACGCCCCGGACGACGCGGCGTTGATTCATCCGGAGGATCTGCAATCCATGCTGGATGCCAGAGACCTTACCATCCGCACCGGCGCGAGACTGCAGCAGTCCTGCCGGCTGCTGCGGCGCAGCGGCGGCTACCTGTGGGTGAACGTGGACGGCAACTTCCTTTTCCAGTCCCCGGGCACCGGTATGCTGCACATCTCCTTTTCGGACATCACCCAGATGAAGCTGCTGCAGGAGCAGCAGCGGCAGGACCGGGAGCAGCTTGAGCTGCTGCTGGACGCAATCCCCGGCGGGCTGGGCACCTATGAGCTGCACCCGGATCACTTCCGGATTATCTATATCAGCCCGGGCGTGCCCGCCATCTCCGGGCGCACCATAGAGGAGTACCTGACCCTGTTCAACGAGCGGCAGCAAAGCGACATCTATCCCCCTGACGAGCCCATGCTGCGGGAGCACCTGAAAAAAGCCATGTCCACCGGCGAGGATATCGACATCATCTACCGTGTGCTGCACGTGAGCGGTCAGACCGTCTGGGTGGATATGCACGGCACCATCCGGGGCACCCGGAACGGCTATCCGGTCTTTCACGCGGTGTTCCACAACCCCTCCCAGACCACAGCGCTGTATCGGGCCATCATTGACGAGACGGACAGCGCCCTCACGGTGACGGATTTTCACACCAAGGAGCAGCTTTTTGCCAACCGGGCCGCCGAGGAACTGTGCCGGACGGGGGGCCTGTGGGCAAAACCTGCTACGAGTATTTGCTGGGGAGCAGCGCGCCCTGCGCGAACTGCATGGCGGATTCTCTGGGCAGCACCCCCCTCAGCCGGGAGGCCGTCATCAACGGCCGCCGCTATTTCAGCCGCATGACCCGCATCAACTGGAACGGGCATGACGCCTTTATCACCTATCTGGCCGACCGGACGGAGCTGTATACCTCTCAGGAAAAGCTGAACACCATTCTGAAAAACATCCCCGGCGGCCTCGCCTCCTTCCATGTGACGGATCACGAGGTCATCCGCACCTATATCAGCGAGGGGGCTCTCAGCGTGCTGGGCTACGCCAAGGACGAGCCTGTGGTGGACGACGTCTTTGGCTCGCTCCACCGGATCAGCCCGGAGGAGCGGGTCGCGCTGCTGGACGCCATCCGCGTCTCCGCTCTCAAACGGCTGCCCTTCAACATGGACATCCACGTTGTCCCCCGGTCGGGGGCGCCAAGGTGGGTAAACTTGGTTGCCAACCCGGTGGAGATGGACGGCCAGCTCTATTTCTACGGGATATACAGCGACGTGACCGCGCAGAAATCCGCCAAGGAGGCCGCGCTGGCGGAGCGGGAGCGGCAGATTGCCGAGTATCAGCGGGAGCTGCGGCAGCTCTCCGCCACCCAAAGCGAGGATCTGCTGGCCAAGCTGAGTCTTGACCTGACCGACGGGGCGCTGGAGAGCGGCTGGATTCGGGAGGGCACCGGCATCCGTTACGACGATGTGACGGAGTACGAGGCGGTGCGCCGGCGGATGGCCGATTCGTGCCTGACCGCGGCACAGAGGGATGCCGCGCTGCGCGCGCTGGATCGGACGCGGCTGCTCGCCGCCTTTGCGCGCGGCGAAAACGAGACACAGATTGAATTTCAGCGTCGAAGCCCCTCCGGGCGACTCTATTGGGTCAGCGCCACCGTGAAGCTGTACATGGACCCGGAATGTGGGCATCTGAAAGTGTTCCTCTATTCCTACGATATCGACAGCAAAAAAACCACCAATCTGCTGATGGAACGTCTGCTGTCCCTGGAAGCCGAGATGCTGGGCGTGATCGACGTGCAGACCGGCACCCTGCGCTACTATCGCAGCGCCCAGACGGACTTCCGCCCCTCCCCCACCGGCGAGGTGGACTACGCCCAGGGGCTGGCGGCCTTTACCGCGGCGTACGTCCCCGAGAACGGCAGACGGGAATTGCGGAAAAAACTGAGTCTTGACCATGTGCTGGGGCATCTGAGCGGCGGAGACTCCCGGTACAGCTACTCCTTCTGGGCGGATATGGAAGGGCAGCGCCGCCGCAAGAGCTGCACCTTCACCTTCCTTGACGACAGCGCCGCCACCGTGATTCTGATTCGCTCGGACACCACCGACGACTATCTGCGGCAGGAGGCCCAGCGAAACGAGCTGGACGCCGCCCACTCGGAGGTGGAGCGGGCCCGGCTGGACGGCGTGACGGAGATATATAACCGCGTGGCCGCCGAGGAGCTGATCGCCCGGAAGCTCTCCGACCCGACCAACGGGCGCTGCGCCTTCCTGCTGCTGGATTTGGACGACCTGAAAAAAATGAACGACCGGCTGGGCCATCCCCAGGGCGACCGGGCGCTGCGGGCCGTGGCCGCCACCCTGAAAAAGCACTTCCGCCGCAGCGACATCTTCGGGCGCATCGGCGGGGACGAGTTTGTGGCCTTCCTCACCGGCATTACCACCCGGGAGGATCTGGACGCCACGCTCCGCTCCCTGCTGCGGGAGCTGCTGCGCTCCCGGGTGGGCGAGCAGGACGATTTTGTGATTCACTGCAGCATCGGCTGCGCGTTGGGCGAGTGCGGCAGGGACAGCTTTGCCGACCTGTACAAGCAGGCGGACACCGCCCTCTACCATGTGAAGCGCAACGGGAAAAACAGTTATGTCTTCTACTCCCCCCAGATGCAGAGCGGGGACTATATCCGACCCGACCATGCCGCCATCTCCCTGCGGGACGAGCTGGCGGTGAACCGGCAGCAGCTCAACCAGCTCATGGGGGCGATCTCCTCCTATTATCCCATGGTGATATCCGTGAATCTCACCCAGGACCGCTATTTCCTCATGGAATCCAGCGCCTATGTGGTGAGCCGCATCCCGCCCGACGGCAGCTTCCATCAATTGATGGAGCTAATTGGCAAGGCCGTCCACCCCGAGGATCGGGAAATCCACGATGCCGTCACCAGAGACTCGCTGCTGGCGATCTACGACGAGGGAAAATCCAGCTTCCAGTACCGGGTACGGCTGCTGGACCCCGGCAGCCGCGCCTACCACCGGGTGGAGACCACCGCCGTTTTCTACAAGGACGATTCCGGCGACGTGTGCACCTTCATCTTCTCCCGTCTGGCGGAGAACCCGCAGCAAGCATGACCCACATAGTCAAAAATTTGGAACAGGGCGTCACCAAAAGGTGACGCCCTGTCAATTTACCATTTGTCCATCCAGCCGGTGCAGCCGTCTTGGGGCGCGAAGGGCTCCGGAGGCACGTCCTCCGCGAGCAGCTCCGCCCGGATGGCGGCGGAGACGTCCGGCACGGTGTCCGCGCCGAAGGCCGCAAAGTCCCCGCCGGTCATCAGCACCGCGCCCACCCGGCCCATGTCCTCCAGATTCACCCGCTGAATCTCCTCCGTCTGGGAGGAGGTGCAGTCCGTGAGCACCACCACGCTGTATTCCAGCGCGATGGCGTCGTAGCAGGTGGTGCGAACGCAGTTGGGGGTGGTGGTGCCGGTGAGAATCACCGTTCGGATGCCCAGCCGGCGCAAAATGAGATCCAGCTCCGTGCCGAAAAAGGCGCTCCACCGGGGCTTGATGATGGTGTAATCCCCGCATTTGGGACAAAGTCCCTCCGGCGCCATGGCGCTGTTTGCCCCCTCCGAGCCGGGGGCGCAGCCCCGCCCCCGCGCCTTCCACGCGGCGTAGCGGGTCAGCTCCACATCGCTGCCGTCGGCGCGGTAGAGCCGCTTCACAAAAAACACCGGGATACCCTTGCTCCGGGCGGTCTCCACCGCCCGGGCGCACGCGGGAACGGTGGCGGCGGCATTGCGGATGCAGTGGCCGCCCTCCGGCTCCACAAAGGCGTTTTCCATATCAATCACAAGCAGCGCGGTCCGCGCGGGATTTGGCAGCATAAAAAGTCCCTCCAGTTATTTTACGCCCGGCGCACAAGCCAAGCCGCGGCGTCTCCGATGGTCTCGTCGTGGCAGTACTCGTTAAAGATCTCGTGAAAGAGCCCGCCGTAAATCTTCATCTGCCGGTCCGTGGAGGCCACCTCCGTGAAGCCCTCCAGCGTGTCCCGCTCGTCCACCAGCGCGTCCTTCTCCCCGTGGAGCATCAGCACCGGGTAGGCGAACTCCCCGTAGTGCTGCCCTAGATAGGCCACGCCCTCGTTCAGCGCGTAGCACAGCCCGGCGGTGAAGGTTTTGGTGTTGTAGGGGTCGGCCACATAGGCGTCCACCACCGCCTGCACGGAGCACACCCCGTCGCCCAGCTCGTTGGGAAGCTGGGTGTGCACGTCCATTCCCTGGGGAATGTCGGCAATCAGCCGCCGGTTGTCGTGGGTCAGCGCGCCGCTCATGACGATGCCGGCAAGCTTGCCCGGATAGCGCAGACCATACAGCGCCACGCAGAAGCCGCCCATGCTGTGCCCCAGCAGGAACACCTTCTTGCCCGGGTGTTCGGCGATGGCAATATCCACCACCACGTTGGTGTCATCGGTCAGCTCCGTCCAGCTCTGGTAGAAGGTGCGCTCGCCCTCGCTTCTGCCGTGGCCCCGGTGATCGAAGCGGTAGCAGCCCAGACCAGCCTCGTTGAACCGCTCCACCAGATAGTCATAGCGCCCCTGATGCTCGCACAGACCGTGGACGATGACCACAACCGCCCGCATCTCGCCGGGGATATCCCGTTTCATGTACAGCTTTGTGCCGTCGAAGGATGAAATCATCTGCTCGTTTGTCATAGGGTCAGCCTCCTGTATTCAATTTGGGTACATCCATTCTACCCCGCCGGGACAAAGGATGCAAGGGCGGAAAAACGGTCACTTGCGCGTTGCAAAAAAATGTCGGGCGCGATTTCCTCGCGCCCGACATTTTTACAGATTAAAGCCCACCAGCTTCACCCGGCCGTGGGTCAGCTCAAGACAGGAATAGCAGCCGTGGTTAAACCAGAATTTGTCCACGCTGCCGCCGCCGGTGTCCAGCAGCGCCGCCATCACGGTGCTCAGCGCCCCATTGTGGGAGACGATCAGGGCATCCTCATCCCTTGCGACGATCTCCCGGACACAGGCCATGGCCCGCTCCTGCACCTGCCGGTAGCTCTCGCCCCCCGGCGGAGTTATCTTGGACCAGTCCTCCAGCATGGCATTGATGGTCTCGGGATGCAACCGGCGCATCTCCTCAAAGGAGGTATTCTCCAGCTCGCCCATATGCTGCTCCATCAATCCGCGCAGCAGCGTGATGGGCACGTCCCGCCCGGCCAGGGCCAGGCGCGCGGTGTCCGCCGCCCGGCACAGGGGGCTTGCGTAGCAGCGGGCCAGCTCTATGGGGGCGAGCTTATCGTGCAGCGCCCGTCCGTCCGCCCGGCCGCTCTCGGTGAGGGGACAGTCGGTGTGGCCGTACAGCAGCCGCTTTACATTTCCTTCGCTTTCTCCGTGTCGTGCAAGGTACAGTTTCAAGAATCAATCTCCTCCACCGGTAATTGGGACAAATAGCGTCTGATCATATCATAGGCATTCTGGCAGGCATATAACCGCACGCGCATCCGCTCCCGGGAGGAGATGTGGCACTCCCGCACAAAGGTGCCGTCCGCCGTGGACAGTGCGAGAAAGACCGTGCCCACCGGATGGACGCCGTCGCCCTCCGGCCCGGCAAGGCCGGTGACACCCACGCCCAAATCCGCGCCCAGCTTCGTGCGCACCCGCTGGGCAAGCTCAATGCCCACCTCCCGGCTCACCGCGCCGTGGGCATCAATGAAGTCCATTGGGATGTCCAGCAGAGTGTGCTTAGCCCCGTTTGTGTAGACCGTCACACCGCCCAGCAGCACCTGAGACGCGCCGGGGATATCGGTGAGGCGCTTGCACAGCTCGCCGCCGGTGCAGCTCTCCGCCGCCGCCAGGGTGACGCCCTTCTCCCGCATCAGGCTCAGGGTGTACGCCGCCAGACTATCGCAGTCCATGCCGTAGGCCAGTGCGCCGAAGGTATCCCGCACCCGGCGGATGACCGGGGTCATCATTTCCTCCGCCTTTGCCTCACTCTCCGCCTTGGCGGTGACCCGCACCATGCACTCCCCCTCCTTCACATAGGGGGCGAGGCTTGGGTTATCAAGGCTGTTCATGTAGTCCCGCAGCTGATACTCCATCTCGCTCTCGCCGATGCCGAAAAAGCGGATGGAATGGGAGAGAATCACCCCGTCGCCCAAGCCTGTCAGGTAGGGCCGAACCCGGTGCTCCAGCAGGGGGCGCAGCTCCCGGGGCGGGCCGGGCAGCATCACCACCGTGCAGCCGTCCTTTTGGAAGGCGCAGGCGGGGGCGGTGCCCCAGTCGTTATGCAGCGCCACGGCGCCACGGGGCAGATACACCTGCTGCAGATTGTTGGGCGTGAACTCCATGCCCCGGTCGGCAAAGACCTGCAGGAGCCAACGCTCCTCCGCCTCGTTCTTCTCCAGCGGCAGACCGAAGGCGTCCGCCACCGCGTTCTTGGTGAGATCATCACAGGTGGGGCCCAGCCCGCCGGTGGTGATGATAAGGTCGGCACGGCTGCGGGCGATGTTCACCGCGTCCTGCACCCGGAGGGGGTTATCCCCCACCACCGTGTGCCAGTAGACGTTGATGCCCAGCTCCGACAGCAGATGGGCCACGTCCGCCGCGTCCGTATTGATGGTGCTGCCCAGCAGCAGCTCGGTGCCGACGCCGATGATCTCAGCCTTCATCCAGCCACACTTTCTCGATACCGGCCACAGCCTCGTCCACAAGGCCGGCAATATCCATCACACTCTCCACCTCCGCCACTTCCCGCTCCTTGGGCTTGGTGCGGGGATGCCGGGGGGTGAACACCGTGCAGCAGTCCTCATAGGGCAGAATGGAGGTCTCAAAGGTGCCGATCTTTCGGGCGTAGCGGATGATGTCCTCCTTATCCATGCCGATCAGGGGCTGCAGCACCGGCAGCTCGGTGACGGCCTGGGTGCAGGCCATGGCCTCCATGGTCTGGCTGGCCACCTGTCCCAGATTTTCCCCGGTGACGATGGCCTTGCAGCGGTTATTCGCCGCCACCCGCTCCGCGATGCGCATCATAAAGCGGCGCATCACCAGCGTGAAGTATTCCTCCGGGCACTTGTCCCGGATTTCCTCCTGAATGTGGGTAAAGGGCACAATGT
>CAZCDJ010000030.1:0-15697 GCA_964497655.1 uncultured Oscillospiraceae bacterium | reverse complement strand
CGAGAGCTCCTCGGCGTTGACATACAGTACTCCGTTTTCGATCTTCGTAACGTCGCCGAACTGCACGTCCTTGATGTGGATCTTTCCTAATTCAAGTTTCATTCTTCAAAGCACCTCCTTATAGATTCTCTACTGACGCATGAGCATCTGGCGCAAAAGAGAGCTTTCGAAAGCGGACTCCACCACGCTCAGGTCCACCGTCATGAAATCCGCCAGGGCCCTTTCATTCCATCGGGGCGGCGTCATGCCGCCGGTGAACTTGTGATACGCGGAGACCGCCGTCTCTATCAGCTCAACATCCCTCGCATAGTCCTGAGCCTCCATGTCCCGGGAAATGAGGACGGTCTTGTACGGACACTGGTTGGGCTTGAGATTGCTGGCCTGTGGGTGGGTCATCAGACGCCACCCGCCGTGCACCCTGTCGCGCACACGGAGCAGCACATCCAGATAGCTCCCGTTCGTCAGATATTCAACGCCGATCGCGGCGTTGTTTTTATAGACGTCGTCCGCTTTGGGGTTATTTGTGACCAGCACATATTTCTTTTCCATTTTCTCACCGTCCTTCCCGAGCACCCGCAAGGCAGAGGAGTAGTCTATTAATTAACAATCGCAGTTAGAATATACAGCCTGCGCCGCTTTTTTGCCAGCGACTCTTTTGCAACCTGGATTTAAGACTATTGCACAGCGTTTTGCCGATGGAGCCGGGGAATTTTTGCGCACCTTGCACAGGAAGCCGGCTCTTTTTCCCCTCCGGGAGGCCCCAGGACCCAGTGAGGGGACCGCCTGTCTTGCGGTCCCCTCACAATCGTTTTTACTGTTTCTCAATACCCTGCCGTGAAAAACGGAGTTTTTTTGATTTATTTCAGCTTCAGGAACGTCACGGGGTTGCCCAGGGCGGAGAGGCCCTTCAGCAGGGCCTCAAAGGGCACCCAGACCGTGGCGGTATTGTCGTTGGGGTGGACGCCGATGGGCCCCGCCGTGCGCAGGTCCTGGTCGAAGGCCACCGTGACGGCGTGCTCAGAGTCGTTGAGGACCCCCAGGGGGGAGACGGAGCCCTGGGCCACGCCCAGATACTTCTCCAGCCGCTCCGCCGAGGCAAAGCTCAGCTTGGTGCTGCCTAGCTGCTCCGCCACGGAGGCCAGGTCCACCCGCTTCTCCTCCGGCGCCACCACCAGATAGTGCTTTTTCCCCTTGGCGTCCCGGAGGAACAGGTTCTTGCACACGTTCCCCTTGGCGCTCACGCCGGCCTCGTCCATCTCCGAAACCGTGAAAACGGCCCTGTGCTCCATCAGCTCATATTCTATACCGTTTTGCTCCAGCCACTCCAGGGCCTTCTGTTTAGCGTTTTCCGTCATATCCATTCTCCTTTTTTATATACGGCCATCCCGTATCATTTCCTTGGCGCACTCGATGAATCTGGCCGCCGCCGGCATCATCTCCGCCTCCGCCGGGACGGCGATGCCCAGCATGATGCTCCTGGGCGGGTCAAAGGGCAGCAGCCTCATTTTAACGTTCAGGCCCCTGGTGATGAGCTCGTTGGTCACCACCAGCCCCAGCCCCTCCGCCACCATGCCGAAGGCGGAATAGTTTTGCAGCGTGGTGAACCGGCAGTCCGGCTTCTTGCCCTCCAGCAGGTTCTGCACGTCCACGTCCGACCCGTAGGCCGGCATTATCAGCGTCTCTCGCTCCAGGTCCTCCAGGCGAACGGCGGAGCGGGAGGCAAGGGGGTGGTCCAGCGGCATCGCCACCACCATGGGGTCGCTGCGCAGCGGTATCCAGTGGTGGCGGATGGAGGGCTGATAGCTGTAAAAGCCCAGCTCCACCCGGCGCTCCGCCAGATAGTTGGACACCTCCTGCCACACGCCCTCCAGCAGGTTGATGCGAATCTCCGGGTAGCTCCGGTGGAAGCGGCCGATCACGGCGGGCAGCCACTGGCTGGCGATGCTGGAATAGGCCGCGATGTTCAGCGTGCCGCAGGTGAGGCCGTTGATCTCCGACACGGTCTGCCGGAACTGCTCGTCCCAGCTGCACTGGGCCCGGATGATGGGCATGAGCTTTTCCGCGTTGGAGGTGGGCGACACGCCGGTCTTTGTGCGGACCAGCAGAGAGAAGCCCACCTCCTGCTCAATGGAGGAGATCATGTGGCTCACGCCGGAGGGGGTGTAGCCAAACGCCGCGGCCGCCTTTGTAAGGCTGCCGGAATCTATCACATACAGGAGGACTCTCGCCTTTATGCTGTCCATTGTCGCCTGACCGTCCTTTCCCACACGTCCCCGCTGGGGGGCACAATACTATAACCGCGATTATTAATCGCGGTTATAGTATATACGTTTCTGACGGTTTTGTCAACATAAACCTGTGAGCGACCCGCTTTTCCGTCATAGCCGACAAAAAAGACCGGTCCGAGGACCGGTCTTTTCCGGGGGCGTCGCGCCCCGCTGTGGCGAGAGTAGGTGGGAATCGAACCCACCCGAGCAGGCTGCTGCTCATACCGGTTTTGAAGACCGGAGGGCACACCAGACACCCTTCTACTCCCATACGGCGCAGGCCGCTTTTGCATCAGCGGCGTTACGGTATCAATTATAATCTTGATTAACGAAAAGTCAACAAAAAAATCGACACTTTCCAAAATTTCTCGCGGGGGCTCTCACTGGTCCGTGGCGCTGCAAAGCAGGAAGCGCACGGCCTCCACCTGCCGCCGGGCCTGCGCCGCGTCGTCCACCAGCTCTCCCCGCTCGCACTTTTCGCTGAGAAGCTGCCGGAAGTGCCCCACCGCCATGGTGCTCACCAGCGCGGCGGACTGCTCCCCTATCTCTCCCTCCTCCACCAGCGGACGCAGCACCCGGTAGTCCCGGCTCTCCAGCGTGCCGCCGCGGAGCATCTGCTTCACGGCGCCGTCAATATCGTCCAGCTGATGAGGAAATATCTCGTAGTAGCGCTCGATGGTCTGCTCCAGCGGAGTGCTGTGCTGGAAGAAAAAGATGCGGTAGAACACATGGGGATACAAAAACGCGTGGCGGCAAAAAATCTCCCAGGCGTAGATGTAGGTATCCCGGGCGGAGCGCCAGCCCTTCTGCGCCTTCGCCAGCGCCCGGCAATAGTCCACCAGATAGCTGAGGGAAGCCATGGTAATCAGCTCATCCACGTCCTTGAAATACAGGTACATGGTGGCGCTGTTATAGCCCGCGCTCTTTGCCACCTTCCGGATGGAGACCTGATCCGCGCCCTCCCGGTCCATGATAGCCCGGGTCACGTCCACAAACAGCGCGGTCATGCGATCACGTTCGTCTTGTGAATATCTCATTCTGCCCATATCACAGTCAGCGGTATCGTTTTCCCGCTGTTTCCCCCTTTTGACAATATGCATGTTATTTTAACCGCGTTTATTGAATTATTCAAGCTATTTTTTCTGGATTTTTATTCTATTTTACCACCGCCCCCTGCCCCGCTCCATCTGCCACGTCAAAAAAACTTCATTCCCCTCTTGACTTTTCCGTCACTACTGGTTATTATCTAATAGTAGACAACAAATCGTACCCCAACGGGTACCCAGGAGGAATACCGTGAACACACAGTATAAGAAAGGCGTGCTGGAGCTCTGCGTGCTGGCGTTGCTGGAAAAGCAAAGCCGCTACGGCTACGAGATCTCCGAGCAGCTCTCCGGACACATCCCCATCGCCGACGGCACGGTCTACCCGATCCTGCGGAAGCTGAAAAGCGACGGGCTGCTGACCACCTATCTGCAGGAGGAGAGCGGCGGGCCGCCCCGCAAGTACTATTCCCTGACCGGGCTGGGCAGGGAGACCTATCAGGCCGACCGGACGGAATATCTGGCCTTTGCAGGGGCCGTTCAGAAATTGCTGGAGGAGGATGGACATGACAAAAACTGAATTTCTCGCGGAGCTTGCCCGCGGATTGAAGAAATGCGGCGTGGAGGACACGGAGGAAATCCTCGCCGAGTATGAGGAGCACTTTGACTTCAAGCTGTCAGATGGATTTTCCCAGGAGGAGATTGCCGCCAAGCTGGGAGATCCCCGGGAGCTGGCCGCCCAGTTCGCGGGCGTGAAATCCGGCGAGAAGCGGGGCGGACGCAGCTTTCTCACGGGACTGGGCCTTGCCTTCACCGATCTATTTGCCTTCTGCTGCTTCGCGCTGCTGTGGGCGTGGGAGCTGGTGATGGCCGCCGCCACGGTGGCCTTCGGCGTGCTGTCGGTATGCCTGCTGCTTGGACTGAATCTGCGCTTTCTCATCCCTCAGATGCCCTACGGCTGCGCCCTGCTCTACGGCGTAAGCTTTGCCGCCCTCACCGTGCTGTCCGGGTGCGGAAGCTGCTACCTCGCCCTGTGGCTGCGGCAGCTGATGCGCGCCTTTGCCCGCTTCCACCATAACGCCATGGCCGCCGCGTCCGGCAGACCGGTTCTGGCGCCCCTGCCCACCTGTCCCCTGCTGAGTGGCAGGATTCGCCGCGTGCTGCGCCGTGTGGTGCTGCTCTCTCTGTGCGCCTTTGCCATTTTTGCGGTGCTGGGCATGATTGTTTCCATGCTGCAGGCCCACGCGCTGCAGTTCTGGCACGTCTGGGGCTGGTTCGGCTATCCCGGATAACACCCCTACGGACTTGACAAAATGACCGCTACCCGGTAAAATTATTGGGAGGTGTCTAATATGTCTGAAACCGATCACGAACACACGCATATCGCGCCTGACGGCACGGTATATTCCCATACCCACAAGCACGAGCACACCCAGACCAAGGCCGTGATCAACCGGCTCTCCCGCGCCATCGGGCATCTGGAATCGGTGAAAAAGATGGTGGAGGACGGCAGGGATTGCTCCGAGGTGCTGGTGCAGCTTGCCGCTGTGCGCTCCGCCCTGAACAGCACCGCCAAGGTGATTTTGAAGGATCATATTGAGCATTGCCTGGTGGACGCCATGGACAGCGGCGATACCGCCGAGATCGAGGAGCTGAATAAGGCCATCGAGCAGTTCATGACCTGAGCACTTTCCCAATGTTTTACTTGCATCCGCCCGCCGGTTGTGCTAAACTACCGGCATATGCGGGCGTAGTTCAATGGCAGAACGTCAGCTTCCCAAGCTGAACACGAGGGTTCGATTCCCTTCGCCCGCTCCAAAAAGAAAGCACTTGCTTCGGCAAGTGCTTTCTTTTTGGGCTTCGCCACGCAAAGCGTGGCTTGCACCATTTTATCGCTTAACGGCGGAAGTGAATTCCGACTGTGCCAAGGTTTCGCTTCGCAAAACGCTTGTTACGCCGCACCCGCGGAGGCTCGCTCACGCTCGCGTGTGGGTTCAAATCCCCTAATTTGCCTCAAAAACGTCTTGGCGTTCATATTGGGCGCTCCTTGCACTCACCGCCTCAAGCAAAGTGCTTGCGGCGGTCTTTTTATTACATGCAGACTTCTCCCGCCGATACGGATTGCTATTTTCCACGGGGAGGGATATAATCGGAGAAAACAAACGGAGGATCTGGTATGGCGCTTTCCGAGTATTTCCCCATCTGGGACAAGCTGACCCCTGAGGAGCAGCGCACCCTTGAAAATTCCGTCACGGAGCGCAGCGCCCCGGCGGGCACCGTGCTGCACAATGGCAGCGCCGACTGTGTGGGTCTGATGGCGGTGAAAAGCGGACGGCTGCGGGCCTACATCCTCTCCGCCGAGGGCAAGGAGGTCTCCCTCTACCGGCTGTTCGAGCGGGACATCTGCCTTTTTTCCGCCAGCTGCATGATGGCCAGCATCCAGTTCGATGTGATAATCCAGGCGGAGAAGGACTCCCGGCTGCTTATCATCCCCCCCGAGGTCTACAAGAAGGTAATGGGCTCCTCGGCGGCGCTGGCCAACTACACCAACGAGCTGATGGCCAGCCGCTTCAGCGAGGTGATGTGGCTCATCGAGCAGATCATGTGGAAGAGTTTCGACGCCCGGCTGGCGGCCTTCCTGCTGGAAGAGAGCGACCTGGCCGGCAGCGACTGCGTGGAGATGACCCACGACGCGGCAGCCCGGCATCTGGGCACCGCCCGTGAGGTGGTGACCCGGATGCTCCGCTACTTTCAGAACGAGGGCATGGTGTCCCTCACCCGGGGCGGCATCACCCTCACCAACCGGAAGGCTCTGGAAACACTGGCAAAATAAAATACGCCGCCCGGATATTTCATCCGGGCGGCGTTACTTTATTCGTCCAGCATGGAGAGAATCTGCGCCTTGGGGCGGGCGCCGACGGCCTTGTTGGTCTGCTTTCCGTCCTTGAACACGATCAGGGTGGGGATGCTCATCACATTGAACTTGGCGGCAAGTCCGTCCTGCTCATCCACATTGATCTTGCCCACCTTCACATCGCTGCGCTCCTCGGCGATCTCGTCCACCAGAGGGGAAACCATGCGGCAGGGGCCGCACCAGCTGGCCCAAAAGTCCACCAGCACCGGCTTGTCGCTCTCCATAACTTCCTTCTGGAAATTCTCACTGGTCAAGGTTATCACTGACATATCTTTTTCCTCCTGTATCCGGTGGTATCCGGATCTTTTTTATGGCCTTATTATACCCCAAAAAATCGCTCCGTCCGTGATAAACTCACAAAGCGCAGAAAACAGGCCGCTCACCCCGGGGCCGGGAGGAAATTCGATGCAAAGTGTCAAAATTCTACACGGGCGGACACGATGGCGCGGTTCACGTCAATCACCGTGATGCCCGCGTGTCCCGCCAGATACTCGTAGCCCTCCGCGTTTACGCCACGCACGCCCCCGCTCCAGTCCGCGCCGGTTTCGATGCGGCTGAGGAGGAAGAAGCCCTGGGCCTCGGTGAAGCCGTACACGTCGTAGCAGGAGCCTGTGGGAAAGGCCAGACGGAAGTTGCCGCTGTCCACAAAGACGGCGTCCGTGTCCTCCAGCGCCTGGGTCAGCTCGTCGTCCACGGAGATGGTGTGCAGCACGTTGACGGCGGAGGGATCCCCGGTGTCGTACATGAGAAGCTGCGCGCCCGCTTCGGTCTGGCTCAGACCCAACACGCGCCCCTCCCCCCACTCGCACAGGTACTCCGCCAGAGTGTTCATGGAAAGACCGCTGACGGTGCGGGGCGAGGTGGGCACGCTCAGATCCATGGCGTACATTCCCACTCCGTCCCCGGTGCTGAAATACGCCCAGTTTCCGCCAAACCACACGCCTGCCGGCACGGCTCCGGGCAGCTCCGCAGTGGCCAGTGTGGACATGGCGGCGCTGTCCACCACGGTGACGCGGGCCGTTTCGGCCACGGTGGTCTGGGCGGTAGAATTCACAAAGCCCTTGCCCTGATCGGTATAGATGCTGTAATCGTAGCCCTCAATTCTGGTGACTGCGGTGATGCGTCCCTCGCTCACCCCCAGCTTCTCGCCCACAATGGCGCCGCTGAGCTTGGCAGCGCCCACAATCTTCAGTCCCTGGCTGGCATCCAGCCGGCAGAGCACCGCTGCGGTACGCACAGAGCAATCCACCACGGAATAGACGCTGTCGATCCGGGGCTGGGAGCGCAGCTCCTCGCTGATCTGGGAGGTGAGGCAAATGCCGCCGTCGTCCAGATATACGTCTCCGTCGGCGCCCAGCACGGTCTCCGCCGCGCTGACGGAGCCCTGCTCCAAATCATAGGCGCAGACCACGCCGTACACGTCCGCGTCCGGGCTGGGCATAATGGCCACCCGCTCCGCCGGCAGAACCGTGGGGTCATCCCCGGTGTACACAGCGGGCACGAAGGTGGCGGGGGTTTTCTCATCCACAACGGAGGGACACCACTTGCTGATCAGATAAAGGGTGTTCTCCCGCAGCAGCACGCCGGTGAGGATGCCGTCCTGTCCCATGGAGTGGGTCAGCTTGGGCACCGCCGGGTCGGACACATCGTAGATGTCCACGCAGGTGCGCTCGCTGCCGTCGTACACCCACTTGCCGCCGTCATCCATAAAGTCCCGGTAGGCATAGTACTCGGACACCACCACAAGCGTGCTGCCGTAGAGGTAGATGGCGCCGGGCGTTTTGCCCTCGTAGTTCCATTTGGACTGGGCGTCCTCGCTTCTGTCGAAGCCCAGGGTCAACTCCGTCACCTTGTCGGTGGCCGGCCCGGCGGCGGTATAGACCAGCAGCTTGCCGCCGCTGAGCAGGTACAGATAGCCGCCCCCCTGGGTGAAGGTGGAGAGACTGTCCACCCGCTCGCCCAGCCGGGTGCCGGTGGCCGTGCGGATGCTCTGCATCGCGGCGGTGGCGTCGCCCCCCGCGCTGACAATGGTATTGACGGCGCTTAGCAGCGTGGCGTAATCGCCCACATAGGTGAGCGTGCTCTGCACCGCGTCGTGATAGGCAGTGTTGGTGGTCTCCTCCGCCGGGGACTCGCTCCCCTTCGGGTCGACCGTGCTGCCACAGGCAGAGGCCCCCAGCAGGAGCGCCGCGCACAGCAGCAGAGCTGTCAGCTTTTTCATCTCAGCACCTCGCAATCCATATCCAAGCATTTGACGGCTGGGCTGGGCAAATGTTCCGAAAAAAAGTCAGCCGGATTGCTCCGGCTGATTTTTTTCAGGTGCCCAGATAGGCGGCCTTCACGGCCTCGTTGGTCAGCAGCTCCGCGCCGCTGCCGGAGAGGGTGAGCCTGCCAGTCTCCAGCACATAGCCGGTGTGGGCGATTTTCAGCGCCATGTTGGCGTTTTGCTCAATGAGCAGGATGGTCACGCCCCGCTTGTTAATCTCCTTGATGATGGAGAAAATATCCCGCACCACCAGCGGCGCAAGGCCAAGACTGGGCTCATCCATCATCATCAGCTTGGGTCGGGACATCAGCGCCCGCCCCACGGCAAGCATCTGCTGCTCGCCGCCGGACAGCGTACCGCCGGCCTGCCAGGAGCGCTCCTTCAGCCGGGGGAACAGCTCGTACACCCAGTTCAGGTCGTCCGAGATATCGTCCTTGCGAAGATATGCGCCCACCTTCAGGTTTTCCACCACGGTGAGATCCGGGAAAATGCGCCGTCCCTCCGGCACCAGCGTAATCCCCTTTTTGACAATGGCGGTGGGGTCCTTGCCAGCAATCTTCTCCCCCTCAAACTCGATGGAGCCGCCGCCAAGCTTTACAAGACCCGCGATGGCCCGCAGCGTGGAGCTTTTGCCCGCGCCATTGGCCCCGATCAGGGTGACTATGTCCCCCTGGGGCACGTCAAAGGAGACGCTCTTCACGGCCTCGATGCCGCCGTAATTCACTTTCAGATCCTTGATGCTCAGGATAATGTTGCTCATTCCGCCACCCCCAGATAGGCCTCGATCACGCGCTTGTCGGCCTTGACCACCGCCGGCGTGCCGTTGCAGATGAGCTTGCCGAAGTCGATCACATAAATTCGGTCGCTGAACTGCATGACCAGATCCATGTGGTGCTCGATCATAAACACGCTCAGGTCGTACTCCTGCTTGATTTTCATGATGAACTCGCCCAGCTCCTGGGTCTCCTGGGGGTTCATGCCCGCCGCCGGCTCGTCCAGCAGCAGCAGCTTGGGCGTGGTGGCAAGCGCCCGGGCAATCTCCAGCCTGCGCTGCAGGCCGTAGGGCAGGCTCACCGCCAGATCATCGGCGTATTGCAGCAGGTTCTGCTCCTCCAGCAGCGCCGCCGTTTCCTCCCGCATCCGCTTCTCCTCCGCCGCGGAAATCCGCAGCGCGGCGGTGAACACGTTCTGCCGGGCGCGCATATGCTTGGCTGTGAGCACATTGTCAAACACGGTCATGCTTTTCCACAGACGGATATTTTGGAAGGTGCGGGCGATGCCCAGACTGGTAATCTGGTCGGGCGTCGGGTGCAGGGTTTTTACACGCCGGTATTTCTCCCTGTTCTCCCCCGCGTACAGTTTTTTCATTTTCCCCCGGGGACGGTTTGCCACGATGGGCTTCCCCTCGAAGCTTACCAGTCCGTTAGTGGGCTCATACACGCCGGTGACGCAGTTGAAGGCCGTGGTTTTGCCCGCGCCGTTGGGGCCGATGAGCGCCACAATCTCGCCCCGGTTAACCTCCAGCGACAGGTTGTTCACCGCCACCACGCCGCCAAACTGCATGGTCACGTCCTCAAGACGCAAAATATTCTCAGCCATTGCCAGCGCCTCCTTCCGAACCGGCCACTTTCTTCCGCCGGAAGCGCCGTGTCAGCGCGGAGATGGAGAACTCCTTGTCGCCCATGATGCCCCGACGGAAAAACAGGACGATAATCATGATGGCCACGGAAAAGACCACCTTGCGGAAGCCGCCGCGCAGCAGCGGCACCTTGAACGCGCCGATATAGCTCTCATAATCCAGGAAGCGGAGCCACCACTCACTGGAGGCGATAAACAGGAAGGAGGCCAGAATACTGCCGGAAATGCTGCCGATGCCGCCGATGACCACGATGAGCAATATCTCATAGGTCATGGCGGAGTTGAAGGTGGTAGCCGACAGCGTGGAGTTGTACATCGCCAGCATGGCCCCCGCCACCCCCGCGAAGAAGGAGGAGATCACGAAGGACAGGCGCTTGTGATGGGCAAGATTGATGCCCATGGCCTCCGCCGCGATCTCGTCGTCCCGGATGGCCTTGAAGGCACGCCCATAGGACGAGTTCAGCACCAGAACAATCAGCAGAATACACACCGCGGAGACGGCAACATAGGGCATCAGCCCGGAGAAGGTGGTGTAGTTGCACAGGGGGTCCGGGCCATTGGTGAGCTTTTGCAGGTCGGTGGACTGGATGATGGTGCGGACGATCTCCGCAAAGCCAAGGGTGGCGATGGCGAGATAGTCGCTCTTAAGGCGCAGCACCGGCAGGCCGATGAGATAGGCGAAGATGGCCGCCACCACGCCGGCGATGACCAGCGCCGCCACGGCGGGCAGGCAGACTTGAATCAGTCCGCCGCCGGTCTTGTAGAACACGGCAGCCTGCTGCTCCGGGGGGATGGTGAAGATGGTATAGGCGTAGGCGCCCAGCACCATGAAGCCCGCCTGTCCCAGCGAAAAGAGGCCGGTGAAGCCGTTCAGCAGGTTCATGGACACTGCCGCCAGCGCGTAGATGGCCGTTTTCTTCAGAATGTTAATCAGCGTGGAGCTGTTGGGAACACATATCTGTACGATCAGGAGCACAATCAGCAGCGCCAGCGTCAGGCCGATGTTGAAGATCGTGTCCTTGTTTAATTTTCCTTTCAAGATGTCCGCCTCCTTAAACCTTGTCCGTAGCTTTTTCGCCGAACAGGCCCGTGGGCTTGACGATGAGAATGACTATGAGCAAAATGAACGTAAACGCGTCCTTATAGGTGGAAAGGCCCACGGCAACGGCAATGTTTTCGATCACGCCGATAAGCACGCCGCCGATGACCGCGCCGGGGATAGAGCCGATTCCGCCGAACACGGCGGCTACGAAGGCCTTCAGTCCCGGCAGCGCCCCGGAGGTGGGCTGCACACCCGTGTACTTGGAGAAGTACAGCACCGAGCCGACTCCCGCCAGGAAGGAACCGATGATGAAGGTGATGCTGATAATCCGGTTGATCCGGATGCCCATGAGCTGGCTGGTCTCAAAGTCCTTGGAAACAGCACGCATGGCCATGCCCGTCTTGGTATGATTAATCATCATTACCAGAGCGATCATCAGGATAATCACGATGATGGGGGTGATAAAAATGACCAGCTTATCGCCGATGCCGAATATCTTGACCCGCTGGCTGAGAAGCGGCAGCTCCGGATACTGCTTGGACAGACCGCCGGTGATATAGTACATCAGGTTTTGCAGCAGGTAGGATACGCCGATGGCGGAAACCATGACCGACATTCTGGGCGCGGTACGCAGGGGCTTATAGGCGCAGCGCTCAATCAGGAAGCCGATAAGCGTGGTGAGCACCAGCACCACCGGCAGGGCTATGTACCAGGGCATGGAAGCCGAAATATAGACCATCAGGAGACCCGAAACCATAAACAGATCCCCGTGGGCAAAGTTGATGAGACGCAAGATGCCATAGACCAGCGTGTAGCCTATGGCGATCAGCGCATACTGGCTGCCGACCGACAGTCCGGCCAGCAGATAGGGTACAAATTGCATAACGCAGACCTCACTCCAAGAAAATTCGCGCCGATAAGCACGGAAACGGGTGCGGCAGAGTTAACTGCCGCACCCGGCCTGATCTCGCCGCTAAGCCGTTAGCCCGCGATCAGGGACTCAGCAAAGCCGGCCATGACGGAACCCTGGAAGGGATCCAGGAAGCAGATGCGGAAGTAGAGGTCATGACCCTCGGTCACGCTGGGGTTGGTGCAGGAGCAGCCGATGGCGGGCACTCCGGCATTATAGAAGGTATCGGAGGCGGCGATGGACACGCCGGAGCCATAGGAGCCGAGGGACACGCACACGCCCTTGTTCACCAGCTCGGAGGCGGCGGACACAGCCTTCGCGTCGCTGGACTCGTTGTCCACGATCACCAGCTCAACCTTGTATTCCTTGCCGCCGGCGGTCACGGTGTTCTTCACGCTGTTGGCGTACTGGATGCCCAGAATTTCCTGCTTGCCGCCGGCGCCGTTGTCGCCGGACTGGGGCTCGTACACGCCTACATACACGGTGTCGTTCACAACCACGGGGTTGGAGGCCTTAACGGCGGAGTAGTCCACCGCGGTGCCCTGGGTGGCGGAGTTCTCCACGGACTGGGTCTTGACGAACTCAAAGGACTCGGCAGAGGCGGCCTTCTTGATGTACGCGCTGTCCTTGATGGCGTCGCCGGTCTGGTCAAACTTGATGGAGCCGGTGACGGCATTGTCCAGAGACACGGCCCAGAGGGCGGTGGCCACATCCAGAGAGGTGGCGGCGGCGTTGGCGTTCAGCGCGGCCTCAATGGCGGCGTAGGCGGTGTTGTAGGCATCAAAGCCCAGAGCGGAGACAGCAGCCACAATGTCGTTGCCGCCGTTGTTGGTGAGGTACTGGGAGTTGGCGTTCAGCCAGGCCTTGAAGCCGGTGACAAATTCCTTGGCAGCGCCGGACTCGTCGTTTTCGTCAAAGAAGGTGGAGCAGTACACGGCCAGATCGGTGCCGGCAGCGGCCTCCAGAATGACGGAGGACTCCCAGGTGTCGCCGGCCAGGATGGGCATCTCAATTCCCTTGTCGGCAGCCTGCTTGATGAGGTTCGCCGCCACGGTGGTGGAGTTGGGGGCGAAGATCACGTCGGCCTTGGCGTTGATCGCGTTCTGCAGATACGCGGTGAAATCAGTGGTGTTCTCGGGGAAGGACTCCGCGACCACTTCGCCGCCGGCGGCCTTGAAGGCCTCCACGAAGTAGTTGCCAAGGCCCTGAGAATAGGTGTCGCCCACCTGCGTCAGAACATAGGCGGTGTTCTTGTCGTCTCCGCCGGTCGCAGCGGGCTTGGACCCGCAGGCGCAGAGCGCAAAAACCATCACAAGCGCAAGAGCTAAGGCTACAAACTTTTTCATTTCATTTTCCTCCCAATTACTTACAGGTCATGTCCCTCTCAGGCGGACATTTGTATTCCGTAGACCATGTGCATGATTATAAACCATTCCCAGATCGATTGCAACACCTTTTCGCCCATTTCCGGCAAAATTCTTTTGTGAACTAATACGCAAAATTAAGTGCCCCAAGGTGTACAAAACCTTGGGACACTTCTGGTGCAATTTGCACAGGGCTTCCCTAAACCATGGCGGGGCCGGTGCGCCAGTCGCCGCCGCCCCGGCGTTCCTCCCGGGCGGCGTAGCCCAGCACATACAGGTCGTGGGCGGACACCCCCATGTTGAACACCGAAAGCGCCTCTCTGGACAGCTCCCGGATGGTGGCGGGCTTGGTGATGACGGGGATGCGGGTGCGGTTGCTCACCTCCCGCAGCAGGGCGCGGCCCCGCTCGGTGGCGGCCAGCAGCCGGGCATAGGGCGGCAGCGCCTCCGTCATGCCCGCCGTGACGCCCAGACAGGCACTGATGGCCATGCGGCGGATGCGGGCCAGCGCGTAGCGCTTGCTCTTGGTGGCGGAGAGCACCCCGTCCCAGCTGGCCTGCTCCCGCACGGCGGCGCACAGGCGGTTGCCCAGCCCCTCCGTGGCGTCCGGCAGGGCGTTGAAGGCTGCGTCCGGCAGGGCGCGCAGACGGGACAGCAGCATGGGCTCCAGATCACTCATAAGCACCGGCCCTCTCCCCTGCTCCCGCTCCCGCCGCAGCACCCGGGCCGCGGCCTCGGGCATAAAGCCCTCCACGTCCCCGTCAGCCCCCAGCCGCGCCCGCAGCTCGCTGGCGGAGCGCACATTCCCCTCCCCCGCGCCGTCATGCTCCGCGCCAAAGCGGGGCACGGTGAGCAGCTGCAGATCCAGATGGAGATTGTAGATGGCCTTGATATACTCCACGCCCAGAATGTTATTGGGGGTGTCCAGCAGCGCGGCCAGCTCCCCCACGGATTTGCTCAGCGCCCGCTGCCGGGCCGCCGCGTAGCTGACGCCCTCGGTGAGCTCCGCTTTGATCTCTCCATCCATATTGGGGTCCAGCAGGGCGAAGGCCAGGGTCTCCAGCGGCTTGGTCTCCCCGCACTCGCTGCCGAAGGACAGGTATTTCACCGTGCCCAGCGCCCCCAGCAGACCAATTGCGCCGTGGGCAAAGCCCTCGGCGGAGGACACGCTCCAGGGAAGGGGCAGCTCGAACACCAGATCCGCGCCGCTGCGGGCGGCGGATTCCGCCCGGGCATACTTGGAATAGACCGCCGCCTCGCCCCGCTGCACAAAATCTCCCGTCATGCAGCAGACGATGGCGGTGTCCTCCCCCAGCGCCTTCCGAGTCTCCGCGATGTGGTAGGCGTGGCCGTTGTGGAAGGGGTTATACTCGGCTACGATACCGGCAACATTCATAGTCACAGCTCCTCTGCCATGTTTTTTCCCTTAGGGCTTGCGTTTTTCCTCAAAAATGGATAGAATACCAGATTAGTGATGCTACCATATTACCTTCCCCGGGGAAAATTTACAATAGAAAGGGTTTTGGAAAATGAAAGTTCTTGTTATCAACGCCGGCAGCTCCTCCCTCAAGTATCAGCTCATTGATATGGAGACAGAGTCCGTTCTGGCGAAGGGCCTGTGCGAGCGCATCGGTATAGACGGACATCTGAAGCACACCCCTCTCATCGGCGACAAGCCGGTATTCAATGAGGATATCGCCCTGCCCACCCACAGCGAGGCCATTGCCGCCGTGATCGACAAGCTCACCAGCGCCCAGTACGGCGTGGTGGGCAGCATGAAGGAGATCGACGCAGTGGGGCATCGTGTGGTGCACGGCGGCGAGGAATTTGCCGGCAGCGTCCTGATCGACGAGAAGGTCATGGCCGCCATTGAAAAGTGCATCCCCCTGGCCCCCCTCCACAATCCCGCCAACATCACCGGCATCAACGCCTGTGTCTCCGTGATGGGCAAGGACGTGCCCCAGGTGGCCGTGTTTGACACCGCCTTCCATCAGAGCATGCCTGCCAAGGCCTACACCTACGCCATTCCCCACGAGTATTACGACAACTATAAGGTGCGCCGCTACGGCTTCCACGGCACCAGCCACCGCTATGTGTGCCGCCGCGCCGCCGAAATGATGGGCAAACCCATCGAGGAGCTGAAGCTCATCTCCTGCCACATGGGCAACGGCAGCAGCATCTGCGCCATCAACGGCGGCAAGAGCGTGGACACCTCCATGGGCTTCACCCCCATCGCCGGTTTGCCCATGGGCA
>CAZCDJ010000029.1:0-16311 GCA_964497655.1 uncultured Oscillospiraceae bacterium | reverse complement strand
TTCCCACCTCAACGCCCATGGCGGTGAGCTGCTTCACAGCGCCGCACACGGAGGCGATGACCGCGAAATCCAGTCCGGTCTTTTTCTCTCCCGCCAGCGCCTCGCCGCTGAGCTTCAGCAGCACGCGCTTATAAACAGGCTTGTCGCCCAAAATAAACCACCCCTTATAATTATGGATTCGTTTGACCGCTGTCAAACGTCCAGAATTCCCATTATGATAATTCCCGCCACCACCAGCACAATGGAGGCGTAGTGCTTCCAGGAGAGCTTCTCCTTCAGGAAAATGCGGCTCCACAGCACGCTGGCCGCGCAATAGGCCGATATAATGGGCGCCGACATGGCGATATGCTCCTGATCCGCGATGGCATAGATGTAGGCGAACTGGCCCACGGTCTCGAATACGGCGCCGGTGTATTTGGGCGCCTCCTGCCGGGGAATGAGCTTCTGGCGCTTCACGCCCAGCACATAGACGGCGCAGAGGATGCCCACGAACAGAAACGTAAGCTCATAGGCCACGTTGGCGCTGTCCTCGCTGATGGTCATCAGCACCCGGTTATCCGCGAAGGTGCCCAGCGCGTCCAGCAAACAGTAAATCACCGGAAGGGTCAGGGCAATCCAGCTTTTCGCGTAGTGCCGGTTGGCCTTGTCCTGCCGGGCCCGGCGAATCTCGTCGTCCTCGGTGTACTCGGTGATGCCCAGAGCCACCACACCCACGCACACCAGCGCCACGGCGATAAGCTGCAGCGGGGAGGTATCCCCAATCCCGTCAATCGCCAGAGCCAGCACGGCCACCAGCGCGCCGGAGGAATTGCAGATCGGCGAGGAAATGGACAGCTCGATATACCGGAGCCCCACATAGCCGATGGCCATGGAGGAGATATACAGCAGAGAAACCGGCAGATAGGTGAGAATGACGTGCCAGCTGATTTCCGCGCCGCCAACAAATATTTCGTAGGCCGCATGGAGTCCCATGACAGCGCCCACCGCCATGACCATTTTCAGGTGAGAGTATTGATCCTTTGCGTCCTGGCATCCCAGCTTCGAGAAAAGGTCGCTGCCGCTCCAGCAAAGGAGGGCCGCGATGGATAGCCAAAACCACATAGACGGAACGCTCCTTAAAATTTAGTCTCGTACATTCTACCACGGGTCGACCTTTTTGACAATTGCCAAATGACAAAATCTGCGTGGGGACAGGGCGTATACTTTTGTCCATGGAGACGGTATATGTTGACAGTCTTTTCACACTCAATTTCATCATCGACTACCTTTTGCTGCTGTGCACGGCCAAGGTGAGCGGCGTTTCCTACCGGCGGCGGCGCTACGCCGCCGCCGCTGCGCTGGGCGCGGCCTACGCCGTGGCGGCGGTTCTGCCGGCGGCGGCTTGGCTGGGCAGCGCCCCCATGAAGCTGGCGCTGGGCGGCGGCATGGCGCTGATTGCCTACGGGGGTGAGAGGCGCTTTTTCCGCTGCGCCGTGACCTTTCTCGCCGTGTCCGCCGCCTTCGGCGGGGCGGTGTGGGCCGCGGGGATGCTGGCGGGCGGGAGCGGCGGCGGAGCGTATGTGCCCGTGTCATCCCGGGTGCTGGCGCTCAGCTTCGCGGTGAGCTATGCGGCGGTGTCGCTGGTGTACCGGCGCAGCGGGCAGCGGGCGGAGCGGCAGCTTGTGACCCTCACCGTATCCTTCGGCGGCAGAAGCGTCGCCCTGCGGGCCCTGCGGGACACGGGAAACAGGCTGTACGATCCCATCAGCGGAAAAAGCGTGGCCGTGGCGGAGGGCACTGCCCTGCTGCCCCTGCTGCCGGAGGGTGCGGCGGCGGCGTTGGCCGTCCCCGACGCGGCGGCGCAGCTCACCGCGCTCAGCGCCCTGCCCGGCTGCGCCGGACGCTTCCGGCTGATCCCCTACTCCGCCGTGGGCACCGGCAGCGCCCTTCTAACGGCCTTCCGCCCGGACAGCGCCGATGTGGACGGCGCGGATACCGACGCACTGCTGGCAATCTCGCCCAACCGGCTCTCCCACACCGGCGAGCATGAGGCAATCATATAAGGAGGCATTTTCATGGATATCAAACTGAAACTGTACGCGGCGGCGCTGAAGCTGCTGGGCGCGATGGGCTTCACCTCTCCCGGCGTACTCTACATAGGCGGCAGCGACACGCTGCCCCCGCCGCTGGGCCGCGAGGAGGAGGAAAAAGCCATCGCCGCGCTGGAAAGCGGCGATGCGGGCGCGAAGCAGCTGCTCATTGAGCGGAACCTGCGTCTGGTGGTCTACATCGCCCGGCGGTTTGAGAACACCGGCGTGGGGCTGGAGGACCTCATCAGCATCGGCACCATCGGGCTCATCAAGGCCGTGGGCACCTTCAACAGCGGAAAAAGCATAAAGCTCGCCACCTACGCCTCCCGCTGTATCGAAAACGAGATACTCATGCATCTTCGTAAGATAAGCGCGCAGCGCACGGAGGTGAGCTTTGACGAGCCGCTGAACACGGACTGGGACGGGAATGAGCTGCTGCTCTCGGACATTCTTGGCACGGAGGAGGATGAGGTAATCCGACCCATGGAGGACGACGCGGACCGGGATATGCTGATGCACGCAATCCGCACGCTGGGCGACAGGGAGCGGGACATCATCTCCATGCGCTTCGGGCTGGGGGGCGGCGAGGAGTTCACCCAGAAGGAGGTGGCCGACGCCATGGGCATCTCCCAAAGCTACATCAGCCGGCTGGAAAAGCGCATCATCGTGCGCCTCAGGCGGGAGATGGTGCGGCAGATGCAGCTCTGACGCGGGCTTTCCCCGGCGGCGGAGACCGTAAAGGTCTCCGCCGCTCTCCGCGCTTGTCGCAGCAGCTCCTCCCTTCCCTCTGTCCCGGAGCGCAGATAGTCCTCCCGCACGAGAAAGATGGCCTCCTCAAACATTCCGTCGCCCTGGGGGCGCACCACCACGGCCGTGCGGGAGATTCCCTTCATTGCGCTGTTCCCCCTTTCTTTTCTCACGCCCGGGCGTCCACCCGCACGGCCAGCACCGTCATATCGTCCGACCCGTCGGCGCCGCCCACGGTATCCGTGGCCGCGCGCAGCACCTCCCGGGCCAGGGTTTTCATGTCCTTGTCGTCGCTTTGCAGCAGCATCTGCCGCAGCCAGGCGTCATTGGCTCCGGTGAGCACCCCGTCGGAGGCGATCACCGCCACGCTGCCCATCTTAAGCCGCATCCGCACCACGTCGGGCGCCGCCCCCTCGCCGGTGATAAGGCCGGCGGCCAGACTCTCCCCCGCGATGCGGCGCACGGTCTTGCCCGTGCGGACGTAGCTGGGAGCCGCGCCGTATTTGTAGAAGCCCGCGTCGCCGCTGAACAAATCCACGCACATGAGATCCACGGTGGCGAAGCCCCATTCCTCCCCGTTGCGAAGCAGCATGACACTGTTGAGAATCTTCATGGCGGTGGCGGGCTCCACCCCGCTGCGCAGGAATTTTTCCAGAATGGCCACCGCCTCCACGCTCTCCTTTGCCGCGTCCCGGCCCGCGCCCATGCCATCGGAGAGGATGACGCACAGCTCACCGCTGTCGGTTTTGAAATAGGTACCCCGGTCGCCGTTTACGCTCTCGCCCCGTTTCCGCATGGCGGCGATGCCCACGCTGACCGCCAGAGGCTCCGCCTCCAGCAGCACCATGCGCCCCTCCCCGCCGGTGACCGGGCGGCACAGCCGCACACCCAGTACCGAGGACAGCTTGTCCAGATACGCCGGGTCCTCCGTGAGCGAGCGCAGCCGCCCGGACTCGATCACCGCCCGCAGCCGCCCGCCGCTATCCCGGAACACCGAGGCGTCCGCGTCAATATCCTGGGCGCGGAGAAAACGCACCAGCCGCCGCTCGCTGAGTGGGTCCGCGCCGCTGACGCTGCCCAGCTCCCGGGAGACGCTGCTGAGGATGGTCTCAAAGTCCTGATACTGGCCCCAGGCCGCCGTGCGGCTCTCCTCCAGCCGGGAGCGATACTGCTTCCGGTAGGTGGAGGCCCGCAGCTCGCCGCTCACCGCGGCGGTGAACTCCGTCAGGTGGGCGCAGTCCTCGGCAAAGCGCTGCGGCAGATCCTCCGGCAGCAGCTTGCCCCGCTCCGTCATGGCGGCAGCCGCGCTGCCCAGCGCGTCCAGTGTGTCCAGATAGTTTTTATTCCAGCAGTCGTTTTTCTTCTTGCATTTCACGCAGGCCACGTCCGCCGCCCGATCGAACACCTTGGCCACGTCGTTGTCGTTCACCTCCGCCGTGGCCCGCCGCACCACCTCGCACACATCGCCGTAGGCGCGGGCAATGCCCTCCACCCGCCGGGCGGCGTAGCGGCGCAGCCCGCTCTCCCCCGCCGAGGCCGGCACGCTCTGCACCAGCGCCCCCAGCCGGGCCATCAGAGACGGAGGCACCAGCATAAAGACCACGCTGGCCGCGAACACCTCAAAGAGCGCGTCCACCTGCTTTGTCCACGCCCAGACGCACAGCACGGCGAGGGCGTTGGCGGCGATGAAGCACAGCAGGAATACCATGCGGCCATAGCGGCTGAACACGCCGCTTACAAGGCCGGAAAAGGCGTAGGCCATGGTGTAGAAGGGCACGCCGCCCAAGGCCGCGTCCATGGCGATGCCCATGGCGGTGCCCGCCGCAGCGCCGGTGAGCGCGCCGCCACGAAAGCCCGAGAGCATCACCGCCAGCAGCGCGCCCAGCCGTCCCAGGGACACTGCAGACAGCACCTCCACCCCACCAAGGGAGATGAGCGCACAGGCCACCAGCACGGTGAGTGCCGCCTCATGCCGCCGCTCAGCTGCCTCGGTGGAGCGCTCCGTTGCCGAAAATGCCTCGGCAAAAAAATATGTAGCCCCGCCAGAGAGCAGCACCTCCACCGCCACACGGGCGATGATCTCCCCCACCCTGCCCTCAGCGGAGAAGGCCCCCAGCGCACCGCTGACCGTCATCACGGCGGCGGCGACCAGCGGCATGAACCAGCTTCGGGCGCTGAGGCGCAGATCCTGCAGCACAAAGGCCACGGTGAAGGTCAGCACACAGGCGGAGGCGTACTTGACCCCCAGCCCCAGCCCCAGCGTGGTGAGATAGCCCAGCGCCGCGCCGCAGAGGGCGCACACGCCCCCCAGTCCCGCGCCCGCCTGGGCCACCATGGCCACGCCGAAGGGGGCCGCGCCCCCGGAAAGCCGACCGGCGGACATGAGAAAGCCCAGCAGAAACTGCAGCCCCGCCATGGCCCACAGCTTCATTCTGCGCCGCGTGTCCGCGTCCGCCTCCGTCGCCGCTGTCCCGGCGGACTTCCTGATGGATAGCATTTTCTCCCTGACTGTCATGGCGCGCCTCCTGAAATGAGTTTACATAAATTATAGTTTCTACTGTTATGCAAACCATGTCGGACGGCGCTGTATTGTTTGCTGTGTTTTGCTCGAATATTATGTAAACGCGACAAAGAGCCCCGACCGGATGGTCGGGGCTCTTTTCGACTGTCAAAGCCTTGTGGTGTTGCGCCGCCGCGCGGCGAAATAGAGTCAAGTTCCGTTTTCCGACGCGCGGGGTGGGTTACGCCTGCTCGCTCACATAGAGGCCCACCCGGGACTGCACGTTTTTCGCCGTGGTGTCCACGTCCTGCCCGCCGGAGAAGAAGGCCGAGGCCTCCTCCGTCACGATGTTGGTAATGCTGTTGTCGTAGGTCATGGTGGCGGTGACGGAATTGATAAGGGCAATGATGCCGTCGGCCTGCTCCTGGGTGACGGCGTAAAGCTCAATGGAAAACCCGTCCCAGCCCACGCCGCCCTTGGCGGCCTCCACCTGATTGCCGTTTGCGTCGGTGGTATACTCCTTCTTCATGGCCTCCAGCAGGTTCTTGTCAAAGGCCTTCTGGTTGGTGGGGAAGCTCCACACGTCGCCGCTCTCCTGATATTCCTCGGTGAGGAAGGTGCGGACAAAGCTCCACGCTCCCTCCTTGTCGGCGCACTTGCTGCTGATGGCAAGGCCGCTGTCCACGAAGGCGATGTTGCCCACGCCCTGGGACATGGGGAAGCCCTTATAGGTGACGTTGCCGCCGAACATGGCCTCATACATCTGGCAGTCATTGAAGGAGCTGGCGGTGATGATCTCCAGCATCTGCTTGCCGGACATGATGCGGCTGACCTCGCTCTCGGAGTTCTCCTCAGAGATGCCGCTGTTATCCTTGAACATGGCGCAGAAGTTCAGCATCTCCCGGAAATTCGCGCTGTCGAAATCGCAGGTGCCGGTCTGCCAGTCCACCAGCTGCTCCATGTACATATAGCACATAATTTGCAGCAGCTCGCTGCGGGGGACGTTCTGCTGGAACAGCTCGGTGCCCTCAGGCTGGGTGGCAAGGCAGTCCATCATCTCCTGCAGACTCCAGCCCATCTGGTCGCCCACCACGTCCCTGTTGCCGATGACGGTGAACACGCCGAAGCTGCTGCTGGCCTGATAGAGGCCGCCGTTAATCTCCATGGCCCCGGCGATGCTCCGGACAAGACTGTCCCGGCTCAGCTCCCCGTCGGCGTCGATGTACGGATACAGATCCTCCAGAAGTCCCTTGCCCACATACTGGCCCACCGGAAGCTGGGACACATCGATGATGTCCGGCACATTGCCGGCGATAATCTCGGTGTTCAGCTTGGTCATGCCGGCGGTCTGGTCGGTGCTTGTGTTATACTCGGAATAGTCCCGCACCTCAATGCGGTAGGCGTCGTTGGTCTTGTTGAATCGCAGCACCTGCTTGCGGAGCTGGGAGCCCAAATACATGGTGGCCAGAGAGAGGGTGGTCTTTTCCGCCACTGAGGAGGCTGCCTGCTGGGTTAGGCGCACCAGCTCGCCGCTGCCGCTCACGTCGTCGTAGCTGTAATTGGCGCAGTACACCGCGCCGTCCTTGTCCACGCTCAGGGCCCGCACCGAATTCTGGTCGATGTCGCAGTCCAGCCAGTTGAACAGCTTGACGGCCTCGCCGGTTTCCTTCGTATAGCTGTACAGGGCCGAGCCGGTGGTATACAGGAAGTAGGCGTCGGCGCTGCCGCTGTACACGTTATAGGCGTCCCGGGGAAGGGAGATGGCCGCACCCAGGGTCTTGGTCTGGGCATTGAGCACCTTCAGCTCCTGGGCGGAATAGTCCGCCATGTAGCAGCAGACGAACACCTCGCCGTCGGCGGTGAGACCCAGGGCGGTGGGGTTCTCCACCGGCACGCTGAACAGCTGCTTTCCGGTGCTGTCGTAGCAGCCCACGGCGGTATCGGTACAAAGATACACGTTTCCGCTCTGGTCGCAGGCAATGCCCCGCGTGTTCAGATACGCGCCCTCGCCCACCAGCGCGGTGAGATCCGCGCTGATCAGCTCCGCACCGGTCTCATCCAGATGGCGCAGGGTGAAGCGCTGTCCGTCGTCCTTGTAGTACTGGCTCTTATCCGCCTCGCCGCCGGCAAAGCCCTCGGGCAGCTCATAGTGATAACAGTAGGCGCTCTCCAGCACCCAGAGCGTGCCGTCCGCGGCGGCGCAGATGGCTTTCACGCTGACGCTGCCCTCCAGCCCCTCCGGCAGAGCGCCGAACTGATAGCCGGGAAGCGCCACACATTCGGTGCCGCCGCCGCTGACCCGGTAGACCGCAGGGCCGCGCACCACGCCGTTTTCATCCCTCGTCCCGTCAAAGCTGGCGGTAGTCCCGTCGCTGCCGGACATCCGGGCGTCGGCGGTCATGCCGCCGGCATACAGCGTGTCCCCCGAAAAAACAGCGCAGTCAAAGGAGCCCATGGCCTCCGGCATCGTGTGGAACTCCGGCACCCACACCATTCCCCCGTCGCTGGGAGAGGGCGAGGCGGCGCCGTCGCTGCCGCCGCAGCCGGAAAGCATCCCCGCCAGCAGGCACACCGCAAGCGCCACGCTGAGTATTCGAATCCATTTTTTCATTTTTGTCCTCCAGCTGTATTATATGTACTAACACGGTTAGCGTAGCACTTCCTCCCAAAAATGTCAATTAAGTTTTGTTTAAGTTATTCTTACATTTTGGTTAGGTACGAAAAACCGCCGTCCAAAAGGGACGGCGGTTTGCGTATTCAGTTGACCAGGCGCTCGCCGATTTTGTACACGTCGCCGGCGCCCACGGTGAGGATGAGGTCCCCGGGACGGGCCTCCCCCCGGACGCTCTGCTCAATCTCGTCGAAGGTGGAGAAGAACCGGGCTCCCTCAATGCGCGCGGCCAGATCCGCGGAGGAGATGCCCAGCGTGTTGGTCTCCCGGGCGGCGTAAATCTCAGCCAGATACAGCACGTCGCTCCGGCGGAGCTGGCGGACAAAGTCCTCAAACAGCGCGGCGGTGCGGGTGTAGGTGTGGGGCTGGAAGATGGTAATGATACGGTTGTAGCCCAGCGGCTCCACCGCGTCCAGCAGGGCCTTCAGCTCGCCGGGGTGGTGGGCGTAGTCGTCGTACACGTCCGCCCCGCTGAACTTGCCCTTGAACTCGAAGCGCCTGCCCGCGCCGTTGAAGCCGGCCAGCCCGTACTTCACCGCGTTGGGGCGGGCCCCCAGACACACGCAGGCGGCGGTGGCTGCCAGCGCGTCCTTGATGTTGTGCAGTCCCGGCACATGGAGGGTGACGCTGGTGAATTTGCGGCCGTGGTACATCACGTCGAACTCACTGGTGGCCCCCACCCGATGGATGTTGCGGGCGTACACGTCCGCATTGTCGCTGAGGCCGAAGGTCACAATGCGGCGCTCCAGTCCCTCGATGGCGTCCATGGTATTGCGGTCGTCGGCGTTGGCTACGATATAGCCGTCCTCGGGCACATGGGAGGCAAACTCCCGGAAGGATTTCTTGATCTCGTCCAGATCCTTAAAATAGTCCAGATGATCCGCCTCAATGTCCAGCACCACCGCGATGGTGGGCCAGAAGCTGAGGAAGCTGTCGTGATACTCGCAGCTCTCCATGATGATGGTGTCGCCGCCGCCCACCCGATGCCCCGCATGGAGCAGGGGCAGCGTGCCGCCGATCATCACGGTGGGGTCCATCTCCGCCGCCATGAGGATGTGGGTGCACATACTGGTGGTGGTGGTCTTGCCGTGGGTGCCGGAGATGCACAGCGAGCGCCGGTAGTCCTTCATGATGGCTCCCCAGGCCTGCGCCCGCTCAAAAATCGGGACGTTTCTGGCCCGCGCCTCCACAATCTCCGGGTTGTCGTCGTGGACAGCGGCGGTTCGCACCACGAACTGGATGTCCGGGGACACGTTCATGGCGTTGTGCCCGATCTTCACGTCGATGCCAAGAGAGCGCAGATGCTCCGTCTTTTCGCTCTCGGCCATATCCGAGCCGTCAATGGCGAGACCCATGCCCGCGAGCACCTCCGCCAGCGGCGACATGGACACGCCGCCCACTCCAATCAGATGTCCCCGCGCGCCGGGAACCATAAATCTTTCAAAATCCGTCATATATTTCCCCCATATCGCCGGGCATTGCAGCCCTTGGCGATGTGCATAATTGTGGCTTGTTATTTTCGGCAAGTTGATATTATAATACAGTATGGCAAAAATAACAAGAAATAAAACAGGAGGTCTCCATGGGAAACGTGCCGAAGTATGCGGAATTTATCCTGCGGACCCTGGAAAACGCCGGATTTCAGGCGGTTCTGGTGGGCGGCTGCGTCCGGGACAGCCTGCTTGGCCGCCGCCCCGGTGACTGGGATATCGCCACCGCAGCCACGCCGGCGCAGGTGACGGCGCTCTTTCCCCATACCGTGCCCACGGGCGTCGCCCACGGCACGGTGACGGTGCTCCACGGCGGCGGGAGCTGTGAGGTGACCACCTTCCGGGCCGACGGGGACTACGCCGACGGACGCCACCCGGAGAGCGTGCGCTTCACCGGGCGCCTCGCCTCGGATCTCATGCGCCGGGATTTCACGGTGAACGCCATGGCCATGGACAGGGCGGGCCACGTCACCGACCTGCACGGCGGGCGGGAGGATCTGGCCCGGCGGCTGATTCGCTGCGTGGGGGACCCCGCCCAGCGCTTCGGCGAGGACGCGCTGCGGATGCTGCGGGCTTACCGCTTCAGCGCCCAGCTTGGCTTTGCGCTCCAGGAGGAGACCCGCGCCGCCGCCCTCCGCTGCGCGCCCATGTGCGCCGCCCTCTCCGCCGAGCGGGTGCGGGACGAGCTGAAAAAGACCCTTCTCTCCCCCCGGCCGGAGCTGATCGGCCGGATGCTGGCCGACGGGCTGCTCGCAGGCCGGGTGGCCCACAGCGGTGAGCTTCCCGGGCTGGAGAGACTTGCCTCCCTGCCCGGCTACGCGCGCCCGGCGCATTTATGCGCCGCTATGGAAACCGCCGGTTTCATCACCAGCGGTGAGGACTTCCTCACCGGACTGCGGTTTGACCGAACTACCGTCTTGACGGCTGCCCGCGGGTCGTATATAATCCGCTGCGACAGCAGGGACTTGAAGCGGCTGCTGCGGGACTGGGGGCTGGATGCGGTGAAGGCCGCTTACCCCCGCAGCGCGGCACTGCGGCGCGTCCTGCAAAGCGGCGAGTGCTACACACTCTCCCGGCTGGCCGTCTCCGGCGACGATCTGTACGCCCTGGGCTACCGGGGCCGGGAGATCGGCGACGCCCTTGCCCGGGCACTGGAGCACGTGATCGACCACCCCGGGGACAATCAGAAGGAAATACTGCTGAAGCTTACTTCGGGGGAGGATACACATGAATCACTGGGATGATTTGAAACGGGACTGTCTGGCCTGCCGGGGCTGCTCTCTGTGGGAGACCCGCACCAACGTGGTGTTCGGCGTGGGAAATCCGGAATCAGAGGTGCTGCTGATCGGCGAGGGGCCGGGGGAGCAGGAGGATTTGCGGGGCGAGCCCTTTGTGGGCCGCGCAGGCAAGCTGCTGGATACCATGCTGGAGCTGATCCAGCTGGATCGGAGCAAAATCTACATCGCCAACATGGTGAAGTGCCGCCCGCCCAAGAACCGGGACCCGCTGGAGATTGAGCAATCCGCCTGCGCCAAATGGCTCACGGCGCAGATCGAGCTGATGAATCCCAAGCTCATCATCTGTCTGGGCCGCATCTCCGCCATGAAGTTCATCCGGGAGGATTTCAAAATCACCCGGGAGCACGGACAGTGGTTCGAGAAGGACGGGCGACGAGTGATGGCCCTGTACCATCCCGCCGCGCTGCTGCGGGACCCGGGCAAACGCCCAGAGACCTTTGAGGATTTGAAAACCATAGAGAAAGAAATCCGCGCGGTATGTACCCGCACATACTGACGCCGAGGAGACTGCAAACGCTTATGATCGAGTACCATCAGGTATCCATTGCCGACAAGGAGTGGGCGGACCGTTTCTTCCGCGCGGAAAACACCCGCAGCGCCGACTACAACTTCGGCAGCATCTATATGTGGGACAACACCTACCGCCAGAAGCTCTCCCACGCGGGCGGGCGGCTCATCACCAAGCTCCGGTACGAGGAGCAGCCGTTTTTCGCCTTCCCCGTGGGCAGCGGCAGCGTGCGCCCCGCCATCAGCGCCATGGAGGAGACCGCCGCCCGCAAGGGCTGCCCCCTTGCCATCCGCGGCGTCACCCAGGAGCAGCGGGAGCTGCTGGAACGGGAGTACCCCGACCGGTTCCGCTTCACCGAGGATCGGGACTACTTCGACTACGTCTACTCCGCGGAGAAGCTGGCCACCATGGCGGGCAAGAAGCTCCATGGCAAACGCAACCACTGCAACCGCTTCGAAATGTCCCACAGCTGGGACTTTGTGCCCCTCACCGCCGAGCTGGTGCCCTGCTGCATGGAGATGCTGGGGCAATGGCAGAGCGAGTTTGAGATGCCCCCCGAGGGGCTGGAGGACGAGCACAGCGCCATCATCCGCGGCTTCATGCGCTATCGGGCGCTGGGGCTGGAGGGCGGCGTACTGCGGGCCGACGGCAAGGTCATGGGCTTCACCGTGGGCGAGCGCACCAGCGACGACACCTACGACATCCACTTTGAGAAGGCCTACTCCTCCGTAAACGGCGCTTACCCCATGGTGGCCCGGGAATTTGCCCGGCTGCTCCTGCGAAACCACCCGGAGGTGAAATACCTGAACCGGGAGGACGACATGGGGCGGCCCAATCTGCGGGCGGCCAAGCTGGATTTCTTCCCCGATTTTCTTTTGAAAAAATACACAGCGCGAGTAAAGGATTAGAAACCATGGATACCAAACTGTATTGCGAGACCATCCGCGGCTCCATGCGCGGCGACGAGGCTGCTCTGAAGCACATCTGGAAAACCGTATTCGGCGACAACGACGAGCTGATCGACACGTTCTTCTCCACCCTGTACGCTCCCGGCATCGCCGTGGTGGCGGTGAAGGATGGAGAGATTGTCTCCGCCGGCTACGGCATCCCCGGCGCCATGGCCGGGGACTACAAGTTCACCTACATCTATGCCATGGCCACGCTGCCGGAGCACCGCTCCCACAACCTGGCTCATCTGGTGGGGCGCACCCTCATCGGCCGCGCCTTTGCCGACGGGGCCGACGCGGTGACCACCCTGCCCGCAGACGAAGGGCTCAGCCACTGGTACGAGTCCTCTCTGGGCATGACCCCCACCTTCCGCAAGGGGGGCGAGGACGTGACCTTCCCCCAGCGGTGGCAGCCCTACGCCAAGATCTGCGGCGACCATGACGAGAGCACGCCAAACCGGCTCTGGTGCGTCGCGCGCCCCGGTCTGAAGACGGCGCAGTTTGAGGGACTGGGCTGGGAGCTCACCCTCGATTAAAGGCGGCGCGGGGGAAAGATCCTTCGCTCCGCTCAGGATGACAGTGAATCAGCTGCTCGGGATGACAGCGAATTGGCAGCCCGGGATGACGGCAAGGACAAAAGCTGCGCGGGACGGAGAACTCCGCCCCGCGTTTTTGCGTAACAAAAAGAATACAGCCGAGCGGTGCGACTTCCGCTCGGCTGTACCTTTATGGAATGAGGACAAAATGAAAAAGATGAAACTGTCTCTTGCGAGTGTTATAGTACCAAAGAGTTGTTAAGCAAAAAACAGTATATTTGTTACAGGAATATTAAATCCTATTTTTTTGATTGCAATTGTGTTACAGACACATCTGAATGATGCTCTCGCGCACCAGCTTCGTGAAAAACGGCGCGGCTTTGTCGGCGGCGGCCTGCACCTCGGCATGGGTGAGCGGGGTGGGAGAGAGCCCCGCGCCCTTATTGCACACGCAGCTCACGCCGCACACCCGCATCCCGCAGTGGTTGGCCGCCACGGCCTCCACGGCGGTGGACATCCCCACCGCGTCCGCGCCCAAAAGACCCAGCATCCGCACCTCGGCGGGGGTCTCAAAGCTGGGGCCGGTGAGCTGGGCGTACACGCCCTCCCGGAGCGGGATGCCCTCCCGCGCCGCCACGGCCTTCACGGTGTCCCGCAGACCCTTGTCGTAGACGGAGGACATATCCGGGAAGCGGGTGCCCAGTTCGTCCATGTTGGCGCCGATGAGGGGATTGGGGAAGAAGGTCATGATATGGTCGCGGAGCAGCATGAACTCCCCCGCGTTGTAATCCGGGTTGCAGCCGCCGCTGGCATTGGTGAGGAACAGGATATCCGCCCCCAGAAGATGCATCAGCCGCACGGGCAGCACCACGTCCGCCATGTCATAGCCCTCGTAATAGTGGATGCGGCCCTGCATACACACCACCGGCGCATTGTCCAGATATCCGAAGATGAACTTGCCCGCGTGGCCGGGCACGGTGGACACCGGGAAGCCGGGGATGTCGTGGTAATCCACCTCGCACTCCACCCGGAGCTGGGAGGCAAAGCCGCCCAGTCCGCTGCCCAGCACCAGCGCCACACGGGGCACAAAGTCCGTGCGCGTGCGCACATAGTCCCGGCATTTTAACAGCTTTTCATATCTTGCGTCCATGGATCAGCCCTCCATAACATGTAAGTTTTTGATGGTCTCGTCCTGAATGTGCGCCATGATCGAGTAGGCGTGTCCCTCCAGATAGTCCCCCGCAGCGTCGGTGAGCCCCTGCCGCCGCAGCTCCCGCACGGCGATGGCGCTGGCCGCCTCAATGTCTCCGTAGATGCTGTCGTCCCGGCGGGTGGAGGAGGCCGCCATGTCCTTCAGATAGGGCAGCGCCTCCCCCATCACGCGCAGCTCCGCCGCGCCGTGGAACTGCCACTTATAATATGGCTCATAGCGGAAGTCCATGAGATACATCATGGAGAGCGCCGCGTTGAGAAATTCGCCCAGCGCCAGCCGCGCGCCGAACACATCCCCCCGGCGCATCATGCGGGGAAAGTTGTACTGCCCGGACTGGGCCATGGTGGCGGCCCGGGCCGCCAGCTTTTTCAGGCGCACATCCTCCGGGTAACAGGGCAACAGCGCGTTCCGTACCGCGCTGAACTGCCCCAGATCGTCCCGGAACACCTTGCCGGAGGTACAGGTGCAGAGAAAATGCTCCTGCACGCGCACCCACTTCATCAGACTCTCCGGCGCGCCGGGGCTGCCGATGAAGTAGCGGTAGAAATCCGAGCTGCGCTGCACGCCCACCCGGTTTTTCGCGTGCGCCATCTCGTTGCGCTCCACGCCCAGAAAGCAGGCGGGCAGGGCGGCGTACGCACTTTGCAGCTCCGCGCCGATGGCGTCATAGTCCTCGTCCGTCAGCCACAGGCAGAAGCCCGGGCCGAAATCGTGATCCCGGGAATACTCATCGTCGTAGCCCAGGCAGTCCGAGCCCTGCCCGGAAAGTCCCACGGCGATTCGCCCCTCATAGTCCGGGAACCGCGCCGCGATCATGGGCGCACCCACGGCCTCATAGTATTTTTCACAAAGTGTAAGACCCTTCATATCACACCTCCATTTTGCTTTTTCCCTATTCTCGCCCATTGGAGACAAAAAAGCAAGAGCGTTTTTGTGCGGAAAGACAAGGGCGGCGTTTTCTCGGTCAGGGCACTTCTTACAATTCGGTTACGCTTGGCTACAATGTGGCTTTTTCCCTTGACAACGGCAGGGCGAAACGGTACTATGTGTAAGCGAACACAAGATGTAGTGATTATGTCACCCACACCTCCCCAACATATACGCAGAGTAGTGGGGCGCAAATTTAACGCAGGAAGCTGGGAAACAGGGAAAATGGACTTCTCCGGCATACAAAGACTGACCCTTTTAGACTATCCGGGCAAGGTGGCCTGCACCATATTCACCCCCGGCTGCAACCTGCGCTGCCCCTTTTGCCACAACGCTTCGCTGGCGTTGCCCGAGCGGGAGCGGGACGTGCTCTCCGGAGAGGAGATCCTCTCCTTTCTGAAAAAGCGGCAGGGTCTGCTGGACGGCGTGGCCGTCACCGGCGGCGAGCCGCTGCTGCACCCGGAGCTGCCGGCTTTTCTGGCAAGGGTGAAGGAGCTGGGCTATCTTGTGAAGCTGGACACCAACGGCACCTTCCCCCGCCGGCTGCGGGAGGCGGTGGAGGCCGGCGTGGTGGACCGGGTGGCCATGGACATCAAGGCCGCGCCGGAAAACTACGGCAGAGCCACGGGGCTTCCGGGGCTTGACCTGACCCCCATTCGGGAGAGCGCGGCGTTCCTGCTGGGCGGCAGTGTGGACTATGAGTTTCGCACCACCTGCGTGAAGGGCATCCACACCCCGGCGGATTTTTCCGCCATCGGCGCTTGGATTGCCGGCGCGAAGGAATACTATTTGCAGGACTTCAAGGACAGCGGCGACCTGATCGCCGGCGGCGATCTGGGCGCTTTTACAGCGGCGGAAATGAACTCGTTTGCGAACATCGTCCGGCAGTATGTGCCGGCGGTGAAGGTTCGCGGCGTATAGATACAGATATAATTTTATTGCACATACAGGGAGGACAAAGAAATGTACCGGGTAATCAAGAGAGACGGCGAGCAGGTTGATTTCAACATTTCCAAGATCAGCGGCGCAATCACCAAGGCCTTTGAGGCCACGGGCACGGAGTACAACGACAGCGTCATTGATTTTCTGGCCATCAAGGTCACAGCCGACTTCCAGTCCAAGATACGGGACGGCGTGGTGTCCGTGGAGGATATTCAGGACAGCGTGGAGGCCGTGCTCAGCCGCGGCGGCTACGAAAATGTTGCCAAGAGCTACATCCTTTACCGTAAGCAGCGGGAGAAGCTGCGTAATATGCGCTCCACCTATCTGGACTACAAGGAGACCGTGAACTCCTATGTGAACGTCACCGACTGGCGGGTGAAGGAGAACTCCACAGTCACCTACTCCGTGGGCGGACTCATTCTTAACAACTCCGGCGCCATCACCGCCAACTACTGGCTCAGCG
>CAZCDJ010000028.1:14048-16411 GCA_964497655.1 uncultured Oscillospiraceae bacterium | reverse complement strand
GAATAATAAAAGGATTGACCGTAGCATTGTATCAATGCTACGGTCAATGTTTGGTCCGAGTGACATGACTTGAACATGCGGCCTCTTGACCCCCAGTCAAGCGCGCTACCAACTGCGCCACACCCGGATATTGATTTAGTGCTCAGTTATAATAGCATAGGCCCGGAAGGATTGCAAGCATAAATTTTCAAAAAGCGGGGAAGCTGTGATATTTCTCTCTCCCCCGCTTTTTGGGGTGGTTTTCACTTGAGCTGAATGCCGTAAATCTTCTGGGCGCGCTGCCCCACCACCACATAATTGCCGAAGGCCGCGGGCGACGCTTCGATGTTGCCGCCCAGATTCATGGCGTCCAGCTTCTCGCCGGTGCGGCCGTCCAGCAAATAGATGTAATAGCCGGAGGTGCAGTAGATGATGTAGCCGTCGCCGTTTTCGTCGTAGACAATCACGGGACTGCTCCAGGAATACATATTGGTCTGCTGACTCCAAACCTCCTGACCGGTCTCCTTGGAAAGCGCCACCAGCACGCCGGTGCTGCCCTCCGGGGTGCGGGCCACAGGGACAAAAATCAGGTCGGACAGGTTGTTCTTGCCCACAGCCAGCGTGCCCTGCACGCCGCCGCTCACACCGGACACTGTGCGGCAGTTATAGCTGGTGGACCAGACGATTTCGCCGGTTACTCCGTCAATCTTCCAGATGGGGATCTCCGCCGTGCCGTTTTCCGGGGCGCGCCAGCCCGCGTGGAAGCTGGTGCTGATGTAAACATAGGGATGCCCGTCCTCCAGCTCCAGCACCGGTGTGCAGTTGGTGTCGTCCAGCGTATCCTGCACCCAGTCCAGCGTGAGAGTGGTCAAATCCAGACACATAAGGTTGCCGCCGTTGTCGGCCACAATCAAATGCCCCTGCCAGATAACACAGGAATCCTCCATGCCCAGCCAATAGGTATAGGTGGTGGTGCGGGTGGTCTTATAGCGCCACTTTACCACCGGCGACGGCTCAACGGACAGCGTGCCCGCCGCCTGATCGTACCGGGTATTCAGTTTAATGATGTATATTACGCCGTTCTCGCCGGGCCAGATCAGCTTGTCTGTCTCCTCGTCCACCAGCGGGGCGCTGTCGAACATGGACCAGGCGCGAATCTGGAAGCTGTCGTTATCCCCGAAGGTATAGAGGATGGAGCCGTCAATCAGGCTGATGACAAAGGCACGGGAGGTGCCCTGGGCGCTGTTCACGCCGCTGCCCACATACAGGATGGGGTAGCCCCGGGGATCCAGACTGCCGGCGCCCTTGAAGGTGTAGCCGATATACAGGGGGTCCCGGGTGTACTCGCCGGTTTCCAGCTTCATGAAATAGATGTACCCGTCCATGGAGGCGTAGATGACCTCGTTGAGGGTATCGGCGGCTCTGGCCCAGTCGTACATATTGGTCATGACGCTCCGGGTCTCCTTGGGCCACTGGGCAATCAGCGGCTGTCCCGTCCAGCCGTTGCCCGTCCACACGTTGCCGCCGGCATCGTTCAGGGATGCGGTGCCCTTGGTCCAGGTCTCGCCGAACAGCTTCTCGCTGAGCTGCACCGTGCCGTAGGCCGCCCCGTCCCGGAAGTTGTTGCCCCGGAAGGTGGTGACGCCCTTCACCTGCGTATATTCGTCCCCCTCCCCGAAGGAGATGGGGTCGCTGTCCTGATAATCCGCCACAATCTGCCCATCCACCATCACCTCGGTGGAGGTGATAAGGTTCGCCGGGTTGGTGGAGTCCACATAGTGGGGGTCAAAGGGCGTGGGCTCCGGGGTAGGCTCCGGCGTGACCGGCGGGGCGGGGGTGGGCGTGGCCTGCGGCGCGGGTGTGGTCACCACGGAGATCGTGGGCGCATAGGGCTGAGCGGTGGCGGACTTATATACGATAAAGCCCAGAACACCCAGCAGCACGGCAAGGATCAGGGCCAGCGCCACGGTGCGGCCCTGCAAGGTCTCCCCCGCCTGACGCCCACCGGGCGCGGCATTCTCGTTTTTCTCTGAATATCTTCCCATCTTCACACTCCCTCGACCCCATGGGACACGGGCCCTTTTCACATTCGGTGCATTATACTAAATTTACCCTGAAAATGCAATCATTCACTGAAATGCACATGGTTGTTGATGTGATCCTGACAGAAGCAGTGATACCCGGCGCAGCGGGAGCAGTAGCGGAACTCCAGCTCCGGGAAATCCGCGTCCGTGCGGCCGCACACCGCGCACTTATAGGTGTAGTTTTTGGTCTTTTGCTCGTACTGCATCTTGTGCACCTCCCGCTTGAAGTCCACGGTATTCTTCCGGGCGGTCCGGCTGCGGGGGAGCACAGCGCCGAACAGGGTGCTGCCGCAAAACAGG
>CAZCDJ010000028.1:8605-13948 GCA_964497655.1 uncultured Oscillospiraceae bacterium | reverse complement strand
AACAGGGTGCTGCCGCAAAACAGGAAGTAGTTCAGCATAGCCACCAGCGGCAGGAAGGCCATCATGCCGTAGCCCTGCCCCAGCATGGAGAAGATGCCGTAGACAAAATACAGCGCGTCAATGATGGCAAGCCACTTCATCTTCAGCGGGATGATGAAAAAGAGCAGCACCGTGTTGTCCGGGAACAGGGTGGCAAAGGCAAAGAACATGGAGAGGTTAATATACTCCGCGGTGAGGGAATAGCTGGTGCCGGTGATAAAATACACCGCAAAGCCGTACACCGCCGTGAGCGCCATGCCCATCAGGTAGTAGATGGTGAACCGGCCCGGGCCCCACTCCCGTTCCAGCGTGCTGCCGATAAAGTAGTAGAAATACAGCATCACCAGCAGCCAGAAGCCGCTGCCCTCCGGCACAAGCACAAAGCTGACCAGCCGCCACACCTGCCCATGCAGAATCCGATCGGCGCTGAAGGCCAGGGCGTATCGCAGCATTCCCGTGGTGTCCATGGCGGAAAACAGCCACACAATGGCGTTGCCGATGACAATAAACAGCATCAGATTCGGCACGCCGAAGCGGGGATGCTGATAGCAGAACAGGTCGATTTTTTTCATAAATTTGCTCATAGGGGAAACCTCCAAGTTTTACTCATGATATATTACCACATATTTTCCGAGAATACATCATATTTGTGCTTTATGTTTTCGCCGGTGTATGCTATATTGATATGCGTATTATTGTGTAGATAACAGGAGACAACATGGAAGAAGAAAGAAATGACCTGATCGAAGGCCGCAACGCCGTCACTGAGGCGCTGCGCGCCGGAACTGCCATAGATAAAGTTTTCATTGCCAGGGGCGAGACAGACCGCACCCTGGGCTTCATCGCGGCCAAGGCCCGGGAGAAAAATATCGCCGTCACCGAGTGCGACCGCCGCAAGCTGGACGCCATGAGCGTCACCAAGGCTCACCAGGGCGTGATCGCCGTGTGCGCGGTGAAGGCCTACTGCTCCATCGACGACATCCTGGCCGTGGCGGCGCAGCGGGGCGAGAGCCCCTTCGTGGTGGTGTGCGACGAAATCGCCGACCCCCACAATCTGGGCGCCATCATCCGCAGCGCCGAGTGCGCCGGCGCCCACGGGGTCATTATCCCCAAGCGCCGCAGCGCCGGGCTCACCGCCATCGTGGGCAAGACCAGCGCGGGAGCCTGGGAGCACATGGCCGTGGCCCGGGTGACCAACCTGTCCGCCGCGCTGGACGAGCTGAAGGAAAAAGGCCTGTGGATCTACGGCACCGCCGCCGAGGGCGCCTCCCCCCTGTGGGAGACCGACCTGAGCGGCGCGGTCTGTCTGGTGATCGGCAGTGAGGGCGATGGGCTGGGCCGTCTGGTCCGGGACAAGTGCGACTTTCTGGTGAGCATCCCCATGCGGGGCAAGATCTCCTCCCTGAACGCCAGCGCGGCCGCCGCCGTGATGCTCTACGAGGTGCTGCGCCACAGGGAGCGCAAGAACTGAATTCCTTAAGGAACGAACGGAGTCATGGATTTGCTGGGAAATGACATTTCAATAGACGATATCGTGGGCGCGAAAGTGCCCGACGACCCTGATTACGCGCTGGAGTCCATCCTTGCCGAATACGGCGAGGAGGAGCTTGGCGCGCCGGATTTGCGCCCGGAAGCCCAGTCACCCGCCCATCCCATTGAGGCGATGGAGGAGGGGGACGGCATCGAGACCGCGGAGCTCAGCTCCTACGCGGACGACGAGGGCGATTCCTATGAAATACCTGCCCCCATCCCCGCCGCGCCCGCCGCTCAGGCGGACGGGGACGAGGATGAGGACGTGCGGATTTACCGCATCGGCGACATTCTTGTGGAGAGCGCCGACGGCGGGGAGGGCAGCGGAGAAACGCCTGGCGCCCATGACGGGGAACCCTCCGTCCCGCCCCGCGCCCCCCGTCCCCCCCGCGCGGAGCCGCCCCAGGCCCAGGGTCTGGGTCAGAAGCTGAGCGCCGGAGTGCTCAGCGCCCTTGCCCTGCTGGCCATGAAAAAGCAGCAGCGGGTGAAGGCGGACGCCGTCCCCGGCCAGAAGCCGGAGGAAGACGAGGGCCCGGAGATGGACGCCGAGTCCGCCTCTAAGTATTACGCAGGCCACATCAAGAGCCTGCGGCTGCGGGTGCGTCTCTCGGTGCTTTTGTGCATCATTCTTGCCTGGATCTCCTTTGGTCTGCCCGTGGCGGGAGCGCTTGGCAGCAGCGTCACGGTCGCCTCCCTTATGTGTCTCATTCTGGAGCTTTCCGTGGTGATGCTGGGACTGGACATCTTCACCGCCGGCATCACCTCCCTGCTCCGACTGGAGCCCTCCATCTGGTCACTGGTGTCCGTGAGCTGCATCGCCTCCGCGCTGGACGCGGCGGTGACAGCCGCCGTGGGCGACAGCACGCTGGGTCTGCCCTTCTGCGCGGTCAGCGCTATCTCCATGGCCTTCGCCATGGCCGGCTCCCTTCAGAACTGCCGGGGAATGCGTCTCTCCCTGCGGGCGCTGGCGCTGAGCCGGGACCCCTATGCCGTCACCGCCGAGAGCGGCGTGGCGGAGGACGGCGTGACCCTGCTGAAAAGCAAGCGGGGCGCCGCCGGATACCTGAGAAGGTGCGAGGAGCCGGACTGCGCGGAGAGCATTTACGGCTATCTGGCCCCCTTCCTGCTGGTGGGGGCGCTGCTGCTCTCCCTCATTGCCACTGCCGTGAGCAAGCAGTGGAGCAGCTTCTTCCGGGTGTTGGCCGCCATCACCGCCCCCGCCGCCCCCTTCGCGGCGTTTCTGGCCTTCCCCCTGCCCTTCTCCATTGTTTCCAGACGCATTTTCCAGTCCGGCGCGGCCATCGCAGGCTGGGCGGGACTGCGGGATATCGGCAAAAGCCGACATATCGTCGTCACCGACCGGGACATCTTCCCCCCGGGCACCCTCTCCGTGGAGTCCATCCGTATTCTGGAGGGCACCTGGCCGGAGAAGGTCATCTCCGCCACCGGCAGCATCATCTGCGCCAGCGGCAGCGGTCTCGCCCCTCTGTTCACCGAGCTGATGCGCCGCAACAACTGCACCATGCAGCGGGTGGAGGATTTCTGCTGCCACGAGGGCGGCGGACTTACCGCCCTGATCGGCGGCGAGGAGGTGCTGTGCGGCAACGCGGGCTTCATGCACCTGATGAGCATTCGCCTGCCCCAGAAGCTCGCCTCCAAGAGCAGCGTGTTCGTGTCCATCAACGGCGTGCTGGCCGGCATCTTTACCATTAAATATGTCCCCATCACCTCCGTGCAGGACGCGCTGGCAAGTTTGCTGCACACCCGGCGGGACCCCATCTTCGCCATTCGGGACTTTAACATCACCCCGCTGATGATCCGGCAGAAATTCCGTATGCCCACCGACGGCTTCGATTTCCCCACCTTCGCCCGACGCTACGAGATCTCCGCCGCTGAGCCGTCGCCCCAGAGCCTGATCTCCGCCATTATTTCCCGGGAAGGCCTGGGCCCCGTGGTGGAGGTGAGCGACCGGGGACGGAAGCTCTACATAGCCGCAGCCCTCTCCACCGTGCTGGCGGTGCTCTGCACGCTGGTGGGAATGACCCTGATGTTCGCCCTTTGTCTCAGCGGCAGCTTCGACAGCGCCACCGTGGGAAATCTGATGACCTATATGTTCCTGTGGCTGGTGCCCACCATCATTCTCGCTTTTGGGCTTGGTCGCTGAAAAAGAAATTAGTTATTGATAAACTCTTGATGATATTGTATAATAAATTGTCTGCACGCATTGGAGAATTTTATTATTTCAGCATATAAGGAGAGGACCATCACATGAGCTACGCCACAAAGGACATCCGCAACATCGCCCTTCTGGGCAACGGAAGCAACGGCAAGACCACACTGGCCGAGAATATCCTGTTCATGACCGGCGCCATTGATCGCCAGGGCAGGGTCTCCGACGGCAACACTGTTTCCGACTACGACGCGGAGGAAACCCGCCGCCAGATCAGCATCTCCGCTGCCACCATGTTCACCGACTACAAAAAGACCAAGATCAACATCATCGACACCCCGGGCTTCTTCGACTTCGCCGGAGAGGTGGCCCAGGCGCTGCGCGTGGCTGACGCCGGCATTATCTGCGTCGCCGCCAAGGACGGGATTAACGTGGGCGCCGAGAAGGCCTGGAAGTTCCTGACCGAGGCCAAAAAGCCCCGCGCCATATACATCTCCAAGCTGGACGAGGAGCACAGCGACTTTTATAAGACCCTGAGTCAGCTGCGGGACAAGTTCGGCTCCACCCTCAGCCCCATGATGGCCCCCATCATGAGCGGCGAGCGGGTCACCGGCATTGTGGACGTGATCGCCCGCAAGGCCTACCAGTTTGAGAACGGCAAGCGCAGCGAGATTCCCGTCCCCGCCGATATGTCCGGCAAGATCGACGATATGTACAACGAGATCGCCGAGAACGCCGCCGGCACCAGCGAGGAGCTGATGGAAAAATATCTGGACACCATGGAGCTGTCTCCCGACGAGATCTACGGCGCGCTGGCCACCGGCATTGCCGAGGCGGAAATCTGCCCCGTGTTCTGCGGCAGCGCCTTCACCGGCCTTGGCACCACCGTGCTGCTGGACTCCATCCGCAACTTCTTCCCCTCCCCCATGGAGGGCGGCAAGCCCGTGGTGGAGAACGGCCCCACCAAGGCCATCGTTTACAAGACCATTTCCGACCAGTTCGGTAAGTTTTCCATGTTCAAGGTCATTTCCGGCAAGATCACCCCGGATATGACGCTGGTGAATACCCGCAGCGGCGCTCAGGAGAAGCTGGGTCACATCTACTCCATGCAGGGCAAGAAGAACGTTGAGGTGCAGGAAATCGTCTGCGGCGACATTGGCGCCGTGGCCAAGCTCAGCGACACCAAGACCGCCGATACCCTCTGCGACGCCAAGGCGGTGGATGCCGCCACCGGCATCACCTTCATCCCCCCCTGCTATTCCATGTGCATCTCCCCCAAGGTGAAGGGCCAGGAGGACAAGATTGCCCAGGGCCTCACCCGTCTTGCCGAGGAGGATCGCACCTTCACCATCACCAACAACGGCGAGACCCATCAGATGGTCATCTCCGGCGCGGGCGACATCCATCTGGATGTGCTGTGCTCCAAGCTGAAGAACAAGTTCGGCGTGGAGGTGGAGCTGTCCCCCGCCCGTGTGCCTTACCGGGAAAAGATCCGCAAGAGCTACGAGGCTCACGGCCGCCACAAGAAGCAGACCGGCGGTCACGGCCAGTTTGCCGACGTGAAGATCCGCTTCGAGCCCCAGGAGGAGCAGGAGGACATGGTC
>CAZCDJ010000028.1:0-8595 GCA_964497655.1 uncultured Oscillospiraceae bacterium | reverse complement strand
ACCTCATCATGGAGCACTGTGGACAAAAGGGCTTTTCGGCGGCAGCGTGCCCCGCAACTTCTTCCCCGCCGTGGAAAGGGGCCTGCGGGAGTGCGTGGTCAAGGGCGTCCTTGCCGGCTACCCCATGGTCTACCTGAAGGCCACCCTGTACGACGGCGACTTCCACCCGGTGGATTCCTCCGAAATGGCGTTTAAGACCGCCGCCAACCTGGCTTACAAGGAGCTGGTGAATGCCTCTCCCGTCATCCTTGAGCCGATCGGACTGCTGAAGGTCTCCATCCCCGACGCCAACATGGGCGACATCATGTCCGATATCTCCTCCAAGCGCCGCGGCACCGTGATGGGCATGAACGCCGAGAACGGAATGCAGACCGTGGAAGCCGAGGTCCCCATGGCAGAGATGGGCTCCTACGCCATCGATCTCCGCTCCATGACCCAGGGACGCGGCAGCTTCACCCTTGAGTTCATCCGCTACAACGAGGCTCCCGCCGCCGTGCAGCAGAAGATCATCGAGGATAACAAGAAGAACGCCGAGGACGAATAATCCCATCCATACTTGTAAGGGGCTGTCACACGGCAGCCCCTTACCCCACTCAATGCGAGGAATACAATGAATAAAAACAAGAGCTCTACCATGTACGTTTTCTGGTCCGTGGCCATCATCGGCTGTCTGGCGCTGGTGCTGTTCGCGCTGCTGTTCTCCTCCTGCTCCAAGGGCGGGGAGACCCCCTCCGCGCAGGAGAGCGCCGCCGTTACCGACCCGGCCGGCACCCAGAACCCCGATGCCACCCAGGATCCCAACGCCACCCAGTCCCCGCAGGATACCTCCGCCCCCCAGTCCCCCGCCGCTTCCGGCGCGGAGCTGGGCGAGACCGCCGACGCGGGCGCCGCGTATCAGGACAAGCTCACCTTCTTGGGGGACAGCACCACCTACGGCCTGAAGTACTACGGCGTTCTCTCCGCCGGAAAAAACACCACCCAGGTATGGACGCCGTCCAGCGGCACGCTGGCCCTGTTCAACCAGTCCATCGCCACCATTGTGTACCCGGAAACCGGCGAGGAGATCACCATCGTGGACGCCGCCACCCGCAAGCAGCCTGAATATCTGGTAATTACGCTGGGCGTGAACGGCGTGGCCTCCATGGATGAGACCGCCTTCAAGAGCGACTACACCAAGCTGGTGCAGAGCGTGCTCGCCGCCAGCCCCGAGACAAAAATCATCTGCAACTCCATTTACCCCGTCACCCCCACCTATGAGGCCAAGGGGCTGGGCATCGACAACGCCAAAATCGTCACCGCCAACGGCTGGATTCGCCAGGTTGCCGAGGAATGCGGCGTGAAATACTGCAACAGCGCCTCCGCCATCGCCAATGAGAGCGGCGCAATGCCCGACGAGCTGTGCAACGATGTGAAAGAGGGCCTGCACATGAACGAGGCGGGCTACGCCAAGGTGCTCACCTACCTCCGCACCCACGCCTATCAATAAGGAGAAACCGCCATGAAAAAAATCATTATTCTTTTGCTCGCCCTGACCATGATCCTCGCGCTGGCCGCCTGCGGCGCGGCCAAGGAGCCCGCCTTTGCCGACGTGTGCAAGAAGGTGGACGAGTCCGTCACCGTGGGCGGCTCCCTCACCGCCGTGGATGCCGACTACATTAAGGGCGCGCTGGGCATTGACACCGCCGCCTATACCGACGCCATGGTGAAGGTCACCTCCACCGGCACCGCCATCGACGAGTACGGCGTGTTCAAGTGCGCGGACGAAAAGGCCGCCGACGCGCTGGAAACAGCCGTGAAGGCCTACATTCAGCAGCGCATTGACACCTGGATGGGCTACACCCCCGAGGAACTGCCCAAGCTGGAAAATGCCAAGGTGGAGTCCGAGGGCAGCTACGTATTCTATGCCATTCTGGGCGACGCTGAGCGCAGCACCGCCGACGCCGCCTTCTCCGCCTGCTTCGCGGGCTGAACCGACAAAAGGATTGCCCGGGTCAAATGGCCCGGGCAAAACAATATAAAAATGCCCCGGCACAGGCACCGTTCCCCGGAGGGCACAACGGTACAACGGAAACTCTTTGTTGAGGTGTGCTATGAAGAAACGGAAAGAGACAGTATTCATCATTTGTTTGCTCGTGTGCATTGTCTGCATGATTCTTGCCGGCTACTTTGCTCTGATGTCAGAAACCCTCCAGAACAAAACAAGCCCTGTGGCTCCCTTGCTGATGGGTGTGTGCCTGGCAAGCTTCGCCATTGCAATAAAGACCCCCACGCAAAAGGGAAATAGAAAGCTGCAACGATTCTTCAAGCCCTTGATCGTTCTCTCAATTGCTTCTATTCTTTTAGCCGCGGTCAACGTTTTTGCCCATGGCAGATCCAGCGAGATACTCTCGTGGGCAATCTTTTTAGCCAGCACGGCATCAGCAATCATTCTGTACGCTCGCTCAAAAGGTCAAACAAAATGAACAAATCAATAATCGCCCGGGTCAAATGACCCGAGCGATTTTTAGTGGCGAATACGGGCTTCCCCTTACGTTGTCATCCTGAGCAAAGCGAAGGATCCTTCTATCCCATCGCACAATAGATTCTTCGTCGCTGAGCTCCTCGCAATGACAGGAAACGCGCGCGGATAGGAATGACAGGAAACGGGCGATCCTCCTTATCGGATGATGGCCTTGATGAAGGGCTTTTTCTCCACCGGTTGATTCGTGAAGGAATAGCAGTCCAGGAGCTTCTGGGCGGCCTCGGCGGCACGGCTCTCATCGGCGGCATGGATGGTGGCGATGCTCTCGCCCTCTTTCACTGCGTCGCCCACCTTCTTATGGAGCACCGCGCCCACGGACAGGTCAATCACGTCCTCCTTGGTGGCGCGACCGCCGCCCAAGTGCATACTCACAAGTCCCACGCCCTCCGCGTCGATATGGCTCACATAGCCCTGACAGGGCGCGGGCACCTCCCGCAGCACCTTGGGCTGGGGCAGCAGCGAGGTGTCGTACACCGCCGCCGCGTCTCCGCCCTGGGCGGTGACAAACTCGGCCAGCTTCCGGAGGGCGCTGCCGTCGGCAATGCCCCGTTCCAGCGCTGCGCGGGCCGCCACCTCATCCGCCGCCGCGCCGCTGCCGGTGAGGATGCAGCTGCCCAGCGTAAGGCACAGCTCCAGCAGATTGCCGCCGAACTCGCCCTTCAGCAGGGCGATGGCCTCCTCCACCTCCACCGCGTTGCCCACGGCGCAGCCCAGAGGCTCGTCCATATCGGTGATGCAGGCGATGGTGGTCTTGCCCGCCAGCTTGCCCACCTCCACCATCTCGGTAGCCAGCCGCCGGGCGTCCGCCTCGGTTTTCATGAACGCGCCGCTGCCGCACTTTACGTCCAGCACAATCACATCCGCCCCCGCGGCCAGCTTCTTGGACATGATGCTGCTGACAATGAGGGGAATGGCGGGCACCGTGCCGGTCACATCCCGCAGGGCATACAGCTTCTTGTCCGCCGGGTCCAGATCGGCGGTCTGTCCCGCGATGGCAAAGCCAACGTTCTCCACGTTATCCATAAACTTCTCATGGCTCAGCGCGGTGGTGAAGCCGGGAAAGCTCTCCAGCTTGTCAATGGTGCCGCCGGTGTGCCCCAGACCCCGCCCGGACATTTTCGCCATGCGGACGCCCTGGGCGCAGACCATGGGCAGCAGAGCCAGAGAGGTCTTGTCCCCCACGCCGCCGGTGGAATGCTTGTCCGCCTTCACGCCGCTGATGCCGGAGAGATCCAGCGTGTCCCCGGAGCGCATCATGGACATGGTGAGCTCCAGCGTCTCCCCCCGGTCCATGCCCCGCCAGACAATGGCCATCAGCATGGCGGACATCTGGTAGTCCGGGATCTCGCCCCGGGAAAAGCCCTGCACCATAAAATCTATTTCGCCCGCGGTAAGCGTGCCGCCGTCCCGCTTCTTTACGATGAGATCAGTCATCAGCATAGTATTGCATCTCCATGTTCAGTAATTTCTGGTTAAAATCCAATGTTATCATACCATACTTACCGTGGAAAGACAATATACTCCCTGCCGGCGATCCACCGCAGGGCGGCCTCCGCGCCCCGTGGCAGCCGGGCACGCTCCGCAGGCAGCGCCACCAGCAGCCGCCGCCCGTCAAAGGCGGAGAGGGTGCCGTCCGGCGCGCTGAACCAGAGCAGGTCGTCCACCTCTGCGTTGTCCGCTGTCTCCTTCGCCTCCCGCTTCTCCTCGGCCTCCCGCATCCCCTCTTGCGGCTGGCTCCGTTCCGCCAGAGGAGCCGCCCCGCCGCCGGAGACGCCCGCGTACTCAATCTCCGCCGGGAAGTCCCGCAGCGCGGCGCGGCTCAGCGCCCGGCGCAGGTGCAGCGCCCCGTCCCGGGGCGTCATCACCCCCAGATAGCCCTCCCGTCCCCCGCCGTAGACGCTGAGACGCACAAGCTCACCCGTATTCTGCAGCACCCCGTCAAACACCGTGAGCAGACCCTTTTGTTCCACCGTCAGCGTGCCCGCCCGGTGCCCGTCCCGCACAATGGCATAACTCTCCATGAAAAAACACCCCCGCCCATACCAAAAGGTATGAGCGGGGGTGTGAAACTATGCGTCAACCCACGGTGCAGGTGCCGCGCACCAGCACCGTGACGCTGCCGGAGGCCTTCACGCCGTCGCCCTGGGCGGAGGCCATGTACAGGTGGTTGGCGGTGAGCGACGCGCCGGCGGACACGGAGCTGCCGGCGGACACGTCCACCAGCGCGCCCACGGACGCGGCGCTGCCGCTGCGGTACAGTATCTCGCAGCCGGCGGCGGCGCTGAGGCTCTGCCCGGTGGTGAGCGTCACCACCTTGAAGGTGCCGGTGGCCCCGGCAAGATCCGCCGTGAAGCTCTGCTCCAGCTTCTCCATGGCCGCGCCAAGCTGGTTGTCAAACTCCCCGCGCAGAGAGGGGGAGAGGGTCTCGTTCAGATAGCTGAGGGTGATAAGCGGGTCGGACTGGGTGCCGTAATTGGTGGCCGCGTAAGCGCCCACCCCGGCGCTGAGCACCGCCACCGCCACAACAAGCACGATGATCTGCCATTTTTTCATCTTATGTACCTCCGTTTTCTTAAAAGCCCCGGGGATCGGGGCGACCCCAGGGGAAAAGCGGTGCAGTTACTGCCCCAGGCCAAAGCTGACACGCATGGCGTTATCCACCAAATGCATGGTATCGCCGTCAAGAGCGCCCATGCGCTCCCGCAGCCGGGACTTATCCAGCGTTCTCACCTGCTCCAGCAGGATGACGCTGTCTCTGGAAAGGCCGTAGTTTCTGGCCGTCAGCTCGATGTGGGTGGGCAGTCTTGCCTTCCCGATCTGGCTGGTGATGGCCGCGGCAATCACCGTTGGGCTGTGGCGATTGCCTGTGTCATTTTGTACAATCAGGACCGGTCGCATGCCGCCCTGCTCGCTGCCCACCACGGGGCTCAGGTCGGCATAAAAAATATCTCCTCGTTTCACCGCGTTTTGCATAGAGCTCCACTCTCCGTAAAGCAATGATGCCCATTCACATTGTATGTAGGGCAGCGGCGGTTTTCCACCGCACACGGCTGACCGCCGCCACCATTATTTTCGCTCGGTGAGAGGAATTTTATACATCAGTCGATGTAAACTCTGGGAACCCTGGGAGAAATCGCGCAAAGCAGCTCATAAGAAACAGTGTCGGCTTTTTTTGCCTGCTCGTCCGCCGTAAGCCCCGCGCCGAATACCGTAACCGCGTCCCCTACCCGCACATCGGGCATATCGGTCACGTCCACCATGCACATATCCATGCAGATGCGCCCCACCTGCCGGGCTCGCGCCCCGTCAATCAGCACATCCATCCGCCCGCTGAGCACCCGGTGCAGCCCGTCGGCATAGCCCACGGGAATCACCGCCAGACGCATATCCCGCTCGCAGGTAAAGATGCGGCCGTAGCTGATGGTATCCCCCGCCTTGTGACAGGTAATCTCGCTCACCCGGGTGCGAATGGTCATCACCGGCCGCAGATCCAGCCCCCCCAGCTCCTTGTCCGGGTAGAGCCCGTAAAGCAGCAGTCCCGGGCGCACCATGTCCAGCGCCATCTCCGGGTAATTCACCACGGCGCCGCTGTTGGCACAATGGCGGATGCCCAGCGATTTGCCAGACCGCGCCTGAATCGCGTCCACCGCAGTGAGAAAACGGCTGTACTGGAGTCGGGTATAGCTCTCCTGCTCCGTCTCGTCAGCCACGGCGAAGTGGGTGAACACGCCGGTGACCAGCAGTCCCGGCAGGCTCAGCAGCTCGCTCACCTGTGCCACGGTGTCCGCCTCCGCCACGTTGAAGCCGGTGCGGCCCATGCCGGTTTCCAGCTTCACATGAACCCGCAGCGTGAAGCCGGTGCCCCGCAGCGCGGCGCTCATGGCCCGGGCACAGTCCATATCCCCCACCGCCTGCTCCACGCCCAGCCGGGCGATGTCCGGCGCCAGAAACGCCGGGGACGGGGCCAAAATCAGAATTTTGGCCTTGATGCCGGCCTCCCGCAGCTCATGGGCCTCCTCATAGCAGGACACCGCAAGATAGTCCGCGCCCAGCGCTTCCAGCCGCCGGGCCACCGGCACCGCCCCATGCCCGTAGGCATTGGCCTTGCACAGTCCCGCAAACAGAGACTGGGGCGTCTTGCGCCTGATCTCGTGATAGTTGTGTTCCAGCGCGGAAAAGTCGATCTCCGCCCAGGTGCGTTTATCTTCGTTCGCCATTTTGATCCTTCTATTCCATGGAAAATTTCGTAATCTCGCAGGAAATCAGCACCCGCCCATCCGACTGGGCGGCGATCTCCGCCCGCGCGGGCACTCCGGTATCATCGAACCAGACCGTGACGCGCAGCGCGTCGTCCGGCAGCAGCTCCACCGCCAGGCAGCCGCTTTGCCTCCAAACCGTCTCCACGAAGCCCTCCCGCAAAGCGGAGAGGATGCGCGGCAGGGCGGTGAGCGGGCTGAGCCCGTCTCCGGTCAGCTCCGGCAGACCCAGCAGCAGCCCATCGTAGGTGAGCGTGGAGCTTTCCTCTGTCATGTGGGCCTCCACGCCGGCAATCAGCTCCGGGGAGCGCACCGTAAGGGCGCAGCCCTCCGGGGTGGAGAGACACTCCAGGGTGTAGACGGACACGGCATCCGTCTCCCGGGCGGTCACCTCCGCGGTGAGCGCGGTCTGTGCCGCGGCGCAAAGGGACGTGCGAAACGCTTCCAGCTCCGCCCCGCTCTGCCGCCCGCCGCAGGCGGTGAGCAGCGCGAGGGTCATCATCAGTGCGGCGATTCTTCGCAGCCGCATGAGCTTTGCTCCTCCGTTTTCACTTCATCGCCGCCGCACCCCCCGGGCGGAGATTCTCCCCTCCCGGCGTCCGCGCATTTCATGCGCTACATTATACATACTTCAATTAAATTAGTCAAATCGTTTGACTTCCGCAGCGCGATGTGCTATAAGTATATTCCAGTTGAGAATGAAAATTGCGTTGATCGGGAAAATAGCACGTTTACCGCGGCAGAGAACGGAGGTCACCGGCTGAGAGCCTCCGGCGCAGGGTACGCGCTTGGTTCGCCCGTGAGCACCGGCCAATCCCCGGCGGGTACGCCCGTTATCGCGTGAGAGTGCCGCGAGAAGCGGAACACGGGTGGTACCGCGGAAGGAAAACCTTTCGTCCTGTTTTGGGACGAGGGGTTTATTTTTTTGTTTATTAAATGAAGGAGTTGGAACCATGAAGGAATTGCTGCAGCAGCTTTCGGCAAAGAGCGCCGCCGCCATCGAGCAGGCGCAGGACTACGCCGCGCTGGAGGAGCTTCGGGTAAAGTATCTGGGCAAAAAGGGCGAGCTGACCGCGCTGCTTAAGCAGATGGGCAAGCTCTCCGCCGAGGAGCGCCCGGTGATCGGCCAGCTGGCCAATCAGATCCGGGAAAACCTTGAAACCGAGCTGGAGACCCGCAAAAAGGCTCTGAGCGAGGTGATGCTGGAAGCGCGGATGAGAGCCGAGACGCTGGACGTGACTCTGCCCGGCGAGACACAGGAGCTGGGTCATCGCCACCCCATGTACATCGCGCTGGACGAGATTAAGGACATCTTTGTGGGCATGGGCTTCGACGTGCTGGACGGCCCCGAGGTGGAACTGGCCGTGTACAACTTTGACAAGCTGAACGCCCCGGAGGGACACCCCTCCCGGGACTGGTCGGACACCTTCTATTTTGACGAGGACAGCCGGGTGATGCTCCGCAGCCAGACCAGCCCCATGCAGGTGCGGGCCATGGAAACCCGCCCCCTGCCCATCCGTGTGCTGGTGCCCGGCCGGGTCTACCGGAAGGACGAGGTGGACGCCACCCACTCCCCCATGTTCCACCAGATCGAGGGCATGGTCATCGACAAAGGCATCACCATGGCCGACCTGAAGGCCACCCTGAACCTGGTGGTGGAGAAGATCTACGGCGAGGGCACCGTCACCCGCTTCCGCCCCCATCACTTCCCCTTTACGGAGCCCAGCTGTGAAATGGATATCCAGTGCCACAAGTGCGGCGGTAAGGGCTGCCCCACCTGCAAGGGCGAGGGCTGGATCGAGGTGCTGGGCGCCGGCA
>CAZCDJ010000027.1:0-17146 GCA_964497655.1 uncultured Oscillospiraceae bacterium | reverse complement strand
GCGTCGTCCATGGTCTGCATTCCTATCTTGCGGCTGGTTTGCAGCACCGAGGGAATCTGGAAGGTCTTGGCCTCCCGGATGTGGTTGCGGATGGCGCTGTTGGAGATCATGACCTCCATGGCGGCCACCCGTCCGTGCCCGTCCCGCATGGGCAGAAGCTGCTGGGACACCACGCACTCCAGCACGTCCGCCAGCTGGGTACGCACCTGCTGCTGCTGATAGGGCGGGAACACGTCAATGATACGGTCGATGGTGTTGGCCGCGCCGATGGTATGTAGGGTGGAGAACACCAGATGCCCGGTCTCCGCTGCGGTGATGGCGATGGAGATGGTCTCCAGATCGCGCATCTCGCCCACCAGAATCACGTCCGGGTCCTCCCGCAGCGCGGCGCGCAGGGCGCTGGCGTAGTTTTTGGAGTCGCTGCCCATCTCCCGCTGGCTCACGATGGACTTGTCGTGCTTGTGCAGGTACTCGATGGGGTCCTCCAGCGTGATGATATGGTCGGTATATTTATGGTTGATGATGTTGATGAGGCTGGCCAGCGTGGTGGACTTGCCGCTGCCGGTGGCGCCGGTGACCAGCACCAGTCCCCGCTTCTTATCCATCATCTGCACCACGCTCTGGGGCACGCCCAGCTGCTCAGGATTGGGGATGTCCAGATTGAGGATACGGGCCACCAGCGCGGTGGAGCCCCGCTGCTTGAACACGTTTACCCGGAAACGGCCCAGACTGTTGATGGAGTAGGCGAAGTCCACCTCCCCGTCCTCGGCCAAAATCTGCTTCTGGTGGTCGCCCATGATGGCATTGGCGATGGCATCGATATCCGGCGGCATCAGCTTCTCCTCCGCCATGGGGGTGATGGAGCCATAGACCCGGCAGGACGGCGCCCGCCCGCTGGACAGGTGCAGGTCGCTGGCGTGGCGCTCCACCGCCATTTGCATCAGTTGCTCGAATGTAAACATATTGCCTCCCGCTTCCGCTTAGTCAAAGGAGACCTTAGCCATCTCTCCGATGGTGGTCACGCCCTCCAGCACATACTCCGCCGCCGACATATGCAGCGTGTGCATCCCGTCCTGCAGCGCCGTCTCCCGGATGGTCTCCGTGGTGCCACGGGTGGAAATCACATGGCGCAGTCTGGGCGTTACCTCCATGATCTCGTACACGCCGGTGCGGCCGTAATAACCGGTCTCGCCGCAGAGGGGGCAGCCCACCGCGTCGTACACCGTGCGCTCCTGCTCCACCGGCACACCCAGAATCATTTTCTCCTCCTCGGTGGCGGGGCGGGGACGACGGCAGGCGGTGCACAGCTTTCGCACCAGCCGCTGGGCGATGATGCCCGCCAGCGAGTCCGCCAGCAGGAAGCTCTCCACGCCCATATCCAGCAGCCGCGTCACCGTGGCGGCGGCGCTGTTGGTATGGATGGTGCTCACCACAAGGTGGCCCGTGATGGACGCCTGCACGGCGATCTGGGCGGTCTCATAGTCTCGAATCTCACCGATCATGATGATGTCCGGGTCCTGACGCAAAATGGAGCGCAGGGCGCTGGCAAAGGTCAGATCGGCCTTGGGATTCACCTGCACCTGATTGATGCCGGGAATGTTGGCCTCCACCGGGTCCTCCACGGTGATGATGTTCACGCCCTCGGTGTTCAGCTCGCTGAGCGCCGTGTACAGGGTGGTGGACTTGCCGCTGCCCGTGGGGCCGGTGACAAGAATAATACCGTTGGGGTTTGAGAGAATGTGGTCGAAATGCCTCATCTCCCAGTCCCGCAGACCCAGGTCGCTCTTGCTCCTTGTAAGGGCGTTGGCCTGCGCCAGTCGCATGACGATCTTCTCCCCGTAGGAGGAGGGCAGCACGCTGACGCGGATATCGTACTCCGTGTGGTCCACAATCATGGTCATGCGTCCGTCCTGGGGCTTGCGCTTTTCGGAGATGTCCATGCCGGAGAGGATCTTGATGCGGGTGGTGATGGCGGGCAGCAGCGTGATGTCGTAGAGCATTTTCTCCGCCAGCACGCCGTCAATCCGGTAGCGCACGCGTACCTGCTTTTCCAGCGCGTCCAGATGAATATCGCTGGCCCTCTGCCGCACAGCCTGCTCGATGATGGAGCGCACCAGCTGCACAATGGGGGCGCTTTGCAGCTCGGTCTCCTCCGCCAGCGCGGCCTCCTCCTGCTGTTGCTGCTGCTGCTCCCGCTCCCGGGCGTACCGCTCGGCGGCGGACATGGCCTCGTCCGTGCCGAAGTATTTGTCAAGAACCTGGTTGATCGCGCTCATGGTGGAAACCAGCGGCTCGATCATGAAGTTGGTGATGATGGCGATGTCGTCCTGCGCCACCATGTCCAGCGGGTCCGCCATGGCCAGCAGCAGCACGTTGGAATTGCTCTCATCAAAGCCGATGGGCAGCACGTTGTGCTTTCGCAGTACGCTGCCCGGCACCAGCGAGATGACCTCCTGGGGAATCTTGATGCCCCGCAGATCCACCTTCTCGATGCCCAGCTGCAAATGCAGCGCGTTGGCGATATCCTCATCGGTGGTGATGCCATTCTCCACCAGATAATCGCCCAGTCGCTTATGATCCTTCTGCTGCTCCACCAGCGCGGTCTTCAGCTGTCCCTCGCTGATGATGCCCTGCTGGACCAGAATATCTCCCAGCCTGAGCTTGCGTTTTTCTAACTTCACGGCTTAACCTCAATGTTTTTTATCGTTTCCCTACCGGGCACGCGAAAATCGCATACTATATTAATCTGAAATCTGTGATAGGTAATTTAATCTTAACACCGAGCCTGTTTCATGTCAATCAATTATTCGGATATAAATGCCACGATATGTAATTTATCCCTGCCAGTTTCTTGCTTTTTCCCACAAAAAAGTTCTGCGTTCCCGGCAAAGGCCGGGATTGTAAAAGCGACAGCGGGATGTTATACTTTTTTCAGTTTAACACGGAGGCGAAACTATGCTGAAGCTCTTCCGCGCGGCGGCGGCCGCGCTCCTCACCCTCTGCGCTCTCACCCTCTCCGCCGCGGCCTTCACCGTGGAGCAGACCCAGCTCTGTATGCCGGACATTGACGTCTACCTCTACGAGGGGGACAGCAGCTTTTCCGGACTGACGGAGCGGGACGTGTCCGCCACGCTGGGGGGCGCGCCCCTGGGGTGCCAGTCCTTTGGCCGCTCCCAGCAGGGCATCTACTACGTCTATCTGCTGGACGTGTCCGCCTCCATGCCCGACGATCTGTTCGCCGCGGCAAAGGCCGCCGTCAGCGACGCCTGCGCCCGTCTGCGGGAGCAGGATACCCTCACCCTCATCACCTTCGGCAACGACGTGCGCCTGATCCTCAGCGGCAGCGAAAGCGCCCAGGAGGCCCGCACCGCCATTGACGCCCTGGTCAACAACGATCAGCACACCAAGTTCTACACCGCCATGGGCGCGCTGGTGGAGCTGGCGTCCGCCACGGAGGAAATGCGCCGGGTGGCCGTGGTCATCTCCGACGGCATTGATTCCACCGACGCGGGCATGACCCAGGATCAGCTGGAGGAGACCCTGCTGCGGGGCGGCGTGTCCGTCAGCGGAATGTGCATCAATTCCTCCGGAGCCGACGTGGAGGGCTTTGAGAAGCTGATCACCATGTCCGGGGGCGAGCTATACACCTTCGGCGCCGACGACGCGGGCGACGTGCTCACCACCCTGCTCCAGCGACTGGAGGGGGGCTGGCGCCTCACCCTAACAGCGGACAGCAACCGGGCCAGCGGGGAGCCCACTCCCCTCTCCCTCACCATCGGCGGGGACACCGTGGAGCTGACCGTGACGCCGGAGGACTGGACGCCGGATACCACCCCGCCCCGGGTGGAGTCCGCCGCCGTGAACGGCGACGGTACCGTCACCGTGGTGTTCAGCGAGCCGGTGAGCGGCGGCGACCAGGTGAGCGCCTATACCCTGATGACCGGCGACGGGCAGGCTCTGCCCCTCCGGGCGGCGGAGGGCACGGACGGCCTCACCTTCACCCTCACGCCGGAGTCGCCCCTCCCCGCCGACCGGGCGGTGGTGCTCACGGTGCAGGGGCTGCGCGACCTGTCCATGGAGAACAACGAAATGTATAAATATTCAAAGGATCTGATCTCCGCCGCGCCGGCATCCTCGCCCGCCCCGTCGGCGGAGACTGCCGCCCCGGAGGAGGAGCCCCTCATCAGCCCCACCGCGCTGATTCTCATTGGCTGCGCCCTGGCGGCAGTGGCGGCGGCGGTGCTGGGCATTCTGTATCTGGCGGGAAAAAAGCCGGAATCCAAGGAAAACCGCCAGTCAAAGGCGAAAAAACTCCGTCCCCAGCAGGAGAAGCCGGACGCGGTGAAGAATACCGCCACCTTCATGTTCCTCCCCAAGGACGGGGAAAACAAGAAGGACGAGTGAGCAAACAGGATAAGAAAACGACCTGCGGAGCCCAACGCCCACAGGTCGTCTTTTTTACGGTTTTTTGAATATATGCAAAACCAGGCAAAGCCCCACCACCGCCGTGGCAATGTGGTGAATGCGGAGCCAGGCCCTGCCCAGCTGCTTGGAAAAGACATGGCTGAACATCAGCGCGGCCACGCCAAGGAGCATGACGCGCCCGGTGCATCTTTCCAGCGCGCCGCCTCTTTTCCCCCGGAGCTCCCCCACCGCGTGGACCGTTGCCGCCACCGGCAGCACCGCTCCTCCCACGGTGTGCAGCTTCAATAACAGTCTGTCCGCCTTGGGACAGCCCATGCGCTTCGTCACAAATTTTGCCGCGCACAGCACAAAGGCCGCAGCGGTCAGAATCCCCCAAACCATATTGGTTTCCTCCTGTTTTCTCTATTCGCCGTAGCTGCGAACGGTGTTTTTCCCCGCCAGCTTGGCCTGATACATGGCCTTGTCCGCCCGGGAATACACGTCCGTGAAGCTCTGGTCGTCGCAGGTTACCTGGGCGTCGCCCATGCTGACGGTGATGCGCTCCTCCACGCCCAGCTTTTTGTTGATGGTGTGGACTCCCGCGAGAATCTTCCGTTCCCGCTCCCGCGCGTCGAACAAATCCGGCACATCGCAGAACATGACGAAAAATTCGTCCCCGCCGATGCGCCCGGTCACGTCGTAGGGGCGGCAGCAGGTGCGCAGCACACAGGCCACCTCCTGCAGCACCCGATCCCCCAGCATATGCCCGTAGCGGTCGTTCAGCGCCTTGAAATCGTCAATATCCAGAAGCAGACACACGTCCCGCCGGCCGATGCCCGCCAGACGCAGATCCACCAGCTCCTCCGTGGCGCTGCGGTTTAAGAGCCGGGTCACGCCGTCGTACACGGCCTTTTCCCGCAGTCTGGCCTCATAGGCCGCCCGGTTGGACTCCACGGTTTTCTGGGCCTGAATGTCCCGGAAGGTGCCGATAATCCTGTTCAGGCCGCCGTCCTCGTCGTTGATGGCCCGGGCCGCGATGTGATACCACCGCTCTCCCCCCTTGCCGTCCTCCAGCACGAAGTCCCCGTCCATCCGCTCGCCGGTCTTTTCAAACACGTCCATAAAGCGGGAGCGGTTGTGGGGCGATACCCGCACGCCGTTCCGGCCGCTGCCGTACTCCCTGGCCATGGGCGTGTCGCCGAACACCTGCAGCCCGCCGGTCTCCGCGTCGTACTCGAAAAAGCTCTCATGCACCAGCTCCGCGAACGCCTTGTAGCGTTTGACCTCCAGCTCCAGTCTGGCATTTGCCTTCCGCAGCTCCTCGATGCATCCGGTTTCCGCCGCATCCATACGCAGTCCCCCCTGCCTCTCGTCTGTTTGGTCATATTATATATGAACCTTCGGGGATAAGCAATTATTATTGTGTCAAATGCGGAGCTTTTTTGCCGCAGATCAGAAACATTTTGACTTGTGCCCCGTCACAATTATAATGAGTAACCTAATGCTGCGGATGGGAAGGCAAACAAATTGAAACTGATGGGAAACGGCGGCACGCATGCCGCGAAAACACATACAAAACACATAAAGCAGGACTCTCCCCGCAGGAGCGTTCCGGCCGTGGGAACTCCGAAGCGTCCCGGCCGGGGCAGACGCACCGCGCTGATCATCGCGCTTTCGGTGTGCTGCGTGTTCGCCCTGGCGGCGGCGGTCTACATGATCTGGGAAACGCCTCCCGCCACCACGGACACCGGCCTGCAGACCCACGAAACCCCTGCGTCCTCCTCCCCGGCGGACAGCGGCGCGGCCCCCTCCCCCTCGCCCTCCGGCACCGGGCGGAAGGACGGCTGCTACACCGTTCTGGTGGTGGGCAAGGACAAGGTGGGCGCCAACACCGACACCATTCTCATCGGCCGGCTGGACACCGTCTCCCACAAGCTGGACGTAGTGAGCATTCCCCGGGACACCATGGCCAACGTGCCCTTCAGCGTGAAGAAGATCAACACCCTCTACGGCGCGGACCTGAACAACGGCGGGAACGGCGTGGACGGTCTGATGGACGGCATGACCGATTTTCTGGGCTTCCGCCCGGACAATTACGCCGTGGTGGACCTGAAGGCCTTCATTCAGCTGGTGGACGCCATCGGCGGCGTCACCTACAACGTGCCCTGCGACATGGACTACGACGCGCCGGATCAGGATCTGCACATCCACTACACCGCGGGAGAACAGCATCTCACCGGTCAGCAGGCCATGGAGGTGTTCCGCTGGCGGCAGAACAACCCGGGCAGCCCCGCCGGCAACCCCAGTCAGGGGGACATCGGCCGCATCGGCCGCCAGCAGGATTTCCTGAAATCCGTGGCCAAGCAGACCCTCACCGCCGGAAACATCGCCAACCTCTCCACGTTTATCGACATCTTTGAGGAGAACGTGGACACCGACCTGACCGCCGCCAATCTGGCCTTCTACGCCCGGGAATTTCTGCTGTGCAAGAGCGAGAACGTGAATTTCCACACCATGCCCGGCAACTACGCCGACGGCGTGGGCGGCTTCTCCTATGTGACCGTCTCCCTGCCCGAGTGGCTGCAGATGGTGAACGACTGCCTGAACCCCTACTCCGAGCCCGTCACCGAGAAGAACGTGAACATCCTCACCCGGGACGAGCGGGGCGAGCTGTACGGCACCAACGGCTCTATCGCCGGCGGCGAGGACTCCTTCCTCACCATGGAGGAATACATGGCCTCCATCGGCCTGCCCTACGGCAACAAGGGCAGCTCCACCGCCTCCACCCCCGCTCCGGAGACCTCTCCCGCCCCCGGGGACGGGGATGGAGAGACCTCGCCCGACGTCACCCCCGCCCCCGCGCCCACGGAGCCCGTGCCCGACGGCGGAGAGGCCGCTTCCGCTCCGTAATCCCGCAATTTCACCTTGCGGCGGCGGGGCCGGTATGATACAATGAGGCCGCCAGCATTTGAGATGCTTTCCGCCCCGGAGCCGCCTCCGACGGGAGGCGCGCGAGAGGAAAGGACAGGGGGGCATATGGACAGGACAAAGCTTCAGACCTACCTTGAAAACAACCCCTTCGCCAAGCTGAGCGACGTGGTGACCCAGCTTCTGTACGACGAGATTGTGGTGCTGGACATTGCCCCCGCCTCCAAGCTGAACATCAACCAGCTTGCCAGCGACCTGGGCATCTCCCGCACGCCGGTGGCCGAGGCGGTGAGCAAGCTGCAATCCATCGGCTTTGTGACCCAGCGCCCCGGCTCCTCCGGCTTTTATGTGGTGGATATGACCATGCCCGACATGATCGATCTGTACACCGCCCGCTCCGCCATTGAGAGCGAGGCCGCCGCCCTTTGCGCCCAGCTGGCCTCCTATGAGGCCATCACCCGGCTGGACAGTCTGGCCGCCGAGTTTAAGAAGGCCGTGCCCAAGATGGACGGCTTCACCCTGAAGCAGACGGATATGCCCTTCCACAAGCTGATTGTGGAGAGCTGCGGCAACAAATACCTGATTGAAAACTACCGGGAGCTGACCCCCCACCTCACCATGTATCAGGGCTCCTGGGTGCGGTTCATTGACCCCAACTCCGAAAACCCCTGGTCCAGTCAGGTGGTGCACCAGCACAACGCCATTGTTTCCGCCATTAAGATGCGGCTGCCCGATCTGGCCCGGCAGGCCATGGCGGAGCACATCCGGTGCAGCCTGAATTTTGTCACCTACTCCGACCACACCGCCGACCCCTTCTCCATTGTGAAGCGGGATAAAAGCGGCGGAAAATAGACCGCGGCGCACCGCCGTGAATAGCAAGAGAGCCCCGTGAGGGGCTCTCTTGCTATCTTGACAAAGAAGTCCTCAGACTTTCTTTGACAAGATAAAAAAGGCGTCATCGCGAAAGCGATGACGCCTTGAACTTGGTGTGGCGTGGATTACTTGTGCGCCTCGGGGACCATGTCGTCGATATACTCGGCATCCTCCAGCTTTTCCGCGTCGGGATGCTCGGCCAGATAGCGCTTGTTCTTGATGGTGCCGATAATCATGGTGGGAATCATGATGAAGAACAGGCCGATGTAGCCGTCGTAGCCGTAGCCGTACTTGATCAGGTTGCTGAGGCCCACGAAGGACAGGCTCATGCACACCACAATGATGATGACGCCCAGGATGATGCGTCTTGCCTTCACGCTGGGGATGGTCTTGGGCAGGAAACGACCCTCGAAGCGGTTGATCATGGTGTACACCAGCGTGATGCAGGTGGACACGAAGGCGCAGAACAGCAGCACGGAATAGGCGATGGCCATGAACTTCACGCCCAGGGAGGACACCACGAACTGGTTGGGGAGCTTGGTGGCGTCGGCAGCCAGAATCTGGGGATACCAGCCCAGCAGCATCAGGCCGGAGAGGGCCAGCGCGCCGCCGTTCATCAGTCCGCCCAGGATGCCAGCTCTGCGCACGCCCTTGCCGTTCAGGGTGGTGGCGGCGGAGATCATGGCGGGGATGGACACGCACTGGAAGCCGGCGTAAATCAAAACGCCGCGCCAGAAAGCGACGCCGGGAGTCTTGAGCGCCAGAGCGGCGGGGTCAAATCCGCCGGGATTGAGCACCAGGCCCCAGATGACCAGAACAGCGGTCATGATGAGAATGAGGATGGAGAGCACCGTGGAGGCCGCAATGATAAGCTTCACACCGAAAATGGAGAGCACGATCAGAATGATCGCCACAAGGATGCAGCTCATGTAGTAGTTCAGCCCCAGGTTGACCTCCAGCAGCGAGGCCGCGCCGGAAATGGCGGAGGCCATGGCGGCCAGAATGATGATGAAGTAGAATACCTCAAAGGTAAGCTCCATCTTATCATAGGGGTGCCACAGGGCGCAGTAGGCGTCCTTGTAGTTGTCGATGTTTCTCATGCGGCAGAACTTCATGATGACATAGATGGTGTACGCCAGCATACCCATGGAAAGCAGGGGGAACAGCGCGGCGGTCCAGCCGTACTGCACGAAATACTGAATGATCTGGTTGCCGGTGGCAAAGCCGCCGCCTACGTGTGTTCCGAACCACACGGACGCAACGGTGAAGCCCGCAGCCCAGGTGCCGCGCACCATTTGGGATTTGTTTTTCAATCGGATTACCTCTCTCTCAAGTTTAGACTTCTCTCTTACTCTTTCACCCGTGCCAAGGTTTCCCCCAGCGCGGACGCGGCGTCCCTGCGTACTCTCCAAACGCAGGAATACCGGGGTTATACGGGCAACTATACATCACGAGGGGCGTTTGTTTCAAATAAAAATCACTTTGGATAACCATACAAAATTTGTGTGCGCGATTGGGTTATGGGCGTCATATTGCATAAAATTTCACATACTTTTTAACCGGAACCAAACGTTTACAACATCTGGGACTGTTTTTGGCGTTAATGCATGAAACGGGAAGTCCGTTTTCGACAAAGAAGTGCAAAATCCGGATGATTGTGAATTTTTAGATAAAGAAACAAGGGTGTTTTCCCCGATTCCACAGGGATTATGTATTTTGACAGAAATATAACGTGCTCAGCTTTTGATAATTTCCCCGGGATGTGCTACAGTGGATGCACTTGGCGCAAAAGCGCCCGTCAGCGCACCGCTTCGGCGGGGCGACAGGGAGGGACGGATATGAAAATAGCGATGATCGGCTCCGGCGCGGCTGGCAGCGTATTCGCCTGCTACCTGCGGCTGGGCGGAGCGGAGCTGTATCTGGTGGACCGGTACGCGGCCCATCTGGAAAAGGCCGCCGGCGAGGGGATGACCTTCGTGACCCCGGAGGGGGAGCGCCTTATCACCGGCTTCCACACCGCCGGGAGCGCGGCGGAGCTGCCGGAAATGGACCTTGTTATTCTAATGGTAAAGGCCACCCAGAACGACGACGTGATGCCGGACGTGATGAAGTGCGTGGGACCGGAGACCGTGCTGGTCTCCCTGCAAAACGGGCTGGGCAACGACGACACCTTATCTAAATATGTCCCCCGCAGCCGCATCATGTACGGCGCGGGTGTGATCGGCACCGAGCTGCGCTGCCCCGGCGTGTGCGCCGCCCGGCCCGAGCAGGGGGTCATTATGTTCTTCGGCGCGGCGGAGCGGAGCGAGCTCACCCACCGGGCGGGACAAGCGCTGGAGGCCTGCTTCAACGCGGGCGGCTGCAGCGCCGTGTTCGAGGAGGACGTGCGCCCCCGGCTGTGGAAGAAGGCCATCGCCAACAGCGGCTACAACACCGTGAGCGCCCTGCTGCGCCTGAAGGTGGGTCAGACCCTGTCCGACCCCCGGGGCGAGCGTCTGGTGCGCGCCGTGTGGCAGGAGGGCTGCGCTGTGGCTCAGGCCGCCGGCGTGGGCGATCTGCGCCCGGCACTGGAGGCCGAATTTGCCAACGTGGCGTCGGGACTTGCCGACTACTACCCCTCCATGGCCCAGGACGCCATGCACCACCGGCAAACCGAGATCAGCGTGCTGAACGGCGCGCTGGTGCGTCTGGGTCAGCGCTATGGGGTGCCCACCCCGGTGAATCAGGCGCTCACCTGGCAGATGGAGTGCATTCAGGCCAACTACGCCAACCAGTATTCAGACCCCGCGTGACCGACCTGCCGCGCAAGACCTGCGGCAGACACGGCTCGCAAGACAAATAAAAATAATTTCAGGAGGGACACTCAATGAAGCTTGCAATGATCGGATCCGGCGCGGCCGGCAGCGTATTCGCCTCTTATCTCCGCAAGGGCGGCGCGGACATCACCCTGGTAGACCCCTACAAGGAGCACATGGACAAGATTGCCCGGGACGGCATGAAGTTCACCATCTACCCGGACAAGACCGAAATCCTCACCGGCTTCAAGACCGCTTACAACGCCAACGACATTGGCATTATGGACATCGTGATCTTCATGACCAAGGCAAACCAACTGGAGAACGCCATTGTGAGCGCCGCTCCCTGCATCGGCCCCAACACCGTGCTGGTGTCCCTCATTAACGGCATCGGCAACGATGACAAGCTGCTGAAGCACTATCCCGCCAGCCGCTGCATGGTAGGCTCCGGCGTGATCGGCACCTCTCTGGACGGCCCCGGAGGCTGCATCTCCACCCCCAGCGAGGGCGTTATCATGAACTTCGGCGCGCTGGAGAACAACGAGGTCACCACCGCCGCCGGCAAGCACCTTGAGGACTGCTACAACAAGGGCGGCTGCGAGGCCGTGTTCCGCGAGGATGTGCTGCCCTTCCTGTGGAAGAAAATCACCGTCAACTGCACCGTCAACTCCGTGTGCGCCGTGCTGCGCCTGAAAATCGGCGAGGTGGAGGCCAATCCCTTCGGCCAGAAGCTGTTCCACGACGTGATCCGCGAGTGCTGCGCCATTGCCAACGCCAGAGGCGTGCATCTGGACGCGGACGAGTTCATCCGCGTGGACCATCAGCACATTATCGACAACATTTCCGACTACTACCCCTCCATGGCCCAGGATATGCTCATCAAGAAGTTCCGCACCGAGATCGACACCCTGAACGGAGCCATCTCCGACTACGGCAAGGAGTACGGTATCCCCACCCCCACCTGCGACGTGATTTCCACCATTGTCCGCTGCATTCAGGATAATTACGACAAGCAGTATAAGGGCTGATTCCAGAAAAAAAGCGCCGGCTGCCCACGGGTCCGGCGCTTTTTTTATCGTCCAAAATGCAAAATTGCGTGTTTTGCCGAAATATTTACGCTTTGCCGTAAATTTTCCGCCACCCGCTCCCAATTGTCCTTATAAATTGATTATTTCGCGGCATAGTGATATAAATATAATTGTACAATATGAATGAGAGAGAGGGTCTTTCCACGGTGCGCCTGCTTTTCCGGCGGCGCTCCCTTCACCCTTCAAGCTCAGGAAAGGATCCCCGAAGCTGATGAAAAAAATTACCATCCTCATCGGCAACTACGGCTCCGGCAAGACGGAGCTGGCCATGAATTTCGCCTTTCGCGCCGCCGCCGAGGGCCGGCGCACCGAGGTCATTGACCTGGACATGGTGAACACCTATTTCCGTCTCACCGACCGGGGCAACCTGATCCGTTCCCGGGAGATTCGGCTGGTCTCCCCCAACTATGCCAACACAAACGTGGAAGCGCTGAGCGTACCCGCCGAGGTGGCCAGCGCCTTTGCTCTGGATTGGGACACCGTGGTGTTTGACGTGGGGGGCGACCCCACCGGCGCCAACGCCCTGGGCCGCTACCATGAGGACTTTGCGGCCATGCCCCCGGGCAGCGTGGAGATACTGAACGTGGTGAACACGCGGCGGCCTCTGGCCGGCACCCCGGAACGGCTGGAGCATCTGATGCGGGAGATGGAGAAGTATTCCCGCCAGAAGGTCACCGGCTTTGTGAACAACACCAACCTGGCCCGCATGGCGGGCGTGGACGACCTGCGGGACGGGTACGAGATCATCCGCCAGGCCTCCATCAACACCGGCGTTCCCGTGCTGTATACCACAGGCCGCAGGGAGCTGCTGGACGCGTTTTTAGCCGAGGGACACGACCCCAAGTACATCGGCACCCCCATGGCCATCGAAACCTATATGCACCGGGACTGGGAAACGTTCACCAAAGAGGGCCTGTGACCCTCTTTCGTAAACGGATGATTTGAATGCGAGGGGGCTCCGCCCAAGCCTCGCGCTCCCCCGACGGGGGCGGGCTTCAAACCATCCTCGCGCACCCCAACGGGGGAAGGGCCCCCCACATTACATCTGAGCACTATATCAATTCATATAAATCTGAAAAGAGGTAGAGCAATGGTAAAGTTCACAGTCAATGAAGAACTTTGCAAGGGTTGCGGCCTGTGCGTTCGGGCGTGCCCGAAGCACCTGCTGCAGCTGAGCAAGACGAAGTTCAACGCGAAGGGCTACCACCCGAGTGAGAACACGGACGTAGGGGCCTGCATCGCATGCGCCGCCTGCGCGCGCACCTGCCCGGATGCCGTCATCCGCATTGAGAAGGAATAGGAGGATAAGAATATGGCATTGACTCTTATGAAGGGCAGCGAAGCGATCGCTGAAGCCGCCATCCGTGCCGGCTGCCGCTATTTCTTCGGCTACCCCATCACCCCGCAGACCGAAATTCCCGAGTATATGTCCGAGCGTATGCCTCAAATCGGCGGCTGCTTCCTGCAGGCCGAGAGCGAGGTTGGCGCCATCAACATGGTGTACGGCGCTGCCGGCACCGGCTACCGCGTGCTCACCAGCTCCTCCTCCCCCGGCGTTTCCCTGAAGCAGGAGGGCATCTCCTACATAGCCGCCAGCGAGCTGCCCTGCGTTATCATGAACGTGATGCGCGGCGGCCCCGGTCTCGGCAGCATCCAGGCCGGCCAGGCCGACTACTTCCAGTCCTGCAAGGGCGGCGGACACGGTGACTATCACCTGATCGTCTTTGCCCCCTCCTCCGTGCAGGAAGCCATCGACATGATGGAGGTCGCCTTCGACACCGCCGATAAGTACCGCAACCCGGTGCTCATCGCCGCCGACGGCATGATCTGCCAGATGATGGAGCCTGTTACCCTGCCCGAGATGAAGGAATACCAGGTGGATTTCGCCCAGAAGCCCTGGGCCGCCAACGGCACCGACCTGACCAAGAAGCCCCAGCGCAGCATCGTCAACAGCCTCTACATCACCGTGGAGGAGCTGGACTCCCTGAACGAGCGTCTGCAGGCCCGCTACCGGGAGATCGAGAAGAACGAGATCCGTTACGAGGCCTATAACATGGAGGGCGCCGAGATTGTCATCACCGCCTTCGGCACCGTGGCCCGTATCTGCAAGAGCGCCATCGACGACCTGAAGGATCAGGGCGTCAACGTGGGTCTCCTGCGCCCCATCACCCTCTGGCCGTTCCCGTATGACGCCGTGCATGACGCGGCCGTTGCCCCCGGGGTCAAGGCTGTGCTGGACGTGGAGCTGAACGCCGGCCAGATGCTGGAGGATGTAAAGCTGGCGATCAATGGCGAGCAGAAGGTCGATTTCTACGGACGCTACGGCAGCCATATGCCCACCTCCGAGGAAATTGTCGAAAAGCTGCTTGAGATGAGGAGGGAATTTTAATGGCGGTCGTATTTGAAAAAACCAAAATGCTCACCGATGTCCCCTTCCACTACTGCCCCGGCTGCAACCACGGTATCGCGCACCGTCTGGTGGCTGAGGTCATTGAGGAAAAGGGTCTCATGAATAACGTGGTGGGCGTGGCCCCTGTGGGCTGCAGCGTTTTCGCCTACAACTACTTTAACTGCGATATGTACGAGGCCGCCCATGGCCGCGCCCCCGCTGTGGCTACCGGCATCAAGCGCTGCCTGCCCGACACCTGCGTGTTCACCTATCAGGGCGACGGTGACCTGGCCTCCATCGGCACCAACGAGATCGTCCACGCCGCTCACCGCGGCGAGAAGATCACCGTAATCTTCATCAACAACGCCATCTACGGCATGACCGGCGGCCAGATGGCTCCCACCACTCTGGTTGGTCAGAAGACCACCACCTCCCCCTACGGCCGGGATGAGGCCTGGTGCGGCGCTCCCCTCCGGGTGTGCGAGATGCTGTCGGAGATCCCCGGCTGCTACTACGCCGAGCGCGTGGCGCTGAACACCAACGCCAACATCATCAAGGCCAAGAAGGCCATCAACAAGGCGTTCTCCTACCAGATGGAGGGCAAGGGCCTTTCCATCATCGAAGTCCTCTCCACCTGCCCCACCAACTGGGGCCTGAGCCCGGTGGAAGCGCTGGGCTGGCTGGAGGAAAATATGCTTCCCTACTACCCGCTTGGAGTCTACAAGGATAAGGGGGCCGAGAGCAAATGAAAGAACAGTGCATATTCGCAGGTTTCGGCGGACAGGGTATGCTGCTGATTGGCAAGTTCCTGGCCGAAGCCGGCATGGAAGCCGGCAAGCACGTTTCCTGGCTGCCCTCCTATGGCCCGGAGATGCGCGGCGGCACCGCCAACTGCTCCGTGGTCGTTTCCGACAAGCCCGTGGCCTCTCCCCTGATTTCTCAGGCCGACACCGTGCTGGCCATGAACCTGCCCAGCATGCTGAAGTTTGAGAACATGGTGAAGCCCGGCGGTCTGCTGATGGTGAACTCCAGCATCATCGAGGATAAGTCCAACCGCACCGACTGCGAGGTGGTGTATGTGCCCTGCAACGAGATTGCCGAAAAGATCGGCAATACCAAGGGCGCAAACGTGGTGTTCCTGGGCGCGTATGTGGCCAAGAAGCCCGAAGTCATCGACATGGACACCGTGATCGAGGCCATCCGCATTGAGCTGGGCGAGAAGAAGGCCCGCTTCCTGGAGGGCAACGTTGCCGCTCTGAAGGCCGGCATGGATTACGTCCGCGAGAATTACTAAAGCATCCTAACGCGAGGGCGTCACCGTAAGGTGACGCCCTTTTGCCGTCCCGGCGGCTTTGCTCTCCGCTCATTTCAGCCGGAATCGGTTTCCCTCGTAGTCCAGCAGGCCGTCCCGGCGCATCCGGGACAGCTCCGCCGACATGGCGCTGCGCTCCACGGACAGGTAGTCCGCCAGCTGCTGCCGGTTGAAGGGGATGCAAAACTCCGCCCCGCCCTGCCGCCGGGCCTCCGCCGACAGATAGGACAGCAGCTTCTCCCGGGTGCTGCGGCGGCTGATGTGGGTCAGCTTCTCCCCAAAGCGCAGATTGCCCGCCGCCAGATCCGACAGCAGGTTGGAGATCATGCGGCTGTGATGGGCACAGGCACCGGGGCAGGTGTGCAGCACCCGCGCCACATTCAGCCACAGCACCCGGCTGGGCTCCTCCGCCACCACCGACACGTCCATCACCGCACCGGGCACGCAGGCAAAGGCCTCCGCAAACATCTGCCCCGGCAAAATCCGCTCCCGCAAATCCCGGTTGCCCCAGTAATCCTCCTGCACCACAAAGACGCTACCCGCAAGCACCAGCCCCACCGCCTGGGGGCTGTCCCCCACCCGCAGCAGGCTGTCCCCCCGCCCGTAGCTCTCGCACCGCGCGCCCAGACAGGCCAGCACCGCCTCCAGTTCACCGTCCGCAAGCCCGGCAAACAGGGGCGAGCGCTTCAGCACCCCAAAATCCTCCCGCACAAAAACTCACCTCGTTGTATTTCCAACAGGCTTGTTGCAAATATTCTACTATACTAAGGCTGTAAACGCAAGTACGCCAACTGTGAAAGGGGTAAACCATTATGATAAGAAAGATTATCCACATCGACGAGGACAAATGCGTGGGCTGCGGCGCCTGCGTCTCCGCCTGTCAGGAGGGCGCCATCGGCATGGTGGACGGCAAGGCAAAGCTGCTGCGGGACGACTACTGCGACGGGCTGGGCAACTGCCTGCCCGAGTGCCCCACCGGCGCCATCACCTTCACGGAGCGGGAGGCGGCGGCCTTTGACGAGGCGGCGGTGAAGGCCGCCCAGGCGGCTCCGGCTCCCAAGCCGCTGGCCTGCGGCTGCCCCGGCACCCAGTCCCGGCGCATTGAGCACGGGGAGTCCCAGTGTAGCTGCGGCAGCGCCCCGGCGCAGACAGAGAGCGTGAGCCGCCTCTCCCAGTGGCCGGTGCAGATCAAGCTGGCGCCGGTGAACGCCCCCTGGTTTGACGGGGCGAAGCTGCTGGTGGCGGCGGACTGCACCGCCTACGCCTACGCGGCCTTCCACGAGAGGTTCATCCGCGGCCGCATCACGCTGGTGGGCTGCCCCAAGCTGGACGGCGTGGACTACGCGGAGAAGCTGAC